>JANNRQ010000149.1:0-24179 GCA_031401495.1 Gemmatimonadota bacterium
GCGTCATCCGCGTTATCCGCGTGAAGACGACTTCCGCCTGAGTCTACAGGCTCAACCAGTACGATCCCTTGATCAGGAACACGTTCCCGGGGTGCGACCGGAACAGCGACCGCAGGTCGTCGCCCGCATTGAACGGCGAACGGCCCTGGCCCCCGTCTGCCGACGTGCGCTCTTGCGCCCACACGAAGTACAGCGCTGATCCCGGCCGGTACTCCCAACGGAGCACCGAATTGGACCGGTACTGCCGGAAGTTGAACCCATCGTCCAGTGGGCTCGCGCCGTACGGCGACCAGCGGTCCTGATAACCGACGCCGCGAGGGTTCGTCATTTCGCGCCAGTCCGAATAGTCGCCGCCGGTCATGAACGGCTGGGCATACATCTGGAGCGACAGCGTCGGCGACATCGTGTAGTTGAGTCGCAGATTCGTGGAGAGCGTCTTCTGGCTCAGTCGTGCGAACGTGACGTGCGCGGTGTCGGTTGTGACGTCCCCGTAGTTGTTGTACCACTGCGCATCGTTGATGTCCTCGCCGTAACTCACGCCGACATTGGCGCTGAAGCGGCTGGCAACCTTGATGGTGACCGACGGATCGATTCCGAAGCCTTTCGAGCGACCTTCGTCTCCGCGCGCCCACCGCGTGAAGAAGTACGGCACAATGGACTTCCGGCCGTCGCCCTCCGCACCGGCCCAGCCCCAAAATGACGTGGACTGCCGCACCGCCGGACCGCCGCGGGAGCACGCGTCGCAGTATGACGGCGCCAGCGCATTGCCACCCTGACCGAAATGGAGCCAGATGTTGCTCTTGAGCTGCATGTGTGAGTTGATGTTCCCGCCCAGCTCCTGACGCATGCCGTCTGCGGTCCAGTTGGTCCACTGGTTGAAGTTTGTCTGCCACGAACGGTAGACTTTCGTTGGCGTGCGCAATTGAAGGGCATACCAGAGGTACTGGTTCTGCGCGTTGGCGCGAGAGAGAAAGCCGACGTCGTTGATCTCGAAGCCCGGCGAGTGGTACTGGTAGCCGGTGCTGAAGCGGGTGATGCCGCCGCCGTTCTTGTTGAAATTGACCTGGAACGACGCTCCCGAGAGAGACGTGCGGGTGGTGTCGTATGCGAGGTCGTCGTCACGACGCTGGAAGTTGTGAACGCCGCTGCGCTGCGTGGACGCAATAGCCTTCGCTGATCCGCGCACGTTGCTGGCGGCGACGTACCCGTTCAGCGCGAAGCGCCGGTCCTTGGTTTCGTGCCGCGTGTCGAGACCGACGGCGCTGGCGTCAGACCGCAGAAAGTTGCGCGTCCACGAATCGAGATCGCGGTGCACGTTGGTGGCCATCACGCCAATGATGCTGCGGCCACCCCGAAGCTCCTGCTGCAGCCTGCCAACAGCGTAGTTGGTCAGCGGCTCAATGGTCTTCCGGTCCAGGCGCACGCCGCCGACCGTGGTATCGAAGACGCCCAGCTCGCGGTCGGTGGTCGCGTTGAGAAAGCCCACGGACATGCCGTTCTTCAGCCGCCCCGTCAGCTTCGCGGCGCCAAGAATGTTGGAGGCCGTCGGGTTGTCGTTGGCGTAGTACATGTTGCCCAGCTGCGGGGACCGGCCGATGCGGCGCGAGTAGAACAGGCCGGAACACGCTCCGTCGTTGCAACTAAGATCGAAGCTGAACATGCCCTGTCCTTCCAGGAAGAACGGGCGACGCTCCGAGAAGAAGCTCTCGAAGGCACTCAGGTTGAGCACCGAAGGATCCGCCTCGACCTGGCCGAAGTCGGGATTCACGGTCGCGTCGAGCGTGAGGTTCGATGTCAGGCCGTACTTCACGTCCGCACCCACCGTCCCCTGACTGCGCATCATGTAACCGGGCCCGAAGTACTGCGGCACGTTGCCGGTCTTCGCAACCGAGTACGGCGCCACTTCGAGCCGGCGCGGCGACGCAATGCCGCGTATGCCGGTGAGCTCGCCAAACTGTGACGCGATGCCGGACTGCGAACGGCGGTACAGCGGCCAGCTGTGACGCTCGTTGTGCCGCGCGATGTCGCGCGTGATCGCCAGACCGAACGTGTGTTGGTCCGCGCGGGAGTAGCGCAGCTGGCTCAGCGGAATGCGGAATTCCGCCACCCAACCAAGAGAGTCGATGCGGGCGGATGCGTCCCACACAGCGTCCCAAGAGATGTCCTCGTTGGAATCGTTGAAGATCGCGATGTCACGCTTGACGCCTGCCGGATTGACGGCAAACTGGAATCCACTGCGCTTGTCGTGATAGGAATCGATCAGGACCTTGATCTCGTCCGACGACGTCCTCTCGTCACGACGCGCCAGGAGCGCCTTGATGCTGTCGGGGTGCGGATCGAACGCGCGCACGATGACATAGATGAAGCGTTCGTCGTACGCGACCCGAGCCTGAGTCTGGAAGCGCGGCTCGCCGTCCTCGATGGGATCGAACACGCGGAACCCTTCGATCACCTGCGCCGTGGCCCAAATGGCGTCATCGGGACGTCCATCGATGATGGGAGCGGTAGTGGCCCTGGCCGCGACAGCGACGGTTGAGCTGGAGGGAGAAGCCCCAGAGGCGGTCGTCCGTGGGGCGGAACGTCGTCCATCGGACGGTCCCTGCGCCAACGCTGTACTGGCAATTGCGGCGAGTGCGATGGCCGCGATCCTGACGGTCTGCATGACTCTTCTTCCGTGGCTGATGGGTACGGGGTCGACTCGACGGCGAGTCCCTACTGCTAGAAATCTAGCATAGTGCTGGAAATCTAGCAACTACCAGATTTGTGCCTCTCATCTGACACCGGCAACTACGGAAACGTTGGCCGCCGAGTTCCGCGCCGCGTTGCACCTAGCCCGTACCCACTGCTCCCTACCAACTTCCCGCCCATGCCGTTCGACCCCCAGGAGAAGCCGCTGGCGACATTGCTGGCCCCGGACATCCTCGACCTGCTCGAGGAAAATCCGTCGTCCCTGGCGGCCGAAACTGAAGACTTGCATCCCGCGGACCTCGCGGACGTCGCGGAGCTGATCCCGCGCGAGCACGTTGCGGCATTTCTCGCAGCCCTGCCGAAAGCGCGGGCGGCCGACGTCCTGGAGTACCTGGCCGAGGATCTTCGTGCCGAGGTGCTCGAAGAGATCCCGACCAGCGAGGCCGCGGCGATGGTCTCGCAGATGACGCCTGACGACCGCGCTGACGCGCTCGAGACGATCGACGAGGACGTCGCCGACGACATCGTCTCGGAACTGCCCGCCGAGGCGCGCGCCGAGACCGAGAAGCTGCGGCAGTACGATCCAGATACGGCCGGTGGCCTGATGACGACGGAGTTCATCTCGGTGTCCGAGGGCGCGACGGTGGACGAGGTGTTCGCCTCCGTGCGCGCGATGGCGCGATCGGGCCGCAAGGAAGCGACGTACGCGATCTACGCCACCACCACCGAAGGGCGTCTACACGGTGTGCTGTCGCTGCGTGAACTGCTCGCCGCGGCGCCCGGTGCGACGATCGCCGATGTGGCCCGCACCGAGGTGGTCAGCGTGACGCCGGCCACTGACCGTCAGGAGGTCGCCCGCATCACCGCCAATTATGACCTGATCGCGGTGCCGGTGGTGAGCGAGAGCGGCCACCTGATGGGTGTCGTCACCGTCGACGACGTCATTGACGTCATCGTGCAGGAGCAGACCGAAGACGTGCAGAAGATGGGCGGCATGGAAGCCCTGGATGAGCCGTACACGTCCATCGGCTTCTGGAGCATGATCAAGAAGCGCGGGGTGTGGTTGTGCCTGTTGTTCATCGGCGAGTTGTTCACCGCCAGTGCGATGCAAGGATTCGAGGAGGAGCTGAAACGCGCGTTGGTGCTGTCGCTCTTCGTTCCCCTGATTGTGAGCTCGGGCGGCAACTCGGGATCGCAGGCCACCTCGCTGATCATCCGCGCGATGGCGTTGGGTGAGCTGCAGGTCAAGGACTGGTGGCGCGTCGCGCTTCGCGAGCTCCCAACAGGCCTGACGCTCGGCGCGATCCTCGGCGTGCTCGGCGTGTTCCGCGTGGTGCTGTGGCAGCGGATGGGCCTGTGGGATTACGGCGAGCACTACTGGCTGCTTGCAATGACCGTCGGCATTTCGGTCACCGGCGTCGTGGCCTTCGGATCAATGGTTGGCTCGATGCTGCCGTTCCTCCTGCGCCGGCTCGGACTGGACCCCGCCAGCGCCTCCGCGCCGTTCGTGGCGACGCTCGTGGACGTCACCGGACTCATCATCTACTTCATGGTCGCGTTGTTGCTGCTGCGGGGAACGCTGCTCTGACCGTCGCCAGTGTAACTCCGGCGGCGGCGCAACGCCGCGCGACGCTGTACGTGGCAATGGGCGCCTGCGGGTTCGGCGCGATTTCCATTCTTGTGCAGCTCGCCACCAACGCCGGCACTCCGTTGCTGGGAGTGCTGGCGTGGCGGTACGCCCTCGCCGCACTCGTGTTGTTCGGCGTACTCGTCTACAGTGGCCGCCGCCCGGACGGGCGCGGTTTCCGCGCCATGATGACCGCCGGGTTGATGCAGTCGCTGATCGCCGTTGTGAGCTTGTCCGCGCTTCGCTACATCAGCGCCGGAACGCTTGCCTTCCTCTTCTATACATATCCTGCGATGGTGGCGATCCTGGCGCGCGTCCGCCACAGCGAACCGCTGACCACGACGCGCATGCTTGCCCTCGCGTTGTCACTCGGCGGCATCTTCGTGATGATCGGCGCACCGGGCAGCGATTCGCTGCACCCGACGGGGATCATGCTCGCGCTGGTCTCGGCGGCGATGTACGCCGTATACATCCCGATGATCTCCGCGATGCAACGCGAGCTGACTCCGGTGGCGACGGCGATGTACATGACGGCCGGCGCCGCGGTGTTCCTGGGCGTCGCCGCGATGTCGCAGGGAGAACTCTCGCTGCGGTACCCCGCCACGGGTTGGTGGTCGATCATTGCGCTCGCACTATTCTGCACCGTTGGCGCGTTCATCGTATTCCTGCGGGGACTGGCTGTCCTCGGACCCGTGCGCACAGCAATCGTCTCAACGGTGGAGCCTTTCTTTACGGCAGTCCTTGCCGCCCTGTTCCTGAGTCAGCCGATGACGATGTCCACCGTTGCCGGGGGCGCGCTCATTGCGGTTGCCGTGGTCCTGCTTCAGCGCGGGACCAACGGCAAGCCAGCGACCAGCTAGACGCCCACCGCTTCGGCGACCGCGGCCTCGATTCGCTCTTCGCCGGCGTCACCGAGCGGCGAGATGATCCCGGTCTCGATCCACGCGTGTTCCCCCCGCAGCACCTGCTGACTCAGACGGTACACGCGGTCGTCGGTGGGGCCATACAGATTGCGGAACAGTTCTTTCACACGGATGCGGGCTTCGCGACAGAAGACGTCCGCGAGCGCGGTGGCGCCGGCGTTTCCGGCCGCCGCGTCTGCCTTGGCTTTGGAGCAGGTTGCCGCCATGGCGAAGAGTTCGGCGCCGATGTCCACCGCGCGGAACAGCACCATCTGCTTCTTCTCCAACTTGGGGCCGAAGCGCACCATCGCGTGGAACAGCGAGCGGCCCAGCTTGCGCGAATGCCGTTCGGCCCAGCGCAGGTGTGTGGCCAGCGCGCCGAACTCGCTGAACGCGAAGGGGATCTGCCCCGCGCCGAACCAACGCGCCGGATACCAGAACGGATAGAACTTCATCACCCGGCCGAAGGCCGCCGCCTTCTCGGCGCCGCTGGATTTCGGATCGACCAACGCGAATGCAGTCTTGAAGTGGTGGTCCACCGCCTCGCGGGCGATGAACAAGCGCATGATCTCCGACGAGCCCTCGAAGATCAGGTTGATGCGCGAATCGCGCATCGCGCGCTCGATCGCTATGGGTTTGTCGCCGCGCGCGCGTAGCGAGTCCGCCGTTTCGTACCCACGGCCGCCGCGCACCTGGAGCGCGTCGTCCACGATGCGCCAGCCATGCTCGGTGTTGTACATCTTGGCGATCGCGGCCTCGAGGCGGATGTCGTAGTCGCCGCGCTCGGCGAGACCAACCGTGAGGAACGAGATCGCTTCCATGGCATACGTGTTGGCCGCCATCAGGCCGATTTTCCGCGCAACCGCCTCATGCTTGCCCACGGGCACGCCCCACTGCACGCGCTCGGCCGCCCACGTGCGCGTCGCCAGAAGCAACGCTTTGCAACCGCCGGCCGTGCTGGCCGGCAGCGTGAGCCGCCCGGTGTTGAGCGTGACGAGCGCGAGCTTGAGTCCCTTCCCTTCACCCCAGAGAACGTTCTCGCGCGGCACCCGGACGTTGGTGAAGCGGATGACGCCGTTCTCGATGGCCTTGAGGCCCATGAAGCGGCAGCGATGCGCAACCTCCACGCCCGCCCACTTCCGCTCCACGATGAACGCCGTGATCTGCTTGCGCGGCTTGCCTTTCACGACGACGTCCGGCGTGCGCGCCATCACGACGAAAAGACCGGCGCGCGTACCATTGGTGCACCACAGCTTGTCGCCGTTGAGGATGAACTCCTTTCCATCCGCGCTCGGTGTGGCCGTGGTCTCCATGTTGGCCGGGTCGCTGCCCGCGTGCGTCTCCGTGAGCGCGAATGCGGAGATCTCTCCCTTAGCAAGGCGCGGCAAGAATTTCGCCTTTTGCTCGTCGCTGCCGAAAAGCGCGAGCGGCTGCGGGAGCCCGATGGACTGGTGCGCGGATAGCAACGCGGTGAGCGAACCGTCCTTGGAGGTCACCATCGCCATCGCCTTCACATAGCTCGTATACGAGAGGCCCAGGCCGCCGTACTCGCGCGGGATCTTGATGCCGAACGCGCCCATCTCACGCAGTTCCTGCACGTACGACTCGGGAATCTCGCCGGTGCGGTCGACCATGTCGGCGTCAACGCGATTCAGGAAATCGCGGAGCTTGGCCATGAACGGCGCGGCGCGGCGTTCCTCTGCGGGATCGGCCTTGGGATACGGGTCGATGAGACCCAGCGAAAAGCGTCCGAGGAAGAGGTCGCGCACGAAACTGCCCCCGGCCCACTCACTCTCGCGCGCGGCTTCAGCTACATCGCGCGCCTCATCAGCGCCTGCCAATTGCTTCGTTGACGACATGCCTCAAGATACTCTGCTCATCGATTGTCGAGCCACAATGCCAGCGCCGGCAAGGGCAATCAGCGCGAAGAAAAACCACTGGATTGCGTAGTTCAGGTGCGGTCCGTCGTTGAGCGCGGGCATCGGTAGGCGCGCGGGGACCGAATCGATGTGGCCGGAGTCCCGCGCCACGACGTACAGCGCGCTAGTTGGATAGGCGACCAGTTCGCGAACTCCTTGGAATCCGAAGTTCCGCACCGCACGTGTTCCGACAGTCGCGTGGGTCCCGTCGTCCGGCACTCGCAGGGTGTAGCCGTGAATTGTGGTCCGGCGTTCGCGCCAGCGTGGCAGGTCGATGGTCGCAGCGTCCGGCGCGTAGACCCACCCGCGATTGACCAGCACGGCGCTGTCGCCCGCTACGCGGACCGGCGTGATGATGTGTACGCCGGGTGAACCATTCCGCGACCGCCCCGTCACAAGAAACTCGCTGGCCGTGTCCGCAACGCCCTCCAGGACGACGCGCCGATACGCGGCCGGCCGCGAATTCGTCTTCAGTTGAGCCCACGGCACTTCCGCCTGCGCGAGCTGGCTACTCATCGCGGCGTTGCGGTCACGTCGCTCGGTCAGACGGCTCAACTGCCAGAAGCCAAACCGCACGAACACCGCGGCGAGCACGACCGCGAGGACGCTGAAGACGACAATTCGGCGTGGCACCGCAGAAAGATCGCTACTTCGTGGCCGCTGAGTCGACGGCGATCGCGAAGGCGCCGGTCAATATGCGCCCATTCCGCTTCACCTGGACGAACAGGCGGTAGTCGCCGGGACGCGGGAACGCGTACGGGAAACTCGTGGCTGATCCGGCGGCTGGCGCAGCCATCCCCGGCATGCTCGCATGCGAAACGATGTTCAGCGCGCCGGTCGCGGTCGTGTCGCCACGATTGCGGGTTGCGAACACGTCCTGTGCGGCAACGGTAACGGTGCCCATCGGATGCAGGTGCACGTACACCTCACCGTCCATGCGGAGCACAACGGCGTGTGCTGTCATGCCCAGGTAGGGCTCGAGCGGAACCGGCTTTCCGCCCGCGTCCGTCACGCTGACGCCGAGGGTCACTTCTTCGCGCGCGACCGACTTCGCTGTCGTCGTGAGTGTCATGACGGAACCATCGGCCAGTTTGGCGACGCCGGTTGTGGACGCCTCGCCAATGAACCACGCATCGTCCGGATCAGCGCTCACGTATCGCGCCAGCACGCCGCTCACGTCCAGTGTGCCGCGCATCGTGCGCTCAAACCCGGTCTCCTGCACCACGTCACCGTAGAGAAAATATTTCCCAGCGGGCAGCGGCGGCAGCGTCGTTGTGAATGCCGGAACGCTCCCGGTGTCCGGGCGCGGGTGCAGGTGTGCAAACGCGCGCGCGTCATCCTGCTTGATCACGAACAGGTGCATCAGCTTGCCATGGTCTGGCACGTACCCCAACACGCGCCCACTCCCCGGCATGTATTGCGTATCGGTCGCCGCCAGCTTGAGGACGCCATTGGAGAGCGACACTTGCAGCGCCGGCGGCTTGTAAATGGTGCGCTGGTAGGCCCGGTCCACCGAATTCCACCACCGCGCGCCACCGAATACCGCGAGGGAAAGCACAATCAGCGCTACGGCCCCGGCGATTCGCGTCGTACGCACACCTGCGTCGCTCAACTGTTTGCCGGGGGCGAGCAAGCCCTCACCCGCCGCTTTGCGCACGATGTTGATGAGCCCGGTCATCAAGAACAGGCCGAGCACTGCGAGGATCGCTGCGAGCGGACCGTCGAGCTCAAGCCGCCCCGTGGCAACCGACGCGATCGGCACGGACACACTGCCTGAACCGGACGGACCTTCCACCGACACGTCCACGCTGTACGCGCCGCGCGCCATGAGCCACAACGAACCCTGGAACGTTCCTTCGTCGCCCACGGCTTGCATCGCGTCTGCGGACGGTGCGCCCTTCGCACCGGCGCGCCAGTATACCGGGCGGATCGTGACGCCTGTGACGCTTGCGGGCGCGCGCACGGTCACGCGTGCGATGCCGGGCACAACTTCGGGTGGACGAATGACAACGCTGACGTCGTACGCGCCGGCCTTTCCCTTGAAGATGACATCGGGCGAACCCACGTGCGCCGAGACAAGCATGGCGATGCCGAGGATCCCCAGCACCCTGAACCCCGTACCCTGCGCCTTCATCGGCGCACCTTCGTCATCCAGTTCCCGAAGTGGAGTCCAACCCAGCTCGAGAACGAACCGATCAGCACGGCATAGCCGAGTTGCACAACAAATTGCGCCGCGTTCCGGTTGTCCTGCCAGGTGCGCGAAGCCTCCACGCCACGCTGCGTCATCCAGTAGACGAAGTTGTCGGCGTTGAAGAACCAGTTGCGCGCTGCAGGCGACATCAGGAACGACCCGAACGGCCATTGCACCGCGAGGAACAGCAGCACGAACACGACGGATAATACCGGCGCCAGCAGCAGCGGCCGCAGCTTGAGCCGTTGCATTACGAGGTCGATGCCTATGGCCGGCACAAGGACGAGCACCGGGAAGTCCATCGCTACCATATGAGTGATGTTCTGGTAGATGGGCCCCAGTTTCGGCGTCGCCGGAAACAGCTGGATGATCCACATGAGTGCCAGCATCAGCGCCGTGAAGATGCCGGCTGTGATCGTGGCCGCCCATTTCATCTTGGACGCGCGCGCCATCAGCACCAGCGCCATCGGGTACGCCAACGCCGACGCGCGATAGAACGCGCCATTGTGCATCAGGTTGCTCCAGCTGTACTCGGTCAGCATGATGGCGCGGTCCATGAACAGCAGTGAACCGGCGATCAGGAAGAGCCACGTCGTTCCGCGCTGCTGCTTTCCGTCGCGATTCTGCGCCGCTAGCGTGAGGAGCAACGCGCCGATGCCGACGCCGGCGATGCCCATCGCCAACACCATGTGTGGCGGGCTGATGATGCGGACGTCCAGTCCGTACGCGTCGTGCCACCAGTTATCGAACGGCGCGGACGACACCATCGCGAAGCAGCCCCAGATCGCGACCCACGCGCCGAGTGGCGCCTTGAATCCCCAGAAGGTGACGGAGTTGTCCCGGGCGGCGACGCTGCCACCGAACGTCGTGCGGATCGCCGCGTAGCCGGATGAGAGTCCGGCGATGAGCCCGCCAGCCTGGATCAAGAGGTGCGCTGGCGTCCAGAACGTGTCGCGCCCGATGGTCATGTGCCACGAGATGTCCCAGTACACACCGATCATGACGCAGAAGGCGCCGACGGTGACAACAGCGCCGAGCCACGCGAATGACGGTGCGTCACGCAGCTCCTCCATCAACGCATGGGCCGCATACTTCGGCGTCGTGCGGCGGACGGGCGTCGCCATGGTTAAAAGAGGGTCATTTGTTCGCCAAGCTGGTCGGGCAATACGGGCTTCAGGTTGAGCATCCGTTGCAGGTCCCGCACCGACGCGGGTGAGTGGCCGGCGAAGTGGTTGTTCACGTAGCCGTATATGGTACGTCCTTTCGCGGCCAACTGTGTAATGACGCCCTGCCACAACTCCAGCTCGCGCGTGCGATCAATCTGGATGCGCGAGTAATCCACGATCTCGCGGTCGGCGCCCATCCAACGCAGATAGACAAAGTCCGCGGTTGGACGCTCTGCGCACGACAGCATTTGCTTCCGCGGAATCCAGCGCGCATCCGTGAGCGCCAGCGACACGTTGTGCTCGGCCAGCAGCGCGATGACGCCGTCGTTGATCCAGTTCTTGTCGCGGAACTCAATGGCGAACGCGATGTCCTGCGGCAGCGTCGGCAGGAACTTCGCCAGCGCGGGCAACTCGGCGGCGCCAAAATCGGGCCCCATCTGGAGCAACACCGGGCCGAGCTTGTCCTCAAGCTCGCGGGCGCGGTCGCAGAATTCCTTCGTGAGATCGGTGACGTCGCGGAGACGGCGCTCGTGCGTGATCTCCTGCGGCATCTTGAGCGCGAACGTGAACCCGGGCGGCGTGCGCTGCGCCCAACCACGGATCGTCTTTGCGGCCGGTGCCGCATAGAACGTCGAGTCCACCTCGACGGTGTCGAACGCGCGCGAGTAGATGCCGAGGAAGTCGACAGCTTTCGTCCCTTCCGGATAAAAGGGGCCCGTCCAGGCGTCGTAGTTCCAGCCTTGGGTGCCCAATCGGATTGACGCCATTACTTAAGGTTCCGAGCAGAAGGGCGCGCCGTCAATCCTCTGTTCTCGGGCGGCGGCTTTGCCGCGTTCTCGGCCGGCTTCGCCGACCTGTTCTCGGCCGGCTTCGCCGACCTGTTCTCGGCCGGCGCTTCGCGCCGGAGAACTGTGCTCGGCGGCGCCTGCGGCGCCGATTCTTCGTGGGCTATCGACGCGCTACAAGGATCTGCGCAGCGAGCTCGGCGCCGACGGCATGCTTGCTAGCGCCGACTTTGATCGTGATAGGTCCGTCAAACGGCGCGCGCTCCACCAGCTTCACCGTCGCTCCGGGAACGACACCCAGTTCCTTGAGGTATCGAAGGCGTTCCGGACTGTCGTCGCTCACGCGCTCGACGCGCGCCGTCGCCCCGGCGCTGAGCGACGCCAGCGTCACCACCGCTTTTTCCTTCAGCGTCCCTTCACGCGTCGGGATCGGCGCGCCGTGCGGATCGGTCTCCGGCTCGCCGATGGCCTTGGCCATGCGATCGATCAACTCGTCGCTGGCGGCATGCTCCAGCCGCTCGGCTTCGTCGTGCACGCGGTCCCACGAGTAGCCCAGCGCCTCGGTGAGATAGGCCTCGATGACGCGGTGGCGACGAATCGTCTGCAACGCCGCCTTGCGGCCAGCGGCAGTGAGACGCGCGCCGTGATACTTCTCGTGCGTGATGAGCCCGTAGCGCGCCAGACGACGCACCATGCCGCTCACCGAGGGCGGCGCAATGCTGAGCCGCTTGGCAATCGCGTTTGTCTCGGCGGGTTCCCCGCTGCGTTCCAGGTCATAGATGGCCTTGAGGTAGTCCTCGACCGGGCCCGAGAGGCCCGGCACGATCTTGATCGCGCGCGCGGCGCTCACTTGGCCACCTCGTCGCCCCGCACCATCAGGACTGGAATGCGCGTCTGGTGACGCACCTGGTTGGCGACGCTGCCGCGAATCACGTCCTGCACGAAGCCGTGGCCGTGCGTGGACATGGCGATGAGATCGCACTTCTCCCGGTCGGCGGCGGCGCAGATCTCGGCGGACGGGTCGCCGCCGGCCAACACGCCCTCCGCGTCCACACCACTCGCCTCCATCTCGGCGCTGACGCGATCGAGGTACGCCATGTCGTTCTTCATTTCTTCGGACTCGCGCAGGTCCAGCTGGTTGGCGTTGCGCGCCACCCAGCCATCGGCGACGTGGATGAGAACGATGCCCGCGCCGCAGAGCTTGGCCAGCTGCGTCACGTGCGCGATGACCGCCGCGTCCGTCTTGGTGTTCTCGAGCGGAACCAGGATGCGCTTGTACATCAGGCGAGCCACGCGGCGATGGTTTGGTACAGCAGCCACGCATTCAGCGTGGCGATTATCAGTGCGACGGTGTACGCAAGCATCTTCACCCACATCGGATTGGCGAACTCGCCCATCTTCTTCTTGTCCGACGTGAACATGACGAGCGGGAACACTGCGAACGAGAGCTGGAGGCTGAGGATCACCTGGCTCAGGATGAGTAACCTGGCCGTGCCGCTGGCGCCGTAGAGAATAGCGACAATCGCGGCCGGCACGATGGCGATACCGCGCGTAATGAGGCGGCGCAGCCATGGACGCAGGCGGATGTTGAGGAAGCCTTCCATCACGATCTGGCCGGCCAGAGTGCCCGTAAGCGTCGCGTTCAAGCCGGACGCCAGGAGCGCCACGGCAAACATGGTGCTGGCCCCCGCGCCGAGCAGCGGCGTGAGAAGCTGGTAGGCGTCCTGGATTTCTGCGACCTCGGTGCGGCCGGTGGTATGGAAGCTTGCCGCCGCCACGATGAGGATCGCCGCGTTGATGAAGAGCGCAAAGCTGAGCGCGATGGTGGAGTCGAGGAAGGCGAACTTGAACGCTTCCTTCTTGCCGGCCGTCGTCTCCTCGTATTTCCGCGTCTGAACGATGGATGAGTGCAGATACAGGTTGTGCGGCATGACCGTGGCGCCGAGGATGCCGATGGCGATGTAGAGTTGGTCCTTGTTCGTGAGGATGCTGGCCGACGGAATGAAGCCGCGAAGCACATCGCCGACGTCCGGCTTGGCCAGAAGAATCTCGAAGAGGAACGCGGCGCCCACCGTCAGCACCAGCGCGATGACGATCGCTTCCAAAATACGAAAGCCCTTGTTCTGGAGGTACAGCACCAGCATGACGTCGAGCGCGGTGATGGCCACACCCCATCCGAGCGGGATGCCGAACAGCAGGTTGAGTGCGATGGCCGCGCCGATGACCTCGGCCAGGTCGCACGCGGCGATGGCGATCTCGCACAGAACCCAGAGCATGAAGTTGGTCTTGGGCCCGTAATGGTCGTGGCACGCTTGCGCGAGGTCACGTCCCGTGACAATGCCGAGCTTGGCAGATAGGCCCTGAAGCAGAATCGCCATCAGGTTCGATATCAGGATCACGCACAGCAGCGTGTAGCCGAACTTGGATCCGCCGGCGAGGTCGGTGGCCCAGTTGCCCGGATCCATGTAGCCGACGGCCACGAGATAGCCCGGTCCGGCGAAGGCGAGGATTTTCTTCCAGAAGCCGGCCTTTTGCACATCAACCGAGCGATAGACCTCGGCGAGACTTGGCGCGACACGGGACTGGCGCCAGCCGTCCGAGCGGCGCGCGGGCGGCGGTGTTTCGACCTTGAGTTGTGGGGCAGACGACATGAAATGCGCGACTAAATGATAAGTTAGGTGCAACTAACTTATTCTGCTCCTGGGACGGGCGCAAGGTGCAGCGCCCCACCGGAACTGTGGAGGCGCGGACCTGTACTATTTCCTTATCCCTCTCCCGAGGTCCTCATGGCGAAGTGGCCACATTCACACTGGCTTCGCTCAGCGCAAGCACTCCGCCCAGTGCGAACGCTGCTGGTGCTGGCGATTGCGTTGACGGGTTGCCTGAACCCGTACGGCAGGCCAACGCTGTCGCCGGGAGGCGACGTGGCGATTCCCAGGAAGACCACGCCGACCGAAGCGATCGTCGGCGCGATCCTGTGCTCCAAGGGCGTCCGGCAGGACACGTCGTCGGTTGCGCTGACCAAGCCCTGCGACCCGCTGGCGCGGTCGGACACGACCCCCAAGCCAGCTGCCTTGCCACCACGCAAGCCGTAGGTCGCTAGCCCAACAGGCTCACCAGTTGACGCAGGACGCGTTCGGTGAGGCCCCACACGACGTGTTCGCGCCATGCGAAGGTGGGTTCCGGGCTCGGCACGCCACGAATCAGCACGCTTCCGGTTGACCACGCGCGCTGATCGCGCACCGCTGACAGCGGAACCCAGAGCGATTGGGCTACTTCAGCGCTGAGCGTCAACGCCAGGTCGCCTGAGGCAGCGAAGACGAACGGCCGGATCGAGATTGGCGGCAGAAGCGGCGTGCGGGGCGCCAGGTCGTCGAGCGTGCCCAGTCTGCGGCCGACCTTGGCAAGGTCGATGCCCATCTCTTCGTGCATTTCGCGGATGACGGTGGCGAGGAGATCGGGATCGTTCGCGTCCTTGCGTCCACCGGGCATGGCGACGTGGCCGCTCCACGGATCACCGACCTGCTCGGCGCGCTTGATCAAGAGCAGTTCCGGTTCGCCTCCGTCGCCGAGCCGGAACGTCAGCGCGATCGCTGCCCATTTGCGATTGGGCTCGTCGGCGACGGTTCGACCGGGTGTCTCGCGCAGCGCGCTGACGAGGCGCGCGATGTCCGGGTTGGCGAGCAGCGCGTTCAGTGTCAGTCGAGCCGAATGCGGCGCCAGTATTCCGCTGGCCAGATGAAGCCGATGGTGCCAAAGACCGCAGCGCTGTAGAGCGCGCCCTTTTGAATCGCCTCACCGCGCGTGTCCGAGTCGTAGATGAATCTCCCATCGGCCCTCTGGTACACCCCGGTGACGATCCACGTTTCGATCACGCCGAACAGCGCACCTCTGATGCCGTCGACAAGCAGGCTCCGGATGCGCCGCGGTTCCCCACGACTGGTCCACATGGCGCGAATGGCCGGCTTCGCAATGCCCAACGAGCCGGTGCTGTTGGTGGGACGAATCCATATGGAGTCAGCGTTCTCTGCGGTGACTTCACCGCGAAGAGCGAGCCGGCGTTCCATGCGACTCTCCATCTGTCGGCGCGACTCACCCAACGAAACTCGGACACGGGTGCCAGTGGGCGCGAGCCGCTGCGCCACCAAGGGCGACGCACCCGCAATGAGCGCAGCGAAGATGAGAACAAGCGCCGGGAATACCGCGCCGGCCAAGCGAATCACTCGACCTCCCCGTTGTCTGCGACCCATCCGCTGAACCCCTCCTTGATCGACCGCACGTTTTCATACCCCAAAGCGGCGAGTACCTCCACGGCGAACGCGGAGCGGTTGCCGTTGGCGCAATAGACTATGACGGTTTTATCGCGTGGCACCAGAGCCTCGACGTTCTTCTCCAGATTACTGCGTCCGATGGTAACGGCGCCCGGGATCTTGCCCAGGTTGTACTCCTTGTCTTCACGGACGTCGAGGAAGACCGGGTCGCCCGTTGTGTGACGCAGGGCCATGGCGTCCTTGACGGTGATTTCCTTGATGCGGGCCTTCGTTGCGGCAAGCAGGTCTGCGTAGGTCTTCATTGGCTCACGGAATCAGGCGCTCGGCGCGGGGCCGGCGTCAGGATGTAACAACGGTAATTCCCCGAATGTCCTGAAAGTCGCGGTCGAATGTTGCCACACGGCCGGCCGCATGGACACGGGCGGCGACGACGATCGCCGCGTCGGTGAAACTGAGCGTCGTGTCGGCCTGTTTGGCAAACAGCTGCCAGGCGGGTGCGAACAATTGGCCGCACGGCACGAAGTCGATCTCCCGCGCCTCAAGCAGCCCATTCCCGACTGTGACGGCGAGATCCACGCCGCGGCGCCCGAGCAACACGGTGACCACCTCGAGAAACACGTACTCGAGGAGGAGGGCCCGTCCCCAACGTCCGGCGGCGATATTCGCCATGGCCCGCACGGCTGCTGAATGGTGCGTATCGCGCTCGTTGTGATAGGCGATCAGCAGACTGGAGTCGAGCACAATCGCGGCGGTCTCCGCGACTCGCTTACGCGCCATAGACGATCGAATCCACCTCTTCGCTCAGTCGCTCGTTGCCCTTGGGGTACGGCTCGGGGATGAGATCCAGAATGCTGCCGCGCTTGGCGACGTCCGGCGCCGACAAGTACGCCCGCATCGCCGCGTTCACGGCCTCGCCAACGGTGATGCCGGCCGCGCGGGCTCTGGCCCGAAGCCGCCGGTACACCGAGGGGTCGAGATTTCGAATGGTGGTGTCCATAGCAGAGCGTAACACATTGGATGCCTGCTTGCAACACAATGCCTGGAGGGGCGCCCGGATTCAGAGCGGCAGGATGGTGAGGGTCTTGCTGTCGGAGTCGAGCTCGGCGGCGGCGCCCAGGGGCAGGCTCCACTGCTCGTCAATGTGTCCCAGAGGAATTCCAGAGATCGCAGGCACGCCAGCAAGCTCAGCGGCCTCGGCCACGACTTCTGCGACGCTGCGCGACTTGCCGCCGATGCTGGCGTCTTCGGTCGGACTGGTGAACTGGCCGAACGCGATGCCGGCGCATTTCTGGAGGTCGCCGGAGAGGCGCAGCTGAAGCAACATCCGCTCGATACGGTAGGGCGCCTCGTTCACGTCCTCGAGCACGAGGATGGCCCCTTCATATGAGGGCTGCCACGGGGTGCCGTGGAGCGCGGAGAGGAGCGAGAGGTTGCCACCGGTGAGGCGGCCGCGGGCGCGTCCTTTTACGAGCGTGACTGCGTCGGGAGCGGCACCGGCTGGCTGGTCCTTTCGCGAGGTGGCGGCGCGGAGCGATTTCTCGGAGAACGGTGTGAGCTTGCCGCGCGCGGTGGGGCCGTGGATGGAGCAGAGGTTCGCCTTGAGGCCGACCGCAGAGTGGAGCGCGGTGATGTCCGAAAACCCGATGATGGCCTTGGGGCGCTTCTTGAGCGCCGGGAAGTCCAGTTGTTCCAGGAGGCGCATGGCGCCGTAGCCGCCGCGCAGACACCAGATCGCGTCCACGGAGTCATCCCGCAGGGCCTTGTTGAAGTCGCTGACGCGGAGTTCGTCCGGCCCGGCGAAGTAGTGGTCCTGCTCTTCAGCGAACGTGCCGACGACGGGTTCCCAGCCGAGCGTCCTGCAATTCGCGATAGCGCGATCGAGGTCGCCGGCTTTGAGGGGGCCGGCGGGGGCTACGAGGGCGACTCGTGTGCCGGCGCTGAGCGGAGTGAGTGGGCGCATGTCGACGGACCGAATCTACTCGCGTTCATTTTTGCTCGTCGGCGCAATGGGATGGTGATGGTGATTGGTGGAATCACTCTAGCGTCGGCGTGTGCTCACGATGCGTGGTGCCGCCGCGTTGTTGTCAGCTGCGCGGACAGCGGGCGGCATGTGGGATGTGCTGCGTGCGGTCGGTTTCGCGTCAGCACCGGCGGCGCTCGATGCGGCGACACTGTCTGCGCTCGGCCTGGACGAGATGCGCAGCGCCGGAATCTCAGCCGGTGTCGGTGCGTTCCGGTCCCTGGTCATTGAACTAGAGGCGCCAGCACAGCTGCGCGAGCGTGTGCAGCGCATTGCGCGGCGACTCACCTCGAGTGCGCCGCACGTGCACTGGCTCATTGGCGTGGTGGCTCATGCCGGCACGCACGCGGCGATCGTCGTGTGGTCCAACGGTGAGCGTTCACCGCGCGTGTCGTCGTTCGCCTGGGAGCCGGATCGCGTCGTCGATTCAGACGCTGAGACGCTCTGCGCGCTGGCGGCGACCCACGAAGGAACGGATGTCGCGATGCACGCCCGCTGTCTCGACGTACTCGGCCGCGAGGCCCTGACGAGACGGTTCTATCGCGCGCTGAGCACACACGTCGATGCGATGGCTGCGAGTGCCTCACGCCACCTGGAAACTGCTGACGCCACGGCGGTGTCACTGCTGTGCGTATCGCGGCTCTTGTTCCTTCGATTCCTCGAGGCGAAGGGCTGGATCAACGGGGAACGGGAGTTCGTCGCGACCCGGTTCGACGAATGCATGGCCCACGGCGGCGACTTTCATCGCCGGGTGCTGCTGCCGCTCTTCTTCGGCACGCTCAATACACCGCTGTCGCGCCGAGCCGCACACGCGCGAGCGTTTGGCCGAGTGCCGTTTCTCAACGGCGGGCTTTTCACCCGAACCGCGCTGGAGCGTCGCGCGGGATCTGTGCGGTTCCCGGACGAGCGCCTGGGCGGGCTGATCCAGGAGGTGTTCCAGCGGTACCGCTTTGTCGCCCGCGAAGACACGGCGACATGGTCTGAAGCGAGCGTGGATCCGGAAATGCTGGGTCGGGCGTTCGAATCGTTGATGGCCGCAGGCGATCGCCGTTCTGGCGGTGTCTTCTACACGCCGCACGCGCTGGTCTCGCGGGTGACCGAGCATGCGCTCGATGCCGTTGTGAAGCGCCACGACCTCCAATCGCTCCGGGACGTGCGGGTTCTCGACCCCGCGTGTGGTTCCGGCGCGTTCCTGGTGCATGTGCTGGAGCGCATCGCAGATACGCGGCGACGGCTGGGAGATCCGGGCACTGTCGCGGCCGTTCGCCGGGATGTGCTGGCCAGATCGATCTTCGGCGTGGATCGCAATCCAACCGCCGTGTGGCTCTGCGAGCTTCGCCTGTGGCTGTCCGTCGTGATCGAGAGTGACGAGCCCGATCCCATGCGCGTGCCGCCATTGCCGAACCTCGACCGCAACATTCGGGTTGGTGATGCGCTGGCTGGCGAAGCGTTCGACGCCGGCGCGCTCGCGTCGGGCAGATTCGCCGCGGAACGCCAGCGTTACGTGCGGGCTACCGGGCGCAAGAAAGCGGGCCTCGCGCGAGTACTCGATCACCTCGAACGGCGTCGCGCACTGCAGCAGGCCGATCGGGCCATGGAGACGACGCAGCATGTGCGGCGCGACCTGCTGAGCGTGCAGCGGGCCCGTGACCTGTTTGGCGAGCGCCAGCGGGCGTCAACTGAGGCCCGTCGCGAGCTCGATCGACTCAAGGAGTTGCTGCGATACCAGAGGAAGGACCGGTTGCGTATCGCGGATGGTGGCGCCCTCCCCTTCTCGTTCAGTGCGTTCTTCGCCGAGGCGCAGTCGGCCGGCGGCTTCGACGTCGTGATTGGCAATCCGCCGTGGGTGCGCCTGCACCGCATCCCCGAAGTGACACGCAAGCGGTTTCGCGACACGTACGAAGTGTTTCGTTCAGCGCAGTGGCAGTCAGGAGCCAGGACCGCGCGAGCCGCGCCCGGATTCGCCTCGCAAGTGGATCTCTCAGCGTTGTTTGTCGAGCGCTCGCTAGCGCTGCTCAAGCCCGGCGGTACGATGGCGTTGCTGCTGCCTGCGAAGCTGTGGCGGTCGTTGTCGGGCGGAGGCGTCCGCCAGCTTCTGGCGACACGCGCGTCCGTCGTTCACTTGGAAGACGCCAGCGAATCGCGCCATACGTTCGATGCGGTCGTGTATCCGTCGCTGCTTGTCGCCCGGTCGGAGACGCAGACGCAGGGCCTGACCGTGGTGGTTCACGGCCCCGATGGTGAACGCACGTGGCCGACAACGCTTGAGCGTTCGGCTTTCGACGCAACAGCCGGAGCTCCCTGGGTGCTGCTACCACCGGATGCGCGCCGTGCGTTCGAGCGGATTCGGGCCGCCGGGACAGCGCTCGCGCTGACGCCGTTCGGCGCGCCGCGCTTGGGAGTGAAGTCGGGATGCAACGCGGCGTTTCTGGTGCGCCGCGTTGACGAAGTTCGCGGCTTCGCTGCAGTCATCGACTCCGCAGGCGAATCGGGCTGTGTCGAGAGCAACCTGCTTCGGCCGGCGCTCAAGGGCGACAGTCTGCGTGCCTGGCGTGTCGCAGAATCCGGGACGCACATCGTGTGGACGCACGACGACAACGGGCCGCTGATGCAGCTGCCGCGTCGCACGGCCGATTGGCTTTCGCGGCACCGCGGCGCGCTGGTTCAGCGCGCGGATGCCAAGGGCAACAAGCGGTGGTGGACGCTGTTCCGCGTCGACGCCGCCGACGCTCGGCGCACACGCATGGTGTGGGCGGATTTCGGGAAGCGACCACGCGCGCTCGTCTTGCCGGCCGGTGACAACACCGTGCCGCTCAACACCTGCTACGTGCTGCCGTGCGAAGACCCAACGGACGCTTGGGCGCTTGCCGCGATCCTCAATTCGCGCATCGCAGCAGCATGGCTGAATGCGATCGCCGAGCCGGCGCGCGGCGGGTATCGCCGCTACCTGGGCTGGACCGTCGGGCAGCTGCCAATACCGACCTCGTGGGCCACGGTGCGCGAGTCCCTGGCCAAATCCGGCAAGGCAGCGGCCGCTGGTCGAGGCGACTCTCACATCGATGACTGCGTGCGGGCGGCCTACGGTGTCGACGCGGGAGACTTGGCAGCGCTCGTCGATTTCACGCCATGCGCATGATTGCCGGAGGCGACGTCATGGCGGTGATCGCCAGGCATGTGCTCGGTGATGAGCGAGTTCGGTCATCGCTTGGAGATGTCATCCTGCACGCGCACCAGCAGGAAGGCGCCAACCGCGCGCGGCACCTGATCGCAACTTTCGGCGGTGCGCTTGTGGCGGATGATGTGGGCCTGGGCAAGACATACCTGGCCACCGCGGTAGCGCAGGACCACCGACGGGCCATCGTTATCGCGCCCGCGGCCCTCCGAACCAATTGGGAGCGAGCCACGCAGGCGACGCGCATCACCATGCCGTTCGTATCGTTGGAATCGCTCGCCCGCGGACTCTGGGTCGCCGGGGAGTACGATCTCATCGTGATTGACGAGGCGCAGCATCTCCGCAACGCGAACACCAAGCGCTTCGCAGCCTGCCGTGCGCTGTGCGCCAACGCCAAGGTCCTGCTCCTGAGCGCAACGCCGGTACAGAACCGGCTCGCGGATCTGCGAACGATCCTCTCCCTGTTCCTGGGGGAACGAGCGCTCACGTTGTCGGTGGACGCGCTTGCCGCGTTCATTGTGCGACGCGAAAGCTCCGATGTCGCCGAGCCCGGTGGCGTGGTCCTGCCTGTCGCCGAATCACCACAGTGGCTGAAGCCCGGTGACGATGCCGATTGTCTCACACGTATCGAGTCACTGCCTCCGCCGTTGACTGCCGTGGACGCCGGCGACGGAGGCGCGTTGTTGACGTACACACTGGTGAGACAGTGGGCGTCGAGCCGAGCCGCGCTGCGTTCCGCATTGAGCCGCCGCATCGCCCGTGCGCATGCGCTCGAGGACTCCCTCGCCGCAGGACGCATACCAACGCGAGCGGAACTCGCCGCCTGGACGTTCGCGGGCGGATCGCAACAGCTCGCCTTCCCGCTCATCGCCGCCACCACGGTGACCGGAGACGCTGGAGCGCTTTTGGAGCGCGTGCGGCGGCATCGCGAAGCCGTGCGCGCGCTCGCCTCCTGGCTGGACGGAACCGCGGATCCGGATGTCTTGCGCGCTGCCCGTATCCGGGAACTACGCGAACAGCACCCGGATCGGCGCATCATTGCGTTCAGCGAGTACACGGACACCGTCGCCGCGCTGTACCGGTTGTTGTCGCCCCACCTGCGCGTCGCGATGCTGACGCACTCGGGTGGGCGGGTCGCCGGTGGTCGCGCTACGCGTCGCGACTTGATCGATGCGTTTGCTCCGGGGTCAGGGGCGCGCACACACGACCGCGATCGCGTCGATCTTCTCCTGACCACGGACGTGTTGAGCGAAGGAGTGGGGCTCCAGGACGCCAGTGTCGTGGTGCACCTCGACATTCCATGGAATCCGGCGCGCCTGGCGCAACGGGTGGGTCGGGTGCGGCGCATCGGATCGGCCGCAGGGTCCGTGCTGGTCTACGCGATGTCCCCTCCGGCGCCAGCGGCCAGGATGCTCGAGCTGGAATCGCGCCTTCGCCGCAAAGTGGATGAGGCAGCGCGCGCGGTCGGAATCACCGGCGACGTGCTGCCGGGCGTCGGCAGCGCGGAGATATCGGTGTCGGCGCGTAATGAACAACGCGCGGTTGTGTTGCGCGCGTGGAGAGGCGCATCAAGCCCGACGTCGTTTGGAGAGCCGGTATGCGGCGCCGTTCGCGCTTCGAAGAGCGGCGCGATCATTTGCGTCAGGATCGATGGCGTAGCGCAACTGGTTGCGTTCGACGGCCGGCTTACGGACGATGCCGCAGAGGTTGACGAACTTGTGCGTTCAGTCACGCCTGAGTCAGCGAAGCTCAACGCCAACCAACGGGATGCGGCAGTGGGGGCAGCCACCGCGTGGCTCGCACAACGACAAACCCTGGGCGTTGTGGATCTGACGGCTCGGCGCGTCGCCCACTCGCGACGAGCACTACTGCAGCGGACGGAGCGAATCGCGCGTGCCACGCCGCGTCATGCACGCTCTGCCGTGTCACCGATGCTCTTCGCCGCGAGGAGCGCGGCCGCTGCTCCACTTTCTGCCGGCGCTGAGCGCGCGCTGCTGGAGCTGACGCACGCGCCGTTGAGCGATGAGGCTTGGCTGCGCGCGCTAGGCGAGTTCGCGTCGCTGCACGCAACGCCAGCCTCCACCGACACGGTCATCGCGATCCTCCTGCTTTGCGCGGACGCATCGCAGGCGTTGCAGTAACCCAACGGATTGGTTATAGTCATGCCAACTGTCTTGAGATCACGTGGCCTTGAGGTCCGCCTGTATCCACCACCTGGCGAACACGGGCCACCACACGTCCACGTCTGGTGCGCGAATGGCGTTGTCGTGGTCAGACTTGCAGGGGAGATCCCGCAGGTGATCCAGTGTCGCGGGAACGTTGGGCGCTCCGACATCGCACGGGTCTTGGCGCTCGTGAAGGAGCACAATGTGTACTTGCTGAGGCGTTGGAGGGAAATTCATGGCTAGTTCGCGAATACCGATAGCCGAGGTGGATCGCCAGCTCCGCTTGGCGAAGGCAGCTGAAAAGCGCGATCGGGCGGCCGGTCGCCGCGCGTTGGCCGTGCGCTATGATCGGGCGTCAGGCCGGATCATCCTCGACCTCACGAACGGGTGCGTCTACGCCTTCCCTGCTGTCGGGGTGCCAGCCATCGCAAATTTCAGCCACGATCAACTGGCGACTGTGAAACTGGGCCCGGGCGGGGGCGATTTGGAGTGGGAAGCTGAGGACATGCAACTGAGTGTCCCCGGGCTGCTCATGGCGATCATCAGCCGCACCGAGAAAATGCGCGAGTTCGCCCGAATGGCCGGCAGCGTCAAGAGCGCCGCGAAATCCGCCGCCGCGCGACGCAACGGCAAAAAGGGCGGCCGCCCACGCAAAACGGCGCGCCGTTAAGGCGCGCCGCGCGAATCGCTATTTCCGCCGGCTGAAGATCTTCACCAGCTTGCCGAGCGGGTCATAGAACTCGTCCACGACGCGCTCTTTGAGCGGGATGATGGCGTTGTCCGTGATGGTGATGTGCTCCGGACACACCTTGGTGCAGCATTTGGTGATGTTGCAGTAGCCGATGCCGTGCTCGTCCTTAAGCGCCGGAATGCGGTCGCCTTCGTCCAGCGGGTGCATCTCCAGCGCCGCCGTGTACACGAAATGGCGCGGGCCCGCGAACTCCTCGTGCTTGTGGTGATCGCGCAGCACGTGGCACACGTCCTGGCACAGGAAGCACTCGATGCACTTCCGGAACTCCTGCACCCGATCCACGTCCTCCTGCTGCATGCGCCACGTGCCGTCCGGCGCGTCCGGCTTGCGCGGCTTGAACTGCCGGATGGTCTTCTTCATCCGGAAGTTCACCGATACGTCCGTCACCAAATCGCGGACGAGCGGGAACGCCTTCATCGGCTCCACCTTCACCGGCTTGTCCTTGGGCAGCGCATCCAGGCGCGTCATGCACATGAGCTTGGGCATGCCGTTGATCTCGGCGCTGCACGAGCCGCACTTGCC
>JANNRQ010000150.1:0-21016 GCA_031401495.1 Gemmatimonadota bacterium
AAATAATAATCGATTCCCTCCACTTCGGTCGACCGGGGCGCTCGTGTTGTGCAGGACACCGAGTATCCGATGTCCGGCCGACGCTTGAGGAGCATCTTGGCGATGGTCGTTTTGCCCGTGCCCGACGGCGCCGACAGGATGATGGGAAAGTTGCTCATTCGAGATTCTCGACCTGTTCGCGGATGCGTTCCAGCTCTTCCTTGATCGCGACTACGTCGCGGGTCATGGCGGCGTCGTTGGCCTTGGAGCCGGTCGTATTGGCCTCGCGTAGGAGCTCCTGAAGCAGGAAGCCGAGGCGCTTGCCCACTCCGTCCGTCCCGTTGGCGCCGGTGGTCTCACGGAACGCCGCGAGGTGGGATCGAAAGCGGTCCAGCTCTTCCCCGACGTCCAGACGGTCCGCGAGGATGGCGATCTCCTGCGCCAGCCGGTCTTCACTCACTTGAACGCCGCCGGCCAGCTCTTTGACGGCTTCGCGGAGCCGATCGCGCTGCTCGACCAGCCGTTGCGGTGCGCGTTCAGCCAGCCGGTTGACGGCGGACTCGACGAGGCCGATCCGATCGCCGAGGAAGGTCGCGAGACGGCGACCCTCGGCGTCGCGACTCGCCGCGAGCGCGGCAGCCGCCTTCTCGACAATGGCCGTCAACTCGGTCACGCTGCCGACGTCTTCCTGCTGAGGCGTACCAACGACGTCCGGAAGGCGCAGGACCGTGGCGAGGTCGATTGGTCCATCCAGGACGTGCTTGACCTTGAGCTCGCGGAGGCGCTGCACGTAGGCGGCGAAGCGTTCCTCGTTGATCGCGCCGGCCAGCGCGACCTCGCGCTCCATCCAGGCCGTCAGGGTGACATGTCCGCGGCCGACGGACTTCCTGAGGACCTCGCGGACCTCGCCTTCCCACTTGGCGAGCGGGCCCGAAAGCTTGATCGACGGGTTGAAGAACCGGTGGTTCACCGACCGCAATTCCACCGACACTGTCGACCCGCCCACAGTTCCTTCGGCGGCGCCGAACCCCGTCATGCTTCGGATCATATGAGTCGGGCTAAGCTACGGCGTGACAACCGCCTAATCAATCAATTCCAGAACTCCCAGCGGACACCGTAGACACTGCTCAACCTCGGCATTCGGAATCCCGGGATCTGCGGGTATCGCTCGTTGAGGTTGTTGCGGTAGGTCCAGAAGACTTCGGCCGAGACGATCTTGAATTGGAGGTGCGTGGAGAGCACGCGGAAACCCGGTACGCGACGAACGCCCGCGGTGTCGGGCCAGAACAGCGTCGAGCGATATTCGTGAATGACCGAGGCGCGGACGTGGAAGTTCCCGGTCGGGAACCGGCTGAGCGCCGCAGTACTCAAATACAGCTCGCTCCGCGTTTGGTACTGCGGCCTATACATGCCCGTGCTGTCGTTCCACCGGGTGCCCGTGGCGTCGAGGTAGATCGCCCGCCACACCCGGCCACGGATCGTCGCGAACACTCCGGTGGTCGCGGAGTCGTACACGAGTGGGGTGCCGCGAATGGCGATTGTCGAGGGATCCAGTTCAACGCGATCGCGCCACAACACGCCTCCGCTCACCCAGACATCCTTTAATCGCACTCCGGCCTCGCCGCGGGCAAACTCAGGCGCGCCGACGGAATCGAACTGCGGTCGCTCTTTCGCCAAGGCTGCCGAGAAGAACAGGAAGTTCGTGGGGCGAACAACCGCCGACACGTCGAACCGTCGCGTTGAGTCGAGGCCGCGACCCTCTGCCGCCGCAGACACGGTCAGGCGTCTGGTTGCGTAGGCGGCGCGGATCGCGGGCGTTGCGACGCGGGCGTCGATTCCAACGCGATAGCGCTGCGTGAATGACGCGCTGAAGGGGCCTGCCGTGCGACCCGCGGTAAGCACGTACTGGGCCCGCGATGTGGCGGTGGTCAACGTATCGGTGCCGCTCGTTGACGAACCCGATTTTGGCGGACCGTACGTCAGCGTCGAGGTCCCCGCGAGTCCCTGCGCCCACCAGCCGCGCGCCGTGTCCTGCCACGCGAAGCGCGCATACGCGTCATAGCGCGAATGATCGGTGCTCGAGATCGAGTCGGAGCGCGCGAAGTTCATGGTGCGACCGCGGCTTCCGCCGACTCGATGAACCACGACGTCGGCCGTCCACATTCGCCGCGCCATGCCGAGCCGCGTCATGAAGTCCAGGCGGTCACTGCTTTCGTCGCCACCGCCCGGCGTCGTACTGAACTGCTGTGCGGAGAGTTGAAGGACCTCACCGTGCCGGTACCGCCGGCCAAACAACCCGCGGTAGAGGTTGGTGGTCTGGTCGCCCGTGTAGACGTCGGTTCGTGAATACGGGGTCGTCCGGTCGACCCGCCACGATCGCATGTGAATGCGGATCTCGGCCGCGGTGCGTTCCACGAGCAAGTCATCCAGGGACGACAGCGGGACTTGCGAGAGATCCCAGATGCGGCCCATGCGCGGATCGAGCACCTCGAGTTCGAATCCGTCTATAAAAACGCGCACGCGCCGAAGGTCACCGAGGTAGGCGGCCATCATGGGTTGCGCGATCCACTTCGACTGCAGCCCGGTCAGCCCCGGCACGCGCTCCAGCAGGTCGAGGACTGTCATCGCGCCGGTCGCGAAGATGTCCCGTCGCGTCCAGTGAAAACTCCCGGTCGGGTCTGCGAGAACGGGCAACTCCGAGCGCGCTATCGCCGCCTTGATCGTGTCGGCGCGCATGAGCGAGTCTCGCCGGAGCGAGTCTGCCAGCGCCTGCTGCAACCGCGCCCGCGCCGAATCCGCGGCCGCAGCCAAGTCGCGCCGCGTGGTCGTATCGCGCACCTGCGCGGAGGCTGGCTGCAAAACGGCCCCGACCAAAAGGCCGAGGCCGGCTACGATCAACAGGCGGGGGCGATGAATCAGCCGACTCTGCCCCGAACGAACTCGACGAAGGTCCCGACTGGCACGCCGGTCGGTCCGGCCGGGACCGTGCCCAGATCGGACTCGCTGTACGCGGTGCCGGCAATGTCGAGATGGACCCATTGGAAACCGTCGACGAATTCCTTGAGAAAGAGCGCCGCCGTAATTGTACCCGCGGCGCGGCCGCCGGAGTTCTTCACGTCCGCAATGTCCGATTTGATCAGTGGCTTGTACTCGTCCCACAACGGCAGCGCCCAGCCGGGCTCCGAAGCGCGCTTGCCGGCGTCGATCACTTCCTGCACGACCTTGTCATCGTTCCCCATCACGCCGGTCGCCGCATGCCCCAAACCGATGACCACGGCGCCCGTGAGCGTCGCGGCGTCGATGACAACCGCCGGCGAGAACTTCTTGGCGTACACCAGCACATCGGCCAAGACCAGGCGTCCTTCGGCGTCCGTGTTGATGATCTCGATGGACTTTCCGTTGCTGGCCGTCACCACATCGCCCGGCTTCACCGCGGTCCCGGACGGCATGTTGGTGGTAGAGCCGACAAGACCCACGACGTTCACCGGCAGTTGGAGACGCGCGATGGCATCCATTGCCCCCAGCACGCCGGCGGCGCCGCACATGTCGAACTTCATCCATTCCATGCCTTGCGCCGGCTTGATGGAAATGCCGCCAGAGTCGAAGCACAGGCCCTTTCCGACCAGCGCCAGCACCGGTTTGTTCCCGCCCTTCTTGTACTCGAGCGTGATGAGCTTGGGGTCCTGCGGCGTGCCCTGCGCGACGGACAGGAACGAACCCATCTTCTCCTTCTCCATCTCCGCGCGGCCCAGCACGGTGACGCTCATGCCGTGGCGCTTGCCGATGTCGCGCGCCGTGTCGGCCAGGTAGTCGGGCGTGCAGACGTTGCCCGGCAGCATCGCCAGGCGACGCGCCAAGGTGTGTCCCTCTCCAAGCGCGAGCCCGCAGCGGACGCCGTCGCGCACGGCGTTCGCTTCGACGCCGACGATCGTCGCCTCTGTGAGCGGCGCGCGGCGATCTTCCTCCGGGGGCGCGAGCTGGTAGTCCTTCAGCTCCCACGCGCCGGTGATGGCGCCAAGCGTTACGTTCTCGACCTCGTCGGCATTCAGGGCGCCGCCGTACACCGCGACGCGTCCGACGCCCGCAGCATGCGCGCGACGCGCGGCGATGGTGGCGGCGCGACGAAGACTAGCACGACGATCGGTGACCTTGCCCATGCCCACGAGCATCACGCGCTCCACGCCACCATCGTTGCCCAGCAGCGACACGACTTCGTCGCGGGTGCCACGGAAATCACGCGACGCGATCACGCGGCGCACCGATTCTGCCACGGCCTTGTCCAGGCCCGGCACGTTCGGCGCGGTGCTTCCCTGCTCGAGCAGGAGCACGAGGGCTGGCGTCTTGAGCCCGCCCAGGTCCGCTGGTCCCGCCGTGGCGTTGAGCATTCGTGAAGCGGCCGGTTAGGCCGTCATCCCCTTGATGATCTGATCGGCAAACGCGGTCGTCGAGACCTCTGTCGCGCCGGGCATCTGACGCGCCAGATCGTACGTGACCTTTTTGGATTTGATGCCGTTCTCGAGGCCCTTCACGATCATCGTGGCGGCTTCGTCCCAGCCCATGTACTCGAACATCATCACGCCCGAGAGGATCACGCTGCCGGGGTTGATCTTGTCCAGACCGGCGTATTTGGGCGCCGTGCCGTGTGTTGCTTCAAAGACCGCCATACCGTCGCCGACATTGCCGCCCGGCGCGATGCCAAGTCCGCCGACCTGCGCGGCGGCGGCGTCGGACAAGTAGTCGCCGTTCAGGTTTGGCGTCGCGATCACGGAGTATTCGTCGGGGCGCAGCAACAACTGTTGGAACATCGCGTCGGCAATGCGGTCCTTGATGACGACGGCGTCGGCGCGCGATGCGCTGCCACCCTTGGACAAGTCCGCTTCGGTGCACGTCGAGTCAGCGTACTTTTGCCGGGCCAGTTCATAGCCCCAGTCGCGGAAGGCGCCCTCGGTGAACTTCATGATGTTGCCCTTATGCACCAGTGTCACCGAAGGCAGGTCGTGCTTGAGTGCGTACTTGATGGACATATCGATCAGCCGCTTCGAGCCGAACTCGGACATCGGCTTGATCCCAATGGCTGATTTCTCGCGAATGTCCTTGTTGAACTCCTTCTTTATGTAGGCGCGCAGCTTCTCGGCCTCGGCGGACCCCGCCGGCCATTCGATGCCGGAGTAGACGTCCTCGATGTTCTCGCGGAAGATCACGACGTTGACCTTCTGCGGCTCCTTCATCGGATTGCCAACGCCCTCGAAGTACCGCACCGGTCGGATGCAGGCGTAAAGGTCCAGCACTTGCCGCAGCGTCACGTTGAGTGACCGGATGCCGCCGCCGACCGGCGTCGTGAGCGGGCCCTTGATGGACACGCGGAACTCCTGCATTGCGTCCACCGTTTCCTGCGGGAGCCACTCGTTGTGCGCCTTGAAGGCCTTCTCGCCGGCCAGAACTTCCATCCAGCGGACTTTGCGCTCGCCCTTGTAGCACTTCTCCACGGCGGCGTCGAAGACGCGGACCGACGCGCGCCAGATATCGGGGCCAGTGCCGTCGCCCTCGATGAACGGGATGATCGGGTTGTTGGGAACCTTCAGCGCACCGTTGTCGTACCCGATGCGATCGCCGTCGGCAGGAACCTTGGCAAGCCTGTATGTGGTCATTCGAGTGGAATGGGTCGAGCGACGCGGCCGAGGCCGCAGAACACCGCTATGAACAATGGGGAGCCGCTTGCCGCCGCGCCTCCCCGGTAGTTCCGACGGCCGCTAGGCCGAGCCCGCCTCGCCGCCCTGATCTGTCGCACGCACCCGCCACACGCCGATCGCTATGAGCCCCAGACTCGGCTGGAACGTCAAAAAGACTAGGACGCCGAGGTAGACCGGATTTGGATTGGGGTCGGGCCAGAGGCCGAGCTTCGCGGAGGTCATGAATGCAACGAGGGGGCCGGTTCCGAGCACGAGGAGCGCCAACCCGACGCGGACCCACCATGACTTGAAGTACCGCTTCATTAAGACCTCCAGTTCCGATGAAGATTCAGTCCTAATGCCCAGGACGAGGGTCGAACTCGTACGGTGTTGCCACCGCGGGATTTTGAGTCCCGTGCGTCTGCCAGTTCCGCCACCCGGGCTGCGAGCGAAACCTACATCCTACGGCACGGCTGACAACGCAGCGCGACGGCTACTTGCAGTTCGTGCCGCTGCTCTGGAGGACCCGCATCATGGGCGACATCGGGCCGCGGGTCACCATGACCGAGTCGTTCAGTGCGTCGCAGCCGGCTGCCGAGAACGTGACGCGATGCCAGCCCAAGGGCAGTCTTACGGCTTGTCGACCACGCCCCTGCTCGACACCGTCGACGTGGATGACCCCTCGAAGTGGCGTCACCGCGAACCGCACGACGAACGAGTCGACCGCCGCCATCTCTGGCTCTCGCCGCGGCGGCATGCCATCTGGCGGACCGCCCGGTTCAGGACGGGCCTGCTCGAGGCGACGGCGTACCTGCTCCTGAAGGCCCAGGAACTTCGCGAGCTGAAGTGGCGTCATGATCGCCGTTAGGTCCTTCTGCTCCGCTTCGTCGATCTGCAAGCGACGGCGACGGACATCGGCGAGCTGCCCGATGAACTGACGGATGCGCACCGAGTCGCTTTCGGCGCCTACCATCACGAGGCCCATGAGCTTCGTGCGCGCGTCGCGCTCGTCGGCCTGCACCTGGCGGCGCTGGTCCTCGAACTTGCGCGTGATCGGACCCAGCTTGACCATTTGTTCGTCGCTCAACCCAACGCGCTCACGAACCGCGCGCGCGAATGCGCGACGCACGAGGTCCTCCAGATCAGACCGTTGCTGATTCGGCATTCCCCCTTGTCCGCGCCCGCCACCACCTTGCCGGTTCGGGCGCTGCGCGAGCATGGGTGAAGCCGCGATGGACACCAATGCGACGGCGAGGACGAACTGTCGTGTGCTCACTTGCCACCCCTCGCACCACCGCCAACGCTTGGTACCACGACCTCAGGCTCGACGGACGTAACGGCCCGAAGCGTTCCGAGTTCGGTCGCGAGCGCGCGGAGGTCTGCCTCTGAAATGTCCGCGAGCGCGCCGACGGCCACCTCTGGCGCGGCCATCGCGACGATCGTATCCGGACCGGAGGCTGCATTCTGCTTGATCACCGTATTCGCGCCGACGAGCAAGAGCACCGCGGCGGCTGCGCGCGCCGGCCACGACCGGGCGACGAGCACCAGGACAGACGGCCGGCGATACGCCGCGATGTTGGCCGCGATGCGAGCGGCGTCGACGCGTGGAGCGGGAGCCGCGCCCTTCACCTGGAGCAGAAGCTCACGTTCCGCGCGGCACTCGGCGCAGGACGCGATGTGAGCCTCAACCTGCGCGCGCGCACCAGCCGCCAGCCGGTCGTTCACCAACTCCGGCAGCATTTCGCGCATCGTCACGTTCGGGCAATCACTCATCGAGCCACTCCTTTACCGCATGCATTGCATTGTGGTAGTGCACCCGGGCTGCGCCTTCGGTCGTTCCCACCGTTTCCGCGATTTCCTTGTACGACAGCCCTTCAGTCACTCTAAGTACGAACACCTCTCGCTGCGTCGCGGTCAAGCGATCGACCGCCTTCCTCACCTTCATCACCGTCTCACTTGCCATCATCCCGTCCAGCGCATCGAACGTCGTCGCTGCGGCGTCCTCCTTCAACTCTGTTGACTGTGGCCGGCGCCGTTCTGCGCGCAACCGGTCGATCAACAGACGCCGCTCGATCGTGAATAACCACGTCCGGAAGCCGCTTTCGCCGCGAAACCCGTCCAGCGACGCGAACGCCTTCACGAACGTGTCCTGCACCAGTTCGTCGATGTCATCGCGTGCGCCGCAACTGGCCGCGAAGCGCGCGAGGGCGGACGCATGGCGCTCGACCAATTCGGTCGCGGCGCGCTGATCCCCGGCCTTCCAGGCGGCGATCAGCTCACGGTCCCTCTGGTCGCCGCTGCTCCGGTCCGGATCAGTCATTCACCCGGAAAGGTAGACGTTGGCGCCGCCGGTTCGTTAACCCGTCAGGCGCTTGCCGTTCGGCGTGTCGCGGAATAATAACGGTCATGCCGGACGCCCCCCGCCGCCCTGAACGCATCGCCCACAGGGGCGCGTCCAGGGAACTGCTCGAGAACACCTTGCCCGCATTCGAGTTGGCGCTGGACCGCGGCGCCGACGCGATCGAGTTGGACGTTCACCGGACGCGTGACGGCGTCGTGGTCGTCCATCACGACGAGGGCGCCGGGGGGCACGAAATCACAGCGACCGACTGGGGCGTTCTGGCGGGCGTTCGACTCTCCGGCGACGCGGGAATCCCCCGATTGGACGACGTGCTTGCCATGGTGGGCGACCGCGCGGCAATGTACGTCGAACTCAAGGGTCGCGGCGTCGCGCAACCCGCTCTAGACGTCTGTCGCCGATTGGGGAAACGGTACGCCGTGCACTCCTTCGATCACGACGCGATCGCGCGGGCACTGAAGCTGGCGCCCGAAGTGCCCCGTGGTGTCTTGCTCCACCCCGAAATGGGGGACCCGCTTGAAGCGATGGCCGCCGGTGTCGGGCAAACTCGCGCCCGCGACGTGTGGCCTCACTACAGCCTCGTCGACGAGCAGTTCATGAAACTGGCCCACCGGCTTGGCGTTCGAGTCATCACCTGGACCGTCAACGCAACCGAGGAAGCCAGACGGTTGTCGAACCTAGGCGTTGCCGGCCTCTGCACGGACGATGTGCGCCTCATCGACACCCTTTAGCACGATAGCTTCTTGAACATGCGAATCCAGAAATCAGCGCTGTTCCTCTTGGTTAGCGCCTGGGGCTGCGCCAGCCCCGCGTCCTCGGCGCCGTCGCCGCAACAACCCGCCGCGCAAACACCCGCACAGTCGACAGTCGGCCTCGGCGCTTCGTCGACGCCCAACGCGGATCCCTTTCCGAGCACGTACAGAGCTTTTGCAACCCGTGCGACGCTAATTCGCAACGTCACGATACTTACGGCCGCTGGCCCGACGATATCCGGCGGCGCCGTTCTCATCCGCGACGGCAAGATTGCCGCCGTGGGCACGAACCTCGTTGCTCCGCCGGATGCACTCGTCATCGACGGCGCCGGCAAATACGTCACTCCCGGTATCATCGATACGCACTCACACCTCGGAGTCTATCCGGCGCCGGGCACGCGCGGCAACGACGACGGCAACGAAGCGACGAGTCCCGTCACCGCGCACGTCTGGGCGGAGCATTCCGTTTGGCCGCAGGATCCGCAATTCCCGCGCAATCTCGCAGGGGGCGTCACCACGATTCAGGTTCTTCCCGGCTCCGCCAATCTCATCGGCGGGCGCAGCGCCGTTCTCAAGGTCGTGCCGTCGCGCACTGTACAAGGGATGAAGTTCCCCGGCGCGCGGTACGGCCTGAAGATGGCGTGCGGCGAGAACCCGAAGCGCGTCTACGCCTCACGCGGGCCCTCTACGCGAATGGGCAACGTCGCCGGCTATCGCACCGCGTGGATTGCCGCCGAGCAATACAGACGCAAATGGGACAAATGGAACGTCGATCACCTAGGCGACGCACCGGCACGCGACCTCGGCAATGAGACCCTGGCCGAAGTACTGCGTGGCAACATCTTCGTCCACAATCACTGCTATCGCGCCGATGAAATGGCGCAGATGATCGACATCGCCAGGGAGTTCGGGTATTCGATTCGCTCGTTCCACCACGGTGTCGAGTCGTACAAGCTTGCCGACGTCCTCGCGCGCGACTCCATCGCTTCGTCGATCTGGGCGGACTGGGGCGATTTCAAGATGGAAGCGCTGGACGCTGTGAAGGCCAACGCCGCGATCATCGAGAAGGCGGGCGCGCGTGTCGTGATTCATTCGGACGATCCGTCCGGCTCGCAGCGACTGAATCAGGAGGCCGCAAAGGCGATGGCCGCCGCCCGCGAGATCGGCACCACGGTGTCGCCTGATCAGGCGATCAAGTGGATCACGATCAATGCGGCTTGGTCATTGGGGCTTCAGGACCAGATCGGATCGATCGAAGTGGGCAAGAACGGGGATGTCGTCTTGTGGTCCGGCAATCCGTTCAGCGTCTACTCGCGGACCGAAAAGGTGTGGATCGACGGAGCGTTGCTGTTCGACCGGACTGATCCTGCGCAGAAGTGGCGCACCGACTTCGAACTCGGCTTCGTTCCCGAGCTTCGCCTGCCCGGAGGTGCCCGGTAATGCGTCCCACCGCAATTCTCCCCGTCGCTGCGCTGCTGTGCTCGGCCGCGCTTTCTGCGCAGACGGTCGCCATTACCGGCGGCAAGGTCTACACAATGACCGGCGCACCGATTGAGAACGGCACTGTGCTCATTCGGGATGGCCGCATCGTGCAGGTTGGCACGAACATCCCCGTTCCCGCAGACGCGCGTCGCATCGATGCATCTGGCAAATGGGTGACGCCCGGCCTGATCAACGCGGGCACGCAACTCGGCCTCATCGAAATCGCTCAAGAGCCAGTCACGCGCGACGTTGCTGCGCGCGGCAAGGATGGCATCGCGGCCGCGTTCAATGTGTGGGAAGGAATGAACCCCGCCTCGGTCATGATTGCCCCGGCCCGCGGCGAAGGCATTACGACGGTCATGTTGGCCCCGGAGGGCGGTCTGATCTCAGGCCAAGCTGCCATGATGGATCTCGTGGACGGCGGCGTCGCGGACATGTTGGCGCGCGCGCCGGTCGCAATGGTCGCGCAAATGGACAAGGGTTCCGCAGGCCTCAACGCCCGTGCCGAGGTCTTTGGCAGGCTGCGTGAGATCTTGGAAGACGTTCGTGCGTACGCGAGCCGGAAAGCCGACTATGAAAGGGCCGGAACCCGCGCCTTCTCGCTCGGCCGTACCGACCTCGACGCGCTGATCCCGGTCGTCGAGCGTCGCCTTCCCCTGGTCATCATCGCGGACAAGGCGTCCGACATCGAGGCCGCGATCAAACTGGGCGGGGACGCCAACGTCCGCGTGATTGTCGCCGGTGGCGCCGAGGCCTGGCAGGTGGCCGCCAAGCTGGCGGTGGCGCGCATTCCCGTGATGACCGGAGCGATGAACAACATTCCCGGCGGATTCGCGAGCCTCGCGTCATATCAGGAGAACGCGGCCCTGCTCCGACGTGCAGGCGTTGACGTCATCCTGATCAACGATTCCGGTGTGGGCGATGGCGGCACCTTCAACGTCCGCAACATCAAGCAGGAAGCCGGCAATGCGGTCGCGTACGGTATGAGCTGGGACGATGCGCTGGCGGCTGTGACGTCAGTGCCGGCACGGGTCTTTGGAATCGCAGACCGGTACGGGTCGCTCGAAGCCGGCCGGGTCGCAAACGTCGTGGTGTGGTCCGGTGACCCGTTCGAGTTCAGCACGCGGGCCGAACACGTCTTGGTGCGTGGCGTCGAAAGCGCAACGCCATCGCGTCAGGACATGCTGATGCAGCGCTACAGGACGCTGCCGCCGGACTTCAAGAGGCCGTAGTGAGCAGTCTTCCGACTACCGTCTAAAGCCTCAGGAGGCCGGCGGCGGTTCGGTCGTCTCGCCCGGACCGCCCTTTCGGCGGGCCGTGGCTTCGCGCATTAGCGTCTCGATGCGCTCGATCTCGGCCTCGGCATTTGCGACTTCGGCCGAGAGGCGCGCGTACTCGTCCGCCGGCACATCTCCGCCGGCTTTGCGGGCGCGATACACGGCGTAACCGACCTTGGTGGCGGCCTTGTCCATCGCCTGACGCGTGCGCATGAGGTCCAGGCGCAGCTTGCCCTCGTCGATGGCCTCCTTCGCGGCGTTGCCGGCGCGATTCAACTCGTTCTTGAGCTTGCTGAAGAGTGTCATGGGTCCTTCCTCCCGTATTTGTTCCTACGTCCCGATTCGACCTGAAGTTGCGTCGAAGCAAAAACGGCGCCCTGCAGGTGCGGGGCGCCGTTGGAATTGCGATCGGAACGACTACGCGGCGCTGATCGCCTTCTGCCTGGGGTAGACGCTGACCTTGTACCGCTTGGCGCTCTTGTGCTCGAACTTCACGACGCCGTCGATCAGGGCGAACAGCGTGTAGTCGGTGCCCATGCCGACGTTGTTGCCCGGATGCATCTTCGTGCCATCCTGACGAACGATGATGTTTCCAGCCGTGACCTTCTCGCCGCCGTACTTCTTCACGCCCTGGAATTTCGGGTTCGAGTCGCGACCATTTCGCGACGAACCAACGCCCTTTTTATGTGCCATACCGGTCTCTTGGCCTAGCCGAGATTGATGTCGTTGATCTGGACTTCCGTGTAGCCCTGACGGTGTCCCTGCTTCTTCGCGTAGTTCTTGCGACGCTTCATCTTGAAAACGATGACCTTGTCGCCGCGACCGTGCTTGATGATCTCGCCGCTGACCTTCGCCTTGCCCAAGCGTGGCGAACCGAGCTGGACCTTCTTGCCGTCGCTGCCAAGCAGGACGTCAGTGAATTCGATCTTTCCGCCGGCCTCGCCCACAAGCGTGGGAAAGCGGTATTTCTTGCCCGGTTCGACGCGCCACTGGCGTCCACCCGTGCGGATAATTGCGTATTCCATTGATTCGGTCTTTGGTGCGGACTTGGACATGAGCCTCAAAAAATAGGTAATAGCTAAGTCGTTGTCAATTATGGACTCTAGCTCTCGGCTCTCGGCTGCAGCTGTCGGCGCTTCGAGGCCTCAGAAACGGTGACTCGGAGGCCGAACAACACCTTTGCAAGCTCGTCCACCTGTTGTGCCACAGCGATCGACGTTTCCCTTTTCAGTTGGCGCAGCCGGTCAGCGAGCGCCACCAAGGTGTCGACTTCGCGGAGCGAGCCAAGCGCTATCGAAAGGAAGTGAGCGAACTCCTTTTGGGATTCGCGTCCCTTGCCTTCTGCGATGTTCGCGGGAATGGATACGACCGCTCGCTCAAGTTGCGACGCGAGGTTTCTCTGTCCCTGTCGCCGTAGTTGCTCCGAGACCGTGTACACAGCGACAGCCAAGTCCATCGCCTTTTGCCACGCTACAAGACTTCGGTGACCCGCCACTGCAGCCTCGAGAAGTTTGACCCCGAAAGCTGCAGCTGAAAGCCGACAGCTACACCATCATTTCATTCCGCCATGGATATTACCAACGCAGTTCAAGCCACAGCGTATTGCTGCGTCACATCCCTACCAGCGGATTTGAGCACCAGCTTGAACTCGTCGGGCTTGAGTAGCGGATCGTCCCGGAGCTCCAGGTGGAACCCGGCGGTCTTTTCGAGCTTCTTGGCGTAGTCACGCTCCTGTTCCAGCAGGTACATCGCGACTTCAGGATGCAGCTTCACCAGCAGGTGGTCCTTCTTGCCTTCGAGTGCCATGCGCTTGATTGAGCGTTCCACACGGCGGACGACCGTGTCCGGTGTGAAGACGCGACCGGTTCCGTGACACACAGCGCAGGCCGTTGTCATGCTTTGCAGGTGGCTTTGGCGGACGCGCTGGCGGGTCATCTCGATCAATCCCAAGTCGCTCACAGCAAAGGCCTTGGTGCGGGCGCGGTCGCGTCCCAGATGGGTCCGCAGCTCGTGCAGGACCTTTTCCCGGTTTGAGCGCGTTTCCATGTCGATGAAGTCCGCCACGACGATGCCACCGACGTCGCGAAGTCTGAGCTGACGGGCAACTTCCCGCGCCGCCTCGACGTTGGTGCGGAGAATCGTCTTCTCGGGGTCCTTCTTGCCGGTGTACCGGCCCGAGTTCACGTCGATGGACACCAGTGCTTCCGTCGGCTCGATAATGAGGTAGCCACCGGACGGCAGTTCGCAGCGCCGTTTGAAGAGGTCGCGGATCTCGGGTTCGATCTTGGCCTTGTCAAAGAGCGGAATCTCTTCCTCATACAACTTCACGCGATCGACCAGATCGGGCGCGACACCCTTCAGGTATTCCACGATCTCGTTGAACACCTGCTTCGAGTCCACTTGCACACTCTCGACCTTCTCACTGAACAGATCGCGAATGAGGCTCTTGGTGACGTTGGTTTCGCTGTGCACCTTGGCAGGCGCGCGCACGAATGCCGTCTTCTTCTTGATACGCTTCCAGTTGTTCATCAGCGTCTCGATCTCGGCCGCAAACTTCTCCTTGCTGGCGTCCTCGCTGACGGTGCGGATGATGACGCCGCCAGAATCTGGCGGCAGGATCTCCTCAACCATTTTCCGGAGTCGCGACCGTTCGGCGCGCTCGCCGATCTTGCGGCTCACTCCCACGCCGGACGCGGATGGCATGTAGACCAGGAATCGCCCCGCGAGTGACACGTCGGCCGTGACTCGCGGTCCCTTCGTAGAGATCGGCTCTTTGGAGACCTGGACGATCAACTCTTGGCCGCGTTTGACGGCGTCCTGGATCGGAACTTCCTTGGCGCGCCTGCGACGCGGGCGCGAACCCGCCTCGCTGTCCGCTTCTTCGCCGCCCTCGGCCTCATCGTCGTCGTCGGTCGCCGACTTGTCGTCGTCCGGCAGCACGGTGTCGGACGCGTGGAGGAAGGCACTCTTTTCCGTGCCGATGTCCACGAATGCCGCCTGAATGCCCGGGAGAACCGACTCGACGCGCCCGAGGTAAATGTCGCCCACCATGCGGCGGGCGTCCGGCCGATCAACCAGCAGTTCTACGAGCTGATCGTCTTCGATAATGGCGACCCGCGTTTCTCGCGCTGTCGCGTTCACCAGGATTTCTCGCTTCATCGATTGCCGCACCCAGCCAAACGTTCGGCGACTCCGAACGTGGTAGGGCGCGATGTGAATTGTTGGAGAGCCAATGGGAGCGACGCATGCGTCCCGGCTCATCATTCGTGGCCGTTCGGAATCCACGCGTGATCGTCCACACCAAATCCGGCTGGCGCGCTGCGGGAACAGCGAATGCGCGACCCAGCTTTGGGCGGTTTGGCGTGCGATCGGCCCGCGATGAGGGGCCGTGCGACGTGAAGCGAACGAGCGCGCCAAGCGTCCTCGACACTCCGAGGAGCCTATTGCGCAGTCTACCCGGGCGCGGCCGCGAGTCGCGCAGCGCTGCCCGAGCGGTTGAAAGCAGTAGTGACACTGCAGGTATTACTAAGACAGACCACGGCTTTCCGCCAGCCTGACAACGACTTACGGTCGTTTGTCAGGTCACGGTCGACAGCAGGTGGCGTGCAATAACAACGCGTTGGATCTCGGACGTGCCCTCGCCGATCTCGCAGATCTTGGCGTCGCGCATCATCCGCTCCACCGGATAATCCTTGGTATAGCCGTAGCCGCCGTGGATTTGAACCGCCTTGATCGTTGCCCGCATGGCCAGCTCGGAGCAGAACAGCTTCGCCATCGCAGCTTCCTTGGAATACGGCTTGCCGTGCTGCGCCAGCCAAGCGGCGTGGAACATGAGATGCTTGCCCGCCTCGATCTCGGTGGCCATGTCCGACAGCTGGAACGCGACGCCCTGAAAGCCCGAGATGGCCTGCCCGAACTGCTTGCGGGTGCTGGAGTACTTGAGGGCCTCCTCGAACGCCCCTTCGGCGATGCCCAATGAAAGCGCGGCAATCCCGACTCGGCCGGCGTCGAGCGTCTTCATGAAGTTCTTGAAGCCCTGCCCTTCCTTGCCCACCAGGTTCTCCACCGGGACTTCGACGTCTTCCATGATGAGTTCGGCGGTGTCCGATGCGCGCCAGCCGAGCTTGTCTTCCTTCTTGCCCGAACGGAACCCCTTCATCGCCGGGAGCGACGGGTCGTGGCCGACGCCAACCGCCTTCGTTTCGGCCAGGTCGCCCGTGGGCTTCGTCAGGATGAACGAGCTGATGCCCGCGGTGCCGACCTTTGGCGTGGTGACTGCGGTGACAATGAAGATTTCGCCGACGCTGCCGTGCGTGATAAATCGCTTGGTGCCGTTCAGGATGTAGCGGTCGCCCTTCTTGACTGCGGTCGTCTTGGTGCCGGCGGCATCACTGCCTGCGTCGGGCTCGGTGAGTCCGAAACCGCCCATGACCTTCCCCGAAGCGAGCGTCGGGACAAAGCGTTTCCTCTGCTCATCGGTGCCGAACTTGACGATGGGCGACGTGCCCAGCGTGGTGTGCGCCGAGACGGTGAGTCCGTGAGAGGCGTCGACCTTGGCCAGTTCCAGAATCACGATCATGTAGCTCAGCAGATCGAGTCCGGCGCCGCCGAGGTCTTCCGGCCACGGCACGCCCAGCAGGCCCAGCTCTCCCATCTTCTTGATGTTTTCCCATGGGAACTTGGCCGACGCGTCGTGCTTGGCAGCGACCGGGGCGACTTCGGTGCGAGCGAACTCGCGGACCATGTCGCGAACTTCGAGGTGCTGTTTGCTGAAGTACAGACTGTCGTCCATTCGGCTCATCCCGCGGACTCGGTGAGTCGCCGTCGACAATTGTCGCAGCCGGCGCAGCGCGCGCCGGTGTCGGGCTCGCCGAAGTAACCTAGCACGAATGCGCGACGGCAGGCGTCAGTCGTCGCGTAGCCGTCCATCATGTCGAGGCGACGCAGTTCATTGTCTCGCCGGCGGTTGAGCCGCGGCCAGTCGAGCGCGAGCTCGGAAAGCGCGACACCGCTTTTGGTCGTGTAGTCGAGATCTCGAACGGAGTAGTCGATGAACTGCCGGGCCCGCAGATCGCGCAGGCGTCGGCGAACTTCACGGGCGCTCAGGGGGGCGAGTTGCTCGATGGCGATCTGAGTGCCCTGCTGCAAGGCATCGCTCCCGATTCTCCAGAGCGCTCGCAGCAGCCCGATCTCGGCCGCGTCGGCGCCGAGTTCGCGGCGGATGCGTGCCGGTGTCGCGAGCAGTCGGATCCAGACGACAGCGGAATCCCGGGGCGGCGTGAGAATGCCCTCGCGCTCGAGCAACGCGTACACGGCACGAACCTCGCGGAGGTCCGACTTGTCGCAGCACTTGGCGATCATCAGGGAATTGCCGGGAACCGTGTCGCCGAAGCGCATCGCCTGGAGGGTGAACGCGACGTCGCGAACGGTGCTCTGTGGCGGGAACGACCCGCGGATGAACCATTCGTGAGTGCTGCGGTCGTTCGTGTGATACAGCAACACGCAGCGCGAGTGACGACCGTCGCGCCCTGCCCGTCCCGCTTCCTGATAGTACGCTTCGAGCGTGCCGGGCATGGCCCAATGCACCACCAGGCGGACATTCGGCTTGTCGATTCCCATTCCGAACGCGTTGGTCGCTGCAATGGTCTCCACGCGATTGGACATGAACTCGTCCTGCACTTCGGCGCGTACGTAGTCGCTGAGGCCGCCGTGGTACGGCAGGGTGCGCACGCCGGCACGCGTCAGCCGCTTCGCGACCCGCTCCACCGCAGCGCGCGTCGGGGCATAGACAATTGCGGGTCGTTCATGGCTCTTGAGAATTCGAACCAGCGCTTCCTCGCGCGCGTCGTCTGATTCGCACTGGTGGACCTCGTAATCGAGGTTGGGGCGGTCAAAGCCGCCGACGATGACTGTGGGCGAGCGCAGCTGGAGTTGCTTGGCGATGTCGCGCCGGACCGAGGGCGTCGCTGTCGCCGTGAGCGCGACGACCTGCGGCGAGCCGATGGCGTCGCGCGCCACGCTTAGCCGGCGAAAGCTTGGCCGGAACTCGTGGCCCCATTCCGAAATGCAGTGCGCCTCGTCGACCGCAAGCATCGCAACGCCGGTAGCGCACAGACGACGGACCAGGTCCTGCGACTCCAGCCGCTCGGGCGCAACGTACAGCAGCTTCACCGAGCCGGACTCAATGCGTGCGAGCCGCTTGCCCGTCTCGGCTTCGTCGAGAGTGCTGTTCAGGTACGTGGCCGCCACGCCCTTCGCCACGAGCCGGTCCACCTGGTCCTTCATGAGCGAGATGAGTGGCGATATGACCACGGTCATGCCGTCTCGAACCAGCGCGGGCACCTGATAGCACAGTGACTTCCCGCCGCCGGTTGGCAGCACACCGAGGGTGTCGTCACCTGCGAGAACGGACGAGACCACATCGATCTGGCCGGGCCGGAAGTCGGCGTAGCCAAATGTCTCCGTGAGCACAGCCCGCGCTTGATCGAGGGACGCCACGCGCATGGTCCAAGCTGCGCGGGCGCGCCGTTACGCCATCACCAATTTGTGGCGGAGCGAATCATTCCACTGCGTCTGGCGGCTTCCTCGCGAAGCGCTTGGCGAACCGGAGGATGAGCGCAGCAGCCAGCAGTCCCATCCCGATGAGGCGCAGGTTGCCGTCGTCCGCTTTCAGGCCGTAACCCCACACCACGATGCCGACCGCGATGACGATCATCCGAGCTGCCGTGAGACGATCCATGCTATGGAGCCTTCGGCAAGTCCAGCGCCTTGGCCTCAGCGTCCGGTACGTCGATGACCATGCGCAGCAGTGCCGTCGAAAACACCTTGCCCTGGGCGTCCGTCTTGAGAGACAGCGTACCGCCGCCGTCCAGCGCGCCGTGCAACAAGAAGTTGAGCGCCTTGAGGTTCGGCAGCTCGTAGCGCTCCACATCGCCTGTGATGACACCGCTGAAATGGTCCTTCACGCGGGCGCGCGTAAGCGCTTTGTCGATGACGGGATACCACTCCGGCCTGAGCGCGATGACGCCAACGTTGGCGGTGTCGCCCTTGTCGCCGGAGCGCGCGTGCGCGATGTCCACGAGGCGAACGCGCATCAGGCGATCTCCACGCGCGGTGTGACGACGCGTTTGTCGACCAGCGCCGGCCAGTATGCGACGATCTCTTCCACCTTCGGTCGTCCGCCGGCAAATCCGGTGACGCTCGGCGGGCCATTCAAGACCAGCGGCGCGATCTCGCGCGTGAACCGTTCGACAGTCTTCTGGTCCTCCCCGCGCACCCCGATGCGGAACTGCACCTCGGGGGCGTCGGTCGGAATTGGTGGCGTCAGCGGGCCGTGCGTTGCATCGGCACCGACAAACTCCGAGAGCACCTTGTCGAACTTGAGGCCGAGGCGGTCGAGGCGTTCGCGCAGGATGCGATTGGCGACCTGCGCCTTCTCCAGCGCGTCCGGCCACGAATACACGAGTGTGCCGACGGCCTTGAAGCCGGCCTTGTAGGCAATCGAAACCTTGAGCTTGTCGGTCGCAGGACGACCCTTGATGCCGAAGACGCGCACGCGATCGGGGCCGTCGTCCGCTAGCTGAATGCTGGTGAAGTCCGCGACAACGTCCGGCGTGATGTACGAATGCGGGTCGCCCATTTCGTACACGAGTTGTTCCGTTACGCTCTGAACGGAAACGCGGCCGCCAGTGCCCTTGTGCTTGGTGATGGTGAACGTGCCGTCTGCGTTCCCTTCCGCGATCGGATAGCCCACGTCGCCGAGGTTCGGGATCGAGCGCCAGTCGTAGAGACAGTTGCCGCCGGAGGCTTGCGCGCCACACTCGATGATGTGCCCGGCGATGATGCCGGCGGCGAGCTTGTCCCAATCGTCGTCCGCCCAGCCGAACGTGTAGCGCAGCGGCGCCATCGTGAGCGCCGTGTCCGTCGAGCGGCCAGTGATCACGATGCCGGCGCCCTGTTTCAGCGCTTCGACAATCGGAACAGAACCCAGGTACGCATTGGCCGCGATGACGCGATCGCGCACCGTGGAGAGCGGCTCACCCGTGTCCATGCTCTCGAGTGTGTGGCCCGCGGCGATCAGCTCATCGATGCGCGGCAAGAGATCGTCACCGGTGACGATGCCGATCTTCACCTGCTTTCCCTTCGGATGCTTGTCGAGCACTGCGCGAACGGCGGCTGCGCACGCCTTCGGGTTTACGCCGCCGGCGTTGGCGATGACACGCACACCACGTTCGGCCACCGCGGACAACACGCTTTCGACCGCGCCGACGAAGTCGCGCGCGTAGCCCATGCCGGGGTCGCGCTCCTTCTGCTTCTGCAGGATGGACATTGTGACTTCCGCCAGATAGTCCAGCATGAGGAAGTCCACTTGGCCGCGTTCCACCTGCTGACGCGGCGCATCCAACGAGTCACCCCAGAATCCTTGTCCCGCGGCGACGCGAACGATCTTGGGCGCAGCGCTCACACGGACTCCGGTAGCACGAATGAGCCGAGGTGCGGCCCGGGGTTCTGCAACGCCGCGCGCAGCGCCATCGCAATCACGTCGCGAGTCTCCTCGGGATACACGATCGCGTCGATGTACCCGCGGGCGCCTGCGTAGTCCGCGCCGAGCTGGTGCTCATAATCCGCGCGCATTTCATCCATATGGGCTTTCGTTGCGCCGGAAAGGTCCGCCTTCTTGGACTTGGCCTCGTCGATTTCGGCGCCATGCACGGCCTGCACCGCTGCTTCGCCTTCCATCACTCCCATGCGACCCGTCGGCCACGAGAAGATGAAGTCCGGGTCAAAGCCCTGGCCGGCCATCGCGTAATAACCGGCGCCCGAGGCATGGTTCACGGTGAGTACGAGCTTGGGCACTCGAGCGCATGCCATCGCTTCGACGAACCGTGCGCCGGCGCGAATGATGCCCTCGTGCTCTGCCTCCGGGCCGACCATGAAGCCGGACACGTCCTGAATAAACAGGAGCGGAATGCCCTGCCGGCTGCAGCGATCTATATAGAAGGCGACCTTCTCAGCGCTTTCCGCGTAGATGATGCCGCCGAACCGCGGCTTCTCGCCCTCCCGGCCTTTGATCAGGCCACGCTGGTTGGCGATGACGCCGACCTGAATTCCCTGAATCCGCGCGTCGCCGCAGATCATCTCTGCGGCGAGGTGCTGCTGGAACTCGTCCACCTTGCCTTCGTCGACGATCGCCTTGAGCACCGCGTGCATGTCGTAGGACATGCGGTGGTCGTGAGGGAGCAGGTCGTAGAGTGTGTCATCCCGACGCCCGGAGGGAGGAGGGATCTGCACGTTCACGCCCGCGTTCCGGAGCTGCAGATCCCTCGCAGCGCTCGGGATGACTTCCACAAGGTCGCGCAGCTTCTGGAGGCACGCCGCGTCGTCGTCCACCGCATAATGCGCGACTGCGCTGATCTCGGTGTGGGTGACGGCGCCGCCGAGTGTTTCGCCGTCGATCACCTGGCCGGTCGCGCCCTTCACGAGGTTGGGGCCGCCGAG
>JANNRQ010000151.1:0-2188 GCA_031401495.1 Gemmatimonadota bacterium
GCAGCCCAGCCGATCGGCTGGCACCACGCAAGCCCTGATGGCGTCTTATCTTGAGGAGGGCGTACTATCCGCCTCCGGTCGGGTCCGGGACGGACGGTGCGGGATCGGCTCAGTGATCGTCAGGGTACGAAGGGTGTGCCGCAACGACGCGCAACACGATGGCCGGGTGCCATCGGGAGATGAATGAAGCGGTGAGTGACGTGTCGGCGGCGGATCCACGGCTGGAAGGCCGCGCGGTGAAACGCGTGGTGTACGATGAAGCGGTACTGGCGGCGAAATGTCGCGAGCTCGGGGAGGAAATCACCGCGGCGTATCCCGACGGCGATCTCCTTGTGCTCGGGCTGCTGAAGGGCAGTTTCATCTTCGTGAGTGATCTGGTGCGGCAGGTGCACCGACCGCTTGCCGTCGATTTCCTGGTTGCCTCGAGTTATGGCGATGCCACTGTCTCAAGTGGCGTCGTGCGCCTGTTGTACGACCCCGAGACGAAACTCGAAGGCAAGCACATCCTGCTGGTGGAAGACATCGTGGATTCGGGGCGCACGCTGGAGCGCCTTGTCAGGTTGTTGAGTGAGCGGAAACCGGCGTCGCTCGAGATTTGTGCATTGCTTCACAAGCACATTGCGACAGAACTGTCGCACCCGGTGCGGTTCGTTGGTTTTGATGCGCCGAACGAGTTCCTGGTCGGATATGGTCTGGATCACGCTGAGCGCTTCCGTCACGTTCCCTACATTGCGAGTCTGCTGTAATGCCCGTCATGCCGAATAACCCGAGCCCGAACAAGGGCGGCGGATTCAACTGGGGCAAGTTCTCGAAGACGCTTGCCTTCTGGGTGCTCATCATCCTGATCCCGGTGACGTTTGTCACGCTCACGTCGCGTGGCAATGCTGACACGCCGGTGCTGACCTGGACGCAATACGACCGCGAACTGACCAAGGGCAACCTGAAGAAGGTGGTGGTGGTCGAGGGCCGCGAAGTCCAGGTCGAGACACGCGTCCCGATCTCGGTGGATGGCAAGGACGTGACACGTTTCTCCGCCGCGCTGGTCGGGGACATCACGGAAGAGGACAAGAAGGCGTTGCGAAACGCCGGCGTCGACGTGAGCGCGAAGCAGGCGCGGACGTCGATCGCCTCCGTGCTGATCAACATCCTGCCGTATGTGCTGCTGTTCGGCTTCTGGCTCTTCCTCTTCCGCCAGATGCAGGCCGGTGGCGCCAAGGCGTTTTCGTTCGGCAAGAGCAAGGCGAAGCTGCTGACCGGAGACACGCCGAAGGTCACCTTCGCTGACGTGGCCGGGGCCGACGAAGCCAAGGTCGAGCTGCAGGAGATCATCGAGTTCCTGAAGGATCCGCAGAAGTTCACCAAGCTTGGTGGACGCCTGCCGAAGGGTGCGCTGCTGGTCGGTCCTCCGGGCACCGGCAAGACACTGCTGGCGCGCGCCGTGGCGGGTGAGGCGGGTCGTCCGTTCTTCAGCATGTCGGGCTCGGACTTCGTCGAGATGTTCGTCGGCGTCGGCGCCAGCCGCGTGCGCGACCTGTTCGAGCAGGGCAAGGCGAGTGCGCCGTGCATCATCTTCATCGACGAAATCGATGCCGTTGGTCGTCATCGCGGTTCCGGTATGGGCGGCGGTCACGATGAACGCGAACAGACGCTGAACCAGCTGCTGGTGGAGATGGACGGCTTCGAGTCGAACGAAGGCGTGATCCTGATCGCGGCCACCAACCGACCTGACGTGCTCGATCCGGCGCTGCTGCGGCCGGGTCGTTTAGATCGCCAGATCGTGGTCGATGCACCGGACCTGCGCGGTCGCGAAGGCATCCTGCGCGTGCACATCCGCAACGAGCCGATTGCCGACGATGTCGACGTGACGTCGTTGGCGAAAGGCACGCCGGGCATGGCGGGCGCTGATCTGGCCAACCTCGTGAACGAAGGTGCGCTGCTCGCGGCGCGTCGCGGGCACGACAAGATCTACATGACGGATCTTGAGGAGGCGAAGGACAAGGTGCAGCTGGGCGCCGAGCGCAAGTCTCTGGTGATGCGTGATGAAGAGCGCCGCTTGACGGCCTATCACGAGGCTGGCCACGCCGTATGCGCGATCAAGATCAAGGGCAACGATCCGCTGCATAAGGTCACGATCGTTCCACGCGGGCGCGCGCTTGGTGTGGCGTTCACGCTTCCGGAAGACGATCGC
>JANNRQ010000152.1:0-37739 GCA_031401495.1 Gemmatimonadota bacterium
CCCGACGCCAGTCGCTGCTGCATCAATCGAACGGCTTCGACTTTGAATCCCGGCGAGTGCTTCCGCTTCCGAAATGGCTGACGACCCATGGACCCCTCCTCCGGTAGAATTGAGGTGTCCACCAAATCGGGGCAACTTCAGACCAACCAAGTGCTCGTTTTCCGTCATTTCCGCATCTTCCGTCGATTCATAAGGCCCCATAAGGCCGAGGGGCTTACGTGAGTGCAGTTCCTGATAACTTTCGGACATGAGCGACAGTTCCAGAATTCCCGTAATCGTTTCTGCCGCGCGCACCCCGATTGGCAAGTTCCTCGGCGGATTGTCCCCGCTTCAAGCACCGGAGCTGGGCGCCATGGCGATTCGCGCTGCGCTCAAGCGCGCCAAGCTCGACCCGGCGCTCGTGGAAGAAGTCATCATGGGCAACGTGCTCCAGGGCGGCGTTGGCCAGGCGCCCGCGCGTCAGGCGCTCATCAAGTCGGGAATCCCGGCGGGCGTCTCCGCGATGACCGTCAACAAGGTCTGCGGCTCAGGGCTTAAGGCCGTGATGCTCGCGGCGCAGGCCATCAAGGCCGGCGACCGCCAGGTGGTCGTCGCAGGTGGACAGGAGAGCATGTCCAACGCCCCATACTATATGTATGGCGTACGCGGGGGAGTGAAGCTCGGAGACCAGCAACTCGTGGACGGCATGATTCGCGACGGTTTGTGGTGCGCGCTCTGCGACGTCCACATGGGCGGCCACGCCGAGTACACCGCGAAGAAAGCGGGCGTGTCGCGCCAGCAGCAGGACGAGTTCGCAGCAGCGTCGCACAAGAAAGCGGTTGCCGCGATTGCGGCCGGCAAGTTCAAGGCCGAAATCGCGCCGGTGGAGATCAAGAGCCGCAAGGGCGTCACCGTGGTGGACACGGACGAAAGCCCGCGCGCTGATTCGACCGCCGAGTCGTTGGCCAAGCTCAAGCCCGCATTCGCCACACCTGCGGTTCAGGCCAGCGAGATGACCGTCACGGCGGGCAACGCATCGAGCCTGAACGACGGCGCGTCGGCAGTGGTGGTTGTGTCCGAGGCGTACGCCAAGGAGCACGGGCTCCCGATCATGGCCCGCATCACGGGATACGCGACCGGCGGAACGGAACCGCAGGATTTGTTCTTCGCGCCGATCATCGCCGTTCAGAACCTCATGAAGCTCACGAACAAGAAGATCGGCGACTACGATCTCATCGAAGCCAATGAAGCGTTCGCGTCGCAAGCGATCGCGGACGGGCAGGGACTGGGGTGGGATTGGAGCCGCGTCAACGTGAACGGCGGCGCGATCGCGCTGGGCCATCCGATTGGCGCCAGCGGCGCGCGCGTGTTGACCACATTGTTGTACGCCATGCAGGATCGTGGTGCGAAAACAGGCTTGGCCACCCTCTGCCTCGGCGGCGGTGACGCCGTGGCCCTCTCTGTCTCCCGAGACAACTAACCATGAATTCGACTTCCGACTCCCGACTTGCGACCTTCGGCAGCGATCGACGTTTTGCGGTAGTCGGCGTGCTGGGTTTCGTCGTCGCGATCACGGCAGCGTCGCAAATCTCGATGCCGATTCCAGGCACGCCGGTGCCGTTCACGCTTCAGCCGATGATCGTCGTGCTCGCGGGCCTGATGCTTGGACCGCGGCTCGGCACGGCGAGCATGCTGCTGTATCTCGCGATCGGCGCTGCGGGTGTTCCTGTGTTCGTGCCGGGCGGACTCCCGGGCGTCGCTCGTTTCTTCGGACCCACGGGCGGCTATCTGCTGGCCTATCCGGCGGCGGCTTTCATCGCGGGACTCTTGGCCCAGCGCTTCCCGTCGCTCACCGGACGTTGGATGGCGGCTTGCGCTGGCATAGTCGTGGTGTTTGCAGGTGGAGTAACGCAATTGTCGGTGCTCAACGGCAGCGTCGCGCGCGGCGTCGCGCTCGGCATTACGCCGCTCGCGCTGCTCGACATTGCGAAGGCGTTTGTAGCGGCACTGATTGCGCGGCCGCGGGTTCGTCGCTCGGCGGAGTGACGCTTCGGGGGCGTCAACCGACATGAGCGAAAAGATCGCAGTCATTGGCTCCGGCCAAATGGGCAACGGCATCGCGCACGTGTTTGCGCAGGCGGGCTACACCGCGACCATGATCGACGTCTCCGGCGACGCGCTCAAACGCGGCGTCGACACAATCGGCAAGAATCTCGACCGCCAGGTGAGGAAGGGTTCGATCAGTGCGGACGACAAGGCGAAGATCTTGAGCCGGGTCAGGACGGCGGAGAAGCTGGACGCAGTCGCCGGCGCGAGTCTCATCGTGGAAGCCGCGACGGAGAACGAGGACCTCAAGTTCAAGATCTTCCGCGATCTCGATCGCCTGGCGAGTCCAGGCGCAATCCTCGCGACGAACACCAGTTCCATCTCGATCACCAGCATCGCCTCGCAGACCAAGCGGCCTGATGCCGTGATCGGAATGCACTTCATGAATCCCGTGCCGGTGATGCAGCTCGTTGAAGTGATTCGCGGATTGGCGACGTCGGACGCGACCAACGCGAAGACGATCGAGCTGGCGATGGCGGTCGGGAAGACTCCCGTCGAAGCGAACGACTACCCGGGCTTCATCGCCAACCGGATCCTGATGCCGATGATCAACGAGGCTGCGTACTGCCTCATGGAAGGCGTCGGTACGGCGGACGCCATCGACACGGTGATGAAGCTCGGGATGAACCACCCGATGGGCCCGCTGGCGTTGGCCGATTTCATCGGGCTCGATACCTGTGTCGCCATTCTCGATGTGCTTCACAAAGGGCTCGGCGACCCGAAGTACCGGGCGTGCCCACTGCTGAGAAAACACGTGGCGGCTGGCTGGCTCGGCAAGAAATCAGGGCGCGGCTTCTACACGTACGCCGCCTGAGGGTCTGAGCATTGACGTGGGCGCTCACTCCTCTCACTGAGGAGCAACGGGAAGTTCAGGCGATGGCCCGCGAGTTCGCCTCGCGCGAGCTTGCCCCATTCACCGCACAGTGGGACGCCCAAGCGTACTTTGAGCCGTCGCTCGTCAAGAAGCTCGGCGATGCCGGCTTGCTCGGGATGCTGATCCCTGAGCAGTACGATGGACTCGGGCTGGATAGCCTCACCTACCTCATCGCGCTCGAGGAGATCGCGGCGGTTGATGCATCGACCGCCGTGACGATGAGCGTTCACAATTCGCTCCCGACGCAGATGATCCTGCGCTGGGGCAACGACGATCAAAAGGCGCGCTTCCTCAAGCCGATGGCCCGTGGCGAAATCCTCGGCGCGTTTGCGCTCTCCGAACCCGACAGCGGCTCCGACGCCGCGTCCCTGCGCATGCAGGCCCGTCGCGATGGCGACCATTGGGTGCTGAACGGGACGAAGGCATGGGTCACGAGCGGTTCGCACGCGGGCGCGATCCTCACGATGGCCCGCACCGATTCTGGTTCCGACCGCCGGGGTGCGCGCGGCATCAGCGCGTTCATCCTGACGCCGGACTGCCCCGGATTCTCGGTGAGCAAGAAGGAAGACAAGATGGGCCTCCGCGCCTCGCCCACCGTGCAGATCCGGCTCGACAACTGCCGCGTCCCACACGCGAACCTGCTTGGCGAGCAGGGCATGGGGTTCATCTACGCCATGCAGTCACTCGACGCGGGCCGGCTTGGCATTTCCGCACAGGCCGTCGGCATCGCGCAGGCCGCGCTGACGTACGCGGCGGCCTACGCGGCTGAGCGCAAGCAGTTTGGCAAGCCCATCAAGGAGTTTCAAGCGATCCAATTCTGTCTCGCCGACATGGCGATGCGCGTCGCCGCCTCACGCGCGCTGCTGCACGCCGCCGCCACTGCCCGTGATCGCGGCCAGGAAATCACGCAGTTCAGTGCCATGGCCAAGCTGCAGGCCAGCGAGACCGCTATGTGGGTGACGACCCAGGCGATCCAGATCTTCGGCGGCTACGGCTACGTGAAGGAGTACCCGGTGGAACGTTTGTTCCGCGACGCGAAGGTGACCGAGATATACGAAGGCACCTCTGAAATCCAGCGCATCGTCATCGCGCGCGCGCTGTACTCGCACGACGGCACTCCGCACGGCCGCTAGTTTTCGGAAGCGCAGGAAGTTGGGACTAGTGAGTAGGGACTAGTCCTGGAACGGCAGTCCGCTCCCTACTTGCTACTACCTACTCCCTGTCACTAACGCGATGAAGCTCTTTGATACGATCGCCGGCATGGGCCACGAGCAGGTGGTCCTGAGTCATGATCCGGCTGCCGGATACCGCGGAGTGATCGCGATCCACAGTACGGTGCTCGGTCCCGCCCTCGGTGGCACGCGCTTCTGGAACTATGCCTCGGACGAAGAGGCCATCATCGACGCGCTACGCCTGGCGCGCGGCATGACCTACAAGAACGCGGTCGCCGGACTCAACCTCGGCGGCGGCAAGTCGGTCATCATCGGCGACAACAAGACCACCGACCGCGAGCTGATCTTTCGCGCGCATGGCCGTTTCGTCGATTCGCTCGGCGGACGCTACATCACTGCCGAGGACGTTGGCACCAGCACCGCCGACATGGACTACGTCCACATGGAGACGACGAGCGTCAGCGGCCTCGCTGGTCGTTCCGGCGATCCGTCCCCGGTCACTGCGCACGGAGTGTTCCGCGCGATCCAGGCGTCGGCCAAGGAGCGCTGGGGCAGCGACGACATCGCGGGCAAGACAGTCGCGGTGCAGGGATGCGGTCACGTCGGCTATTACCTCGCAAAGGAGTTGCACGAGGCGGGTGCCAAGCTCGTCGTCACCGATATCGATGCGGATCGCGTCAAGCGCGTGACGAAGGATTTCGGGGCCAAGGCGGTGAAGACCGACGAGATCTACGGCGTGAAAGCGGAGATCTTCGCACCCTGCGCGCTGGGCGCGATCGTGAACGACAAGACGATTCCCCAGTTCAAGTTCGAGATCGTCGCCGGCGCCGCCAACAACGTCCTGCACGAGGAAAAGCACGGCGACGCACTGGAGAAGAAGGGCATCCTCTACGCGCCTGACTACGTGGCGAACGCCGGCGGCGTGATCAACGTCTACGGTGAGCTGGCCGGCTGGACCTCGGCCCGCGCGCTGCGCAAGGCGGACGAGATCTACGACACGGTGCTCAAGGTGTTTTCGATCGCCAAGGCCGACAAGATTCCGACGTACGAAGCGGCGGACCGGTTGGCCGAGCAGCGGATTCGCGCGGTGGGATCACTTGTGCGCACACGTCCACAGTGGCCAAATAAGTGACGACCAGTCACCCCGAGCGAAGCGAGGGGTCTGCAGTCAGAAAACTGCAGATTCCTCGGGAGCTTCGCTCCCTCGGAATGACAGCATGACCGAAGAAATCCTGATTGCGGCGGATCACGCCGGAGTCGAGCTGAAAGCGAAGCTCGAGGCGGAGCTCAAGAAGATGGGCTACGCCGTCAAGGATTTCGGCACCAACTCCACCGAAAGCACCGACTACGCGGACTACGCACACCCGCTGGCGCAGGACATTTCAGCGGGCAAGCACAAGCGCGGGATTCTGCTCTGCGGCACGGGGCTCGGTATGTCGTACGTCGCCAACCGCTATCCGAACGTCCGTGGTGCTGTGTCATGGACGCCCGAAGTGGCCGAGCTTTCCCGCAAGCACAACAACTCGAACGTTCTCATTCTTCCCGCGCGGTTTGTGACCGACGAAGACGCGCGGAAGATTCTCAAGGCGTGGCTGGACGCGCCGTTCGAAGGCGGCCGCCACGAGCGCCGCGTCGTGAAGATTGATTCCGAAGACACATCTCATCCCCGCTGACATGAACTGGTCAGACTGGAACCAGCATCCGCCTGGCGACGCGCTTCGCGAAGCCGATCCCGAGATCGCGGAACTCATCCAGCACGAGACGGCCCGCCAGAACGAGGGCCTCGAACTGATCGCCAGCGAGAACTTCGTGTCGCCGGCGGTGCTTGAGGCGATGGGCTCGCCGCTCAACAACAAGTACGCCGAGGGCTTGCCGGGAAGGCGCTACTACGGCGGCTGTGAAGTGGTGGACAAGGTCGAGCAGCTCGCGATCGACCGCGTGAAGCAGCTGTTCGGCGCCGAACACGCCAACGTGCAGCCGCACTCCGGCGCGCAGGCGAACATGGTCGTCTTCATGGCGTTCATGAAGCCGGGCGAGACGTTCCTCGGCATGGACCTCTCCAACGGCGGTCACCTGACGCACGGCTCACCGGTGAACTTCTCCGGCATTCTGTACAAGGCCGTGTCGTACGGGGTCACGAAGGAAGGGCTCATCGACTACGACGACGTCCGCAAGAAAGCGCTGGAGCACAAGCCGAAGATGATCATCGCCGGCTACAGCGCGTATTCGCGCGTGGTGGACTTTCCGTTCTTCGCGCAGGTCGCCAAGGAAGTCGGCGCAATCTTCATGGTGGACATGGCGCACTTTGCCGGCCTCGTGGCCGCGGGTGAGTATCCGTCGCCCGTTCCGCATGCCGACGTGGTGACGTCCACGACGCACAAGACGCTGCGCGGTCCGCGCGGTGGCATCGTGCTCTGCAAGGCCGTGCATGCCAAGGTGATCGACAAAGCGGTGTTCCCCGGCACGCAGGGCGGCCCACTGGAGCACGTGATCGCGGGGAAGGCCGTCGCGTTCAAGGAAGCGCTCAACCCGTTGTTCAAGGTCTACGCCAAGCAAGTGGTGGCCAATGCGCGCGCGCTGGCCGCGGCGCTCATGGACCACGGGTTCCAGGTGGTCAGCAATGGCACGGACAACCATCTCATGCTGGTGGACCTGCGAAACAAGGGCGACGAACTCACGGGCAAGCTGGCCGAGACGACGCTCGACCGCGCCGCCATCACGGTCAACAAGAACACCGTCCCGAACGAGACGCGTTCCCCGTTCGTGACCAGCGGCATCCGCATCGGCACGCCCGCTGCGACGACGCGTGGCATGAAGGAGCCGGAAATGCGTCGCATCGCCGGGTTCATCAGTCGGGTGCTTGCCGCGCCAAGTGACGAAAGCGTGATCCGGGCAGTTCGATCAGAGGTGCGCGAACTCGCAGCAGAATTCCCACTCTATCCGGCGTCAGTCGCCGCTTCGAGCTAACACGTGTCCGGTTCGACGGCGCAGCCCTCGCTGAAACGACAGGTTGGACTCTGGAGCGCCATTGCCGTCGTCATCGGGACGACGATCGGTTCCGGCATCTTCCGTTCGCCGGCCGGCATCGCCGAGAAACTGCCGGGACCGTTGCCCATGGGCGCGGTGTGGGTGATGGGCGGCCTGCTTGCGCTCTGCGGCGCGTTGTCGCTCGCGGAGATCGCGTCGGCGTACCCGCGCACGGGTGGCATCTACGCATTCGTGAAGGAAGGCTTCGGCAACCTGCCGGCGTTCATGTTCGGTTGGGCGGAAGTCAGCGTGATCCGCGCCTCGTCCGTTGGCGCCATCGCGATCACGTTCGCCGAGTATTTCCTGCGTGCCATCGGCATCGACCCGAGCGTTGACCCGAACCATCAGTACGCCAAGTACATCGCCGCTGCCGCCATCTTCGCGATGGGCCTTGTGAACGTGCTGGGCGTTCGGTGGGGCACCCTGGTGCTCAACCTGACGACGATCGCGAAATACGGCGGGCTCTTGTTCATCGTCATGCTGGCGTTCGCGCTTGGACTCCCGCAAACGGGTGGCGCGAACTTCACGCCGGCGGCGCCGCCGGGAAGCTTCAGCGTCAGCATGTTCGGCCTGGCGCTCGTGTCGGTGCTCTGGGCGTACGACGGCTGGGCGGACCTGAGCTACACCGCGGGCGAGGTGAAGGACCCCGAGCGCAACATGCCGCGCGCACTCATCGGTGGAACGATCGCGATCATCGTGATCTACCTGCTGGCGAACCTCGCGTATCTCTCCGTCCTGTCGGTGACCGAGATCAGCCAGTCGCGGCTCGTGGCCGCTGACGTCGCCAACAAACTCATGGGACAGGCCGGCGTGACGTTCGTCGGCGTCACGGTCATGCTGTCAACGTTCGGCACGCTGACCGGTTCACTGTTCACGTCGCCGCGCATCTTCTTCGCGATGGCCGAAGACGGGCTGTTCTTCAAGTTCGTCGCCAAGGTGCACCCGAAGTACCACACGCCGCATGTCGCCATCTGGATCAACGTCGTCCTCGCCATCGTCTTCGTCTTGTTCCTGACGTTCGAGCAGCTGGCGGAGGCGTTCGTGACGGCCATCGTGCCATTCTACGCGCTCAGCGTGGCGGCGCTCTTCGTGTTCCGGAAGCGGCCGGAATACAAGCCCGCATTCCGCACGCCGGGCTATCCGTTTGTGCCGCTGCTCTTCGTGGTGTCCACGATCTACCTGTTGGCCAACGGCCTGATCGACGCATCGAGTCGCACGCTCACCGCGACGGCGCTCGGCATGATCCTGTTGGGAATCCCTGTGTACTACCTGACCGTTGGAAGAAATCAAGGGGTTTCCAAGGCGTGAAAGGCGTTTCGCAAATGCCGATCTGCCCATAGGATGTAGCCATGTCCGAGTTGGCTTTTCGCGACGGCATCATGGACCGTATTCGCCTGCGGGAACGGCGCTACGACGAGCGCGCCTACTTGTTCGTGCTCGCCGCACTGGAGTACTGCCAGGAGCGGTTGACGGAGCGCCGTCACATCACGGGTCGGGAACTGGCGCAGGGATGCCGCGACCTCGCGCTCGAGCGTTTCGGCGTGATGTCACGCCTCGTGCTCGAGCACTGGGGCATCACGTCCACGGCCGACATCGGCCACGTGGTCTTCACGCTGGTGGACCTGGGCATGTTGCTCAGCCAACCCACCGACACGGCGGAGGACTTCGCCGACGTGTTCGCGTTCGCGCAGGCGTTCGAGCGCGATTATCCCTGGTGCGCCGGGATCGGAGCCGCCGACTAAACACTCGGCGCGCACCCACAATCCAATGAGTTCCCGTTCGCTGATTCGCGTGGACACGAGCGCGGAAGCAGCGACGCGTGATCGCGCTGCGATCGACGCCGGAACGCCATCGCGCGCGCTGATGCAGCGCGCGGGCGCTGCGGCGGCGGCTGAGATCGCGCTGCGGCTCGGCGATCGCCTGCGCAACGGAGTGCTCGTGTTTGCCGGTCCGGGCAACAACGGCGGTGACGCATGGGTCGTTGCCGGCGCTCTGGCCGCGTCCGGCGCGCGCGTGCGCGTCTGCGAACCGATTCCGGCAGCCACCGAAGACGCAAAGTCTGAGCGCGCGCTGGCGTTGCCTCACGTCGAGTTGGTCCAGGCGGACCCCGCCCAGCTTGCGGCCGGCGACCCGTATCGCGGCGAAGGCATCGTGGTGGATGGCCTGCTCGGCACAGGATCGAACGGCGCGCCACGCGGCTCCATCGGCTCGGCAGTCATTGGCCTTCGCACGATGCGTGAGCGCGGGGCGGCGCTCGTTGCGCTCGACCTTCCGTCGGGTCTTGACGCGACCACCGGGGAAGTCAACGGCGCGGCACGCATGTCACTGACGCTCGCGTTCGGCTCGATCAAGCGCGGGCACCTCCTCGCCCGCCAGGTTTGTGGTCGCATTGTCGTTCTCGACATAGGCCTTGCCGGTTCGGGTGCGGATGGTGGTCCGGCGCTGGTGGACAAGCGGTACGTCGCCGAGCATGTTCCGGACTTCGCGACGGACGCGCACAAAGGCACGCGGAAGAAGATCGCGATTGTCGGCGGCGGGGCCGGCATGGGCGGCGCCGCATTGCTTGCGGCGCAGGCCGCGTGGCACAGCGGCGTTGGTATGGTGAAGGTCCTGGCATCGCCGGACACACTGGCAACGGTTCGCGAGGCGGCGCCACAAACGCTCACCGCTCCGCTGCCGCAATCCGACGCCGACGTCAAACGGGACATTGGCGCTTGGGCCGACGCGGTCGTGATCGGTCCCGGCCTTGGCCTCGGGGGGCCGGCGCGCGCAATCGTTGACCGCGTCCTCGGTGGATTTCACGGGCCCGCGGTGCTGGATGCCGACGCGCTCACTGCATTTGGCCCGGACGTAAATGCGATGGCGGGGCTCATCGGCAGCCGCGCCGCGATTCTCACGCCGCACTTCGCGGAATTCGGCCGGCTCACCGGAACATCGGTGGACGAAGCCGAGCGGCGCCGGTTTGATGTCTCGCTGCCGCTGGCCAAACACACGCGCGCTGTCGTACTGCTTAAGGGCCAGCCGACCATCGTCACCGCGCCCACCGGCGAGCGGCTGGTGAGCGCGAGTGGGACTCCGTTGCTTGCGGCCGCCGGAAGCGGCGACGTGCTCGCCGGCATGGCCGGCACGCTGCTGGCACAGATCAGCGATCCGTTCGTCGCGGCTGCATGCGCAGCATGGGTGCACGGTCGAGCCGCGTGGCTGGTGCAGAAGGGAAAGCGCAGCCTGCGTGGATTCTCGCTCAAGGATGTGCTGGCCCAACTCAACACCGCGTGGACAGTGCAATCATCGCCCACGCGTGCGCCCGTGCTGATCGAGTTGCCCGACATCATGCCGTCCGCCTGATGCCGAATCACATGGCCCTGGGTCCGGGCGCCGAGTTTGCTTTGATCGAGAAGATGCGGAAGCGCTGGGGCGACTTGGCGCGCGGCATTGGCGACGACGCGGCGCTGCTCGCTGTTCCGCGCGGCGAGCAACTCGTGGCCAGCACTGACACCGCGATCGAGGACGTCCATTTCAGGCGGGCATGGCTGACGCCGCGCGCAATCGGGTACCGCGCGGTGACGGCCGCGCTGAGCGATCTCGCTGCGATGGGCGCGGCTCCGCTGGGGGTACTCGTCTCGCTCGTGATCCCCAAACGCGGTACGGCCGACCTCATGAGAATCGCCGACGGCGTCGGCGACGCCATGAAGGCGGCTCGCACGGTGATTGTCGGCGGCAACGTTTCCAGTGGCGACGTGCTCGGCATCACCACCACCGTGCTCGGCCACGTGTTCACGCCGTTGACGCGCGGCAGCGCGCGGCCTGGCGACTTGTTGTACGTCACCGGGGAACTTGGAGGTCCGGCTGCGGCGCTTCGCGCATTCAAGGCGCGCAAGAAGCCGGCGCGCGGAATCAGTGCCCGTTTCGCGCATCCCGTCGCACGGATCGCGGAAGCGCGCTGGCTGGCATCACGCGGTGCCGTTGCGGCCATCGATATTTCCGACGGGCTCCTTGCTGACGCCGGGCATGTGGCCGCAGCGAGCAATTCCGGTGTCGAGATCGATGCGGCGCGCGTGCCGCTCATGAACGGCGCGACGATCGCCGATGCGCTTGGCGGCGGGGAAGAGTACGAACTGCTGATCGCGAGCCGCGCCCCGATTGCCGCGCCCGAGTTCACGAGGCGGTTCGGCATTCGACTGACACCGATCGGACGCGTGGTTGAGGGTCCGGCCCGCGCGCGTGTCGTGGGGGCAAGACGCGTTGCCGCCCGGCGCGGGCACGATCATTTTTCGCGCTGATGCGGACGCCCATCGCGCTGTTGGCGATCGTTCTTTTCACTTCGGTGCTGGGGGCCGTCGTCCTCGTCGCGGGGCTGCTCGGCATACAGGAGAAGCCCGGCGGCATCTACCAGTGGTGCATGCACGCGTGGTGCAGGAACATCCTGCGGTGGACTGGCGTGAAACTGGTCCTGCACAATCCGGAGCGGATGTCCGAAGCGAAGGGCAACGTCTACATGGCGAACCATGTCAGCTGGTACGACATCTTCGCCCTCGCTGCCGTGATTCCGCGCTATACATGGATTGCCAAGGCAGAGCTCAAGCGGCTGCCGCTATTTGGGCGCGCCGCTGAGGCGGCGGGCATCATCTTCATCGACCGGGACAGTCGCAAGGCGGCGCTGGACCAGTACCAGATCGCCGCCCAGGAAGTGAAGCGCGGCCGTTCGGTGGTGATCTGTCCCGAGGGAACGCGCGGCAAGGACTACCACCTGCGACCGTTCAAGAAGGGCCCGTTCGTACTCGCCATCGCGTCCGAGGCGCCGATCATTCCGGCACTGGTCTATGGCACGCGTGAGGTGATGCCCAAGGGAAGCTTCCGGCTACGCAGTGGCACCGTGCACATTCACTTCCTGGAGCCGGTCGAAACGCGCGGGCTCAAGTACGAGGACCGCGCCGCGCTCATGGAGCGGGTGCACAGCCGCATGGCCGGCGAGATGGAGCGACTCTACGGTGTGCATACCGCCGAGCATGCGGTTGCACCCGAGGGTGAACGCAAAGAGTAGATTGTACTCGGCCGCTGCTGCGCGGCGGATTGATGTTCTCGGCCGGCGCCTCCGGCGCCGGATTCTTCGCAGAACTGCGACAAATCCGCGGCGTCAGCCGCGGCCGAGCACCCAATCGGCGCCGCTTCGGCGCCGCCGAGAACATTGCATGGCCGCCGGGAACAATCAAAAAGACATGATCTCAATCGACCGAATCCACGCCCGCGAAATCATGGACTCGCGCGGCAATCCGACCGTCGAAGCCGACATCTTCCTGTCGAATGGCATGATGGCCCGCGCCGCGGTGCCGAGCGGCGCCAGCACCGGCGAGCACGAGGCCGTCGAACTGCGCGACGGCGACAAGGGCCGTTATCTGGGCAAGGGCGTGCGGCAGGCCGTGCGGAACATCGAGGAGACGATTGCGCCCGCCTTGCGTGGACTCGACCCCACGGACCAGATGGGCATCGACGCCGCGATGATCGAGCTCGATGGCACCCCGAACAAGGCCAACCTTGGCGCCAACGCGATTCTCGCAGTCTCGATGGCTGCCGCTCGGGCCGGCGCGATGGTCAAGGACATGCCCTTGTACCGCTACCTCGGCGGACCGATGGCGCGCGTCCTGCCTGTGCCGATGATGAACATCCTCAATGGCGGAGCGCACTCCACGAACACGGTGGACTTTCAGGAGTTCATGATCGTGCCGGTGGGCGCCGAGTCGTTCAGCGAAGCGCTGCGTATGGGCGCCGAGGTGTTCCACGCGCTCAAGAAAGTGCTCGTGAAGCGCAAACTCGCGACTGGCGTCGGCGACGAGGGCGGCTTCGCGCCGGACCTCAAGAACGACGAGGAGGCCATCAAGGTCATCCTCGAGGCGATCGACGTCGCCGGCTATGCGGCGGGCAAGGAAATCGCGCTCGCGCTCGACTGTGCGGCGAGCGAACTCTACAAGGACGGCACGTACACGTTCACGAAGAGCGGCGCCGGCACCAAGTCGTCGGCCGGCATGGTGGAATTGTACCAGAGCTGGATCGAGGAGTACCCGATCGTGTCCATTGAGGACGGCCTGTACGAGGACGATTGGGACGGATGGGAGAAGCTCACCAAGGCGCTCGGCGAACGCTGCCAGCTCGTGGGCGACGACCTCTTCGTCACCAACACCGAACGTCTTTCCCGCGGCATCGAGAAGGGGATCGCCAACGCCATCCTGATCAAGGTGAACCAGATCGGCACGCTGAGCGAAACGCTCGAGGCGATCGAGATGGCGCGGGCGGCGGGATACCTGTCGGTCATCTCGCATCGCTCAGGCGAGACTGAAGACACGTTCATTGCCGATCTCGCGGTTGGGACCGGCGCCGGCCAGATAAAGACGGGTTCCTCCAGCCGCACGGACCGCGTTGCCAAGTACAACCAGTTGCTGCGCATCGAAGAACAGTTGGGCGGCGCCGCGGAATTTCCGGGCGGCACGATCTACGGGATCTAGATGGCGCCATCCCCCACCCGTGCGCGGGTTCTGCAGGCGCTTCTCATCTCAGGAAGCGTCGCCGCCGCGTGGTGGGCCATTCAGGGCGGGGAGTACAGCACGCTGGACCTCCTGCGCCAACGCCAGAAGCGCGCCGAACTCCGACAGGAGATCGATTCGCTCCGGCGCATTGTTGACTCGCTCAACGCGTACACGCTCAAAGTCCTGAACGACCCGAAGACCCAGGAGCGGATCGCTCGTGAGGAATTCGGAATGATCCGCGGCAAAGAACTGCTGTACCGTATCGCTGACCCAGACACCGCCAAACCATGACCATCCCGCGTCTTCTGACGTCGTCCCGAGGTGCAGGTGCCTTCCGCCGCGTCGTCATCGGCGTCGTGCTGTTCCTGTTCCTCGCTCCCGCAATTGCCAGCCGGGTCGCGGACTGGCTGTGGTACAAGGACGTCGGGTTCGAACGCGTGTTCATCACGATGCTCAGCGCCCAATGGGCGCTGGGGCTCGCCGCCGGCATCATCGCGTTCCTGGTGCTGTACGTGAACGCGCGGATCGCGCTTCGCGGCGTCGCCACGCGCAACCTGCACATCAAGGACGCGCAGGAGTGGGCGAGTGAGGGTCCCAGCGTCCTGCTGGAGCGCATGGCCACGTGGCTGGCACCCCTCGTCAGCATCGCGTTCGCGTTGATCGCCGCCCTCGCGTCGTCCAGCTACTGGCGCGACTTGGCGACGTTCGTCTATCGCACCCCGTTCGGCGTCACCGATCCGGTCTTCGGCCGCGACATCTCGTACTACGTCTTCACGATCCCGATGCTGTCCAACGCGCTCGCATTCATCTGGGCGATCGGCAGCCTCGCACTGGTCATGGGCATTGCGATCTACGTGGCGCGTGCCGATGTGGGCTTTGCCGTTGGCACGCGCGCCCAGCCGTGGCGCCTCTTCGTGACTCCGCGCGCCCAGATGCATCTCGCCATCCTCGGCGCGTTCCAGATGCTGACGTCGATGGCCTCCGTGCTGTTCGTCTCCGTGCCGGAACTGTTGATGGGCCGGCAGCAGGTGCTCTTCGGAGCCACGTATACGGCACTGAACGTCCAGTTGCCGCTGATGCGCGTGAACGCGGCGGTCCTGCTCGCCGGCGCGGTGATCCTCATCGTGTTCGCGCGGCGCGGACAGCTCGTTCGTGGCGCGGTGATCGCGGTCGGCGGCGTGCTCGGCGCAGGATTCCTGCTCGGCGGCGTCATTCCGGGCATCTACCAGCGCCTCGTGGTCCAGCCCAATGAATTGGCGCGTGAGACACCACAGATCGCGCATCACATCGCCGCCACGCGCGTGGCGTGGGGCATTGACGGTGTTGAGCGCCGCGAGTTCACCGCCGAAAAGCCGCTCACGATGCGTGACGTGCAGAACAACCAGGTCACGATCAAAAACGTGCGCTTGTGGGACCGCGAGCCGCTGCTCCAGACGTATGGCCAGATCCAGTCCATCCGCACGTACTACGTCTTCGTGTCGGTGGACGACGACCGCTACATGATCAACGGCGAGCTGCGTCAGGTGCTGCTGGCCCCGCGCGAACTCAACACGGCCGCGCTGCCCACGCGCACGTTCGTGAACGAGCATCTCACGTACACGCACGGCATGGGTGTCACAATGGGGCCGTCGAACCAGGTGACGCCTGAAGGCCTGCCCGTGCTGTGGGTGAAGGACCTGCCGCCGGCATCCTCGGTGCCCAGCATCCAGATCAAGCGGCCGCAGATCTACTTCGGTGAGTTGTCCAACGAATACGTGCTGGCGCCCACCAAGCAGAAGGAGTTCGACTATCCGTCCGGCGAGGGCGAAGCGGCCGTGTACTCGACGTACGACGGCGGCGCGGGCGTCAGCGTGGGCGGGTTCTGGAGCCGGCTGCTGTTCGCGTTCCGGTTTGGCGCGATCAACATCATGCTTTCGGGCGACCTCACGCCCGAGACGCGCATTCTGTTCCATCGTGATGTCATCGAGCGCGCCCAGTTGGCGCTGCCGTTCCTCACGTTCGACCAGGACCCGTACATCATCGTCACGAACGAAGGCCACCTGGTGTGGATGATCGACGCGTACACGACCAGCCGGCGTTATCCGTACTCACAACCGCTCGCGAATGGCATCAACTACATGCGCAACAGCGTGAAGGTCACGGTCGATGCGTACACGGGTGACACCAAGGCCTATCTCGCCGTTCCGGACGATCCGATGATCAAGACGCTCGGGCGCATCTACCCGGGCCTGCTGCATCCCATGGCGGATATGCCGGCGGACATCCGGTCGCACGTTCGGTATCCGGGAGCACTGTTCGCGGCGCAGTCGTCGTTGTACGCCACCTTCCACATGACCAACGCCGAGACGTTCTATCATCGCGAAGACCAGTGGCAGGTGCCGAACAACCAGCGCACAACGAACGCGACGTCGGAATCCTTCCAGCGACACATCGTGATGCGCTTGCCGGGCGAGAAGGCGCCCGAGTTCATCCTTATGCGGCCGTTCACACCGCGTCAGAAGGACAACCTCGCGGCGTGGATGGTGGTGCGGAACGACGGCGAGCACTACGGCAAGCTCGTGGTCTACAGCTTCCCGCGGCAGAGCCTCGTCTTCGGTCCTGCGCAAATCGTCAACCGCATCAATCAGGACACGGACGTCGCGCAGCAGATTTCGCTGTGGGACCAGCGCGGCTCCGAAGTGATACGCGGAGAATTGCTCGTGATCCCGATCGAGGAGTCGCTCATCTACGTGCAGCCGTTGTACCTGCGCGCCCAGGGTGGACGCATTCCGGAGCTCAAGCGCGTCGTGGTGGCGCACGAGTCACGCGTGGCCATGGCGGAAACCCTCGAGGCCGGGCTCGCGATCCTGTTCGGTGGTGCCGCGTCGACGCCGCCGACGGCAGCGGCAGCGGCAGCGGCAGTGGCGAGGCCGGAAGCGGCCGCGCCGACGGGTGAGTCTGCGTCCGCGGCGGTCAGTCGCCTCGCGCGCGAGGCGCAGCAAGCCTTCGACCGCGCCCGGGCGGCGCTGCGTGCCGACGATTTCGCGACCTACGGCGCAGAAATGAAGCGGCTCGGCGAGATCCTTCGTCAGCTCAATACTCGGCGCCCGTAGGCGGAGCGCCGAGGGCAGGGAGCCAGTGACCCGCGCGATCGCTGTGACGCGGGTCAGTCCACCTTTTGAACGTTCCGGTTGCCATGACGAAGCCATCCCGATAGGTTCACCCCTACAATCGCGGGGTGGAGCAGCCTGGTAGCTCGTCGGGCTCATAACCCGAAGGTCGCGGGTTCAAATCCCGCCCCCGCTATGGAAGCCGGCCGGTCCGCAAGGATCGGCCGGTTTCGCTTTCAGGGACGAATCCGATCCGCCGCCGCACAGGCACAGCTGGCTCAATGAGGTCTCGCATCGCGGAAAAGATGGATGCGAATCGGCCGTCGTACTTGCGCTCCAGGTCATCCAGCCGCCGCGACAACTCGCTGTTGGAAGCGACCATCGCACGCAATTCGACGAAAGCGCGCATGATGCTGACGTTGGCCGCCACGGCACGGGTGCTGCGCAATACCGACGACAGCATGGCCACGCCTTGCTCGGTGAACGCCCGTGGTCGATTCCGACGCCCGCCGTGTGCACTTGAGGTCACAATTTGTGACCTCAAGTTGTCGACTTCCGCAACGCTCAGCCGAAACATGAAGTCGGCGGGGAATCGCGACCGATTGCGTGCGACGGCTTGGTTCAGCGCCTTTGTCGTGACGCCGTAGAGTTCGCCGAGGTCGCTATCCAACAGCACGCGCGATCCACGAACCTCGACGATGCGGCGCTTGACGAACGTGGCCACCAGTCGAAGGCTCACGTGCGCGAACGGAGTCACGGATAAGCGACGAACTGCGATGGACGATTTTTTGGTTCTCATGGTGCACACATGATGGCTGTGTGCAGGCCTTGGACCGGTACCTCGTTATTCCGGGCCGTACCAAACCACGGCAGTGGTGCTGTGAGACGGGTGTGCTTCAACGGGAAGCTCAGCCGTGATTGCGGCGCATCCAGATGGTATCGCGGGTTCGCGTTCCGGTCGGGTTGGGATGAACGCGAGACGGCCGGCGCATTTCGCGCCGGCCGTCTTTCGTTCCTGGCGTTGTTGCGTTCAGTTGAGGTGAAGCGCCAGGCCGAACATGATGCTGTAGTCGTTCCGGAACCACTTCTCCGAATTCAGCGGTTCGTGAAACCGGCTCAGGTAGCCGCGGGTCTCGACGCGCAACGCCACGATGCCGCGTTGGAGCTCAGTGCCAAGTGCGGCATATCCGGCTACGCCCGTCCTGGTGCCGATTCCGGCGTCGTCGTACGTGTAGCTGCGGGCGCCTGCGCCGAATCCAACGAAGGGGCGCAGCAGGTATGTGGGGCCCAGTTCCGCCAGCGCATTGAATTCAGCGCCGAGGTCATAGTGCCACATCTGCGTCTTGGGGGAAATGAGCGCGCCAATCTTTGCCCGCCCGTCGGTCCATCCGCCGGATGCCACCAGATGCGCGAACGACGTGAACTCGACTGCTCCCTGGAGTCCGTACGTGGCGGCATTCTCGAAATCCTCACGCTGACTGCCGATCGGCATGTACATGGCCGCCCACGGGCGTACTTCGAAACGCGTGTGCCTCGCCTGGAACTGCTGTGCCTGCGCCGTCGAGAGCGCGAGGAGCAACCCGACCGCAATTGTGCCGTACTTCATGGTGTCCTCCTGTGTGACGGGTCTTCGCGGCCCGGACGAACCGTTTCCAGGTGGGTCGCGCTTGGTGCCACGATGCTGTGCACGACGGGTGGGCGCCGTCCTCCATCACCTGATTCTTCGCGGCGAAAGCCCGCTTGACGCGGTGCGGGCGTCTAACGGCGGACGCGATTCGTCAGGGGTTCCCCTGCTGAGAGTCGCGCGCGCCGACTAGATTTGGTGCCTCGTGGGCAGGGTAGCTCAGGTGGTTAGAGCACGGCACTCATAATGCCGGGGTCGTGGGTTCGAGTCCCACCCCTGCTATTTGAAGGGGATGCGCTGTGGCCCTCGCGGTTGGCCGCGCCATCCGTTTCTGAGGCGCAAGTGTCGGTGGATCGGCTCCCACGGTTGGCGCCGTTCCAGATCGCTCGGACTCGTGGGCTCCTCGGGTGACGCAGAACCGCGACGGGCAGTTGTCTTGTAGAATGTCCGGAACGATGACTGGTCGAGGTGTGTCGATAGCGCTGCTGTCCTGCCTTGCTGGGTGCGGCGTGTCTGATCCCGCGCCCGCCGACCTGATCGGGTGCCGGAATGCCTACGCCGACGTGCAGCAGACCGCGACGGCCCAGCTCGCACAAATCGGGCTCGCGAACGCGGCGCTCATCGTGCGCGTGGACGGCGAGACCCAGTGTCGCCTCTTCTTCGGCTCCTACGGACCGGCGACGCGCGTGCCGATTGCGTCAGCCGCGAAGTGGTTGACCGCAGGCGCGATCCTCGCCGTCGTCGATCGCGGACTACTGCGGCTGGATACCAAGGCAGTTGATCGTTTCCCCACGACACAGAGCGCCAGCGCAGACATCACCGTCGCGCAGTTGCTGTCTCACACCTCCGGGCTGCTGTGGTTCAGCCGCTGTATGGGCAGAGCGAACTACACGCTACAGACCTGCGCGACGCAGGTTCTTGGAGGCGACATGCACTTCGCGCCCGGCACCGGCTTCTACTATGCCGGGCCGCCGTTCACCGTCGCAGGCGCCATGGCCGAACAGGTGATGGCGAAGCCCTGGGCGGACCTGTTTCGCGCGACGATTGCCGAGCCACTCGGCATGTCCGGCACGTCATATGGGGATAGCCCAAACCCGGCGCTCTCCGAAGGGGATGTTGTTTCAACGGCCGACGACTACGCCCGCTATGCGCAGATGATTCTGGATCACGGCGTGTACGCGGGTCGCCGTGTGCTGTCCGAAGAGGCGATTCGTCAAATGCGTCGCAACTGGAGCGCCGGTTTGTCCGCCGAGTTCGCGCCGCTTGATGCTCCGTATGGTCTCGGCGCGTGGCTCCGCGCGGTAGACGGCCAGGGGCTTGGAACGGTACTCAGCAGCCCCGGCATCGGTGGCTTCGTGCCGAGCGTGGACTATGGGCGCCGGATGGTGGTTGTCTTCGCCGCGGTTGACGACATCACGCGCATTTCCCCTGCCATTAGCGCGATCATGGACAGTGTGCGTGTGACCGTTGATCGCACCCGCTGAGAGATCCTCGTCCGGCGGACGTCAGACGGCGAACAATGTGGTCAAGGCTGGTCGGGCGCGGCCACGACGATCCCGCTCAAACGGCCACGCACACTCACCCGCCACATCCAATACACGAGGAACAGAAGCGGCGCGAAGGACAGCACGAGGAGCAACGGCACGAAGCGCACCGGTTCCGGGATGAACTTCATTTGCCCCAGGAAGAACGAGCCCGTGGCGACGAAGAGCCCGAAGCACATCCTCCACAAGTGCCGCGCCAGCCTTCGCGATCCCTTCAGGCCGCCGGCGCGAATCGCTCGCAGGTCGCCGATTGCGGCGAGCAGAAAGACGGTGCCTCCGACGAGTGGCGGGACGACACGCGGGCGTCCAACCACTTCAACCATAGGGTCGAGCCATTCGGTCATACCCCCGTACAGGCTCGCAATGGCGCCGCAGAAGACCAGAAGCATGAGCGTGACGTTGAAGCGCAGTCCGAGTCCCGGCATTGGCTTGACCGTGCTCATTCCCGTGAAGACCATGTAGGCCGCGAGGAGCCCGGCGAAGACCTGACCAGGCCTGCCCTCGTACGTGCCGATTCCCGCCGCCGTAAGGCCGAGGGCGACCATCGCCCAGGTGAAGACCGCGCCGCTCTGTTTATGGAGCCGGCCGCCCTTGGTTACGGAGAGCGCGATGGTTCCCGCGACGATGCTCGCCAACCCGGCGGCAAAGTGAACCGCGAGGGCCAGCCACACGATACCAGACGACGTTGCGAATGTGACTCGATCCACGGCAGCGACTCCAGGGCCCGGGGTGATATTGGATACCCATACGAGCGGCGCACTGCAACCGTGAGGAGTGCGGCCGTCAGTTCTGCGCGAGCCCGGTCAGGGCGTGGATGTTCCGATCACGAAGCGGTTGCCCCAGCAACGATTGCACTGCGGACCCTTGAAGCGACTCTCGACGTCACGGCGATTCTCACGGGCGGGATGAGGGATACCTGAGTGCGGGGAGGCCGGCTTCGATCTCCGCGCGCATGGCTTCGAGCCACGGCGGCAACACCAGCTTCTCGCCCAGAGTAGCGAGATTCTCGTCCGCCGTGAACCCGGGGCCATCGGTGGCGATCTCGAACAGTACCCCGCCCGGTTCCATGAAGTACACCGACTTGAACCAAAAGCGGTCAATGACCTCGGTGGGGCGGCGGTGTGCCTCGAATACGCGCTGCCGCACGTCGAGCTGCGCCTTGTCATCCGCGACGCGCCACGCGACGTGGTGAATGCCACCCACGCCCCAGCGTCCTCGTGGTTCGCCGGGCGCCTGCTTGACCTCGACGTGCGCGCCCGAACCGCCGCCGGCCACGGAGTAGCGGTGCCAGCCGTCGTCGCCACCTTCCTTCCTGAAACCGAGCACGTCGGTGAGGAACGCGCCGGTGCGCTCCACGTCGTCTTCCCACAAACGCACCGCGTGCAGGCCAAGGATCTGTTTTTCCTTCGGCACCGGACTCTTGTTCCACGCCGTGAACTCGCGCTTGTCCGACGTTTCAATGAGCGCGATCTGCAGCCCATGCGGATCGTCAAACGCCATCACGCGCTCTCCGCGCCGCGACTCGATGGCGACGGGCTTGGCGCCGCTCAAGGCAACCCGTTCGGCCCAGTAGTCCAGCGAGCCCTTCGGCACCGCGAGCGACGATTCCATGCTGAGTCCGAATCCGTGCTTCACCGGTTGCATGCCTGGCCACGGGAAAAACGTGATGTCGCTGCCTGCGTGTCCGTCCGCATCTGCATAGAACAGGTGGTACGTGTCGGGCGAGTCTTGGTTGACGCTCTTCTTCACCATGCGCATGCCCAGCACACCGGTGTAGAAGTCGAGATTCTCCTGCGCGTCACCCGAAATGCAGGTGACGTGATGGAGGCCACCAATGTCGTTCACGCGGGGTTCGCGGTTCGGGTGAGACTCACGAAGTCCTCATTTGGTGCACGCGCCTCGAGTGGCACGCCGGCCGCAACCAGCGCGCTCCATCCGCCCACGAGCGCGCGAGCTTTGAGCCATCCTGCCTTCCTGAGCAGCCGTGCCACACGGGCGCTGGTCGCTTCATCGTGTCAGGCACAGAACACCACCAGGGTCGCGTGCTTGCTCAACCGCTGTTCCTCAGCCGAGCGCACGGGAGCCTCCGGTGGCATACGCACAGAACCAGTCACGCGCCGCGGGTCCGCGTTGAAGCTCTTGCTCGCGCGTGAGTCGACGATCATGACGCTCTCGCCGGCGGCACGCAGGGCGTCCAGCTGTTGAAGTTCCACGCGCTCCGGTACAACCGGCCCGGCCGGTGCTGCACTGCGCTTGGCTTCCAGTGGGCTCGACGTCGACGATCCACTGCCGCGCAGGAAGACACCGATGATGGCGCCGTGGATGACCAGCGAAAGCAGGACGACCAGGCACGTCACCGTGAACAATTGCTGCGCGCCACTCACGCCCGCGAATACAGGCAACAGCACCAGCAGCAACGAACTCAGTCCGCGCGGACCAAACAGCGCGATCAGCTGCCGGTCGCGCCCAGTGATCCCGACCTGAGCAAGCACCGGGTACAGCACCAGCGTTCTTGCGACCAACGCGACTACGGCGAACGCCACGGTGCGAACGTCGATCACGGAGAAGCCCGTCCAGATCAGCGACGTGCCGATCGCCACAAAGGTGAGCAGGAGCAGCATCTCCGCGGTCGCCTCGCCGTATTCGAGGAAGCAATCGCACAGTTCCACGTCCAGCGACGCGATGGCCAGCCCCGCGGCGAACGCGGCGAGGAACCCGCTCCCCCCAACAGCCTCGGCCGCCGCAAACGCGCCGAAACCCAGACCCAACGCGTACATGGATTCGTAGTCGCGACGCACGCCAATGCGGTCGCGCACTGTGGACAGCATGGTGATGCCGGCCCAGCCGATGAACGCGCCGAGCGCCGGTCCGAGAATGAACAACCCGACCAGGTGCCGGCCGAGCCCCATGTGGGCCTCGCCGGTGCTCGTACCGGACTGGATCGCCACGATGGACAGCACCACGATCGGGAGCAGAGCCACGTCGTTCATGCCGCTCTCGAGGCGCAACGCGATGCGCGCCGTGGACGACAGCGCGGGGGAGCGCAGCACACTTCGCAGGAGTACGGGGTCCGTGGACGCGATCGCCGCGCCGAGGATTGCCGCGTACGCGAATGAAAGATCCAACAGCCAGTGCGCGGCAGCGCCAATGACAACTGCGGGGAGCAGGGTGCCGGGCCCCAGCACCGCGAGCGCCAATCGTATTCGCTCGCGCACCTCGCGCACGTCTACGCCCACGGCATCGGAGAACAACACCAGCGCCAGGCCCAGCGTGGCCAGAACCTGAAGCGCCGGAGAATTCAGCTGGACATCAATGAGGTTGAAGCCCGATGGGCCCAGCGCGGCGCCCAACAGCAGGAATCCGGCCACCAGCGGAACGCCGACGCGCTCGATCGCGCCCGAGACCAGTGAGGCCACCACGATCACGATGCCGATCAGCGCGATGGTCGCGACGAATTGATTCACGAACGGAATCTAGGCATTAGCTTCGCTACCCATGGCGTGGATCAAGACCATCGATCCCAATGGCGACGACGGCCCCGTGAAGGACGCGGCCGCGAAGGCGCGCGCACTGTACCCCAGGGAATACGCCACGCCCTCGGCGCCGGGGAACAGCGGCGCCGCCAGCATCATTTCGTCGCACTCGTTGCTTCCGGACGCCATGTACCACGCGTTTGCGACGTATGGCGCGCTGCTGAGTCCGGATCTGCCGCTCGAGCGGCGCCACCATGAGATGATCGCGACGGTGGTATCCGTCACGAACCGCTGCCGGTATTGACTGGGGGCCCACGCAGAGTTTCTGCGTCGCGTCACCCTGGATGAAGCATTCGTTGCTCAGTTGCGCGACGACTATCGTGCGGCGCCGATCACGGCCAGTGAGCGCGCGATGCTGGACTATGTGGTGCAGGTGGCCGAAGATGCGACGCGCGTGTCCGCCGACACGATCGCGGGGCTGCGCGGCCATGGGTTTGACGACAAAGCCATCCTTCAGATCACGCTCATCGCCAGCTGGTTCTGCTACATCAATCGTGTCGCGGACGCGCTCGGCGTGGGACGCGATGATCCGGAGGGGCACACCCATCCGCTTCCGCCTGAAGCGCCCTGGGCTGTAGGGCGCTGAACTAGCCGCGGTTTGATGCGGCCTTGCTCGGTCGCGCGGGCTCGCCGGCCGGCAGCGCCTTCTCGGCCAGGATCTTTGACACAAAGCGCTGGCCTTCGGATATCCGTTCGACCTCGATGGCGATCGTGTCCACAGCCTGCTGCAACTGATCCAAGCGCTGCTGGGCGGCTTGATCCGCCAGCAACTGCTGTTTGGGTGGGGCGACCGCGCGGCGCCAGATATGGCGCGAGAGCGCAATCGACATCGGGCCGAGCACGAATACCGAGAGGATAGCGACGATCGGGACGATTTCCCCCGCGATTGCTCCCGGGAACACATCAAACGCCTGGTTCGACACGGCAACTGAGGCATCCGACGCCAGCAACGAAGGTGCCGAGTTGGCGAGCGCTTCTCCCGTGGTGGCGAGCTCCTGCTCAAGCTTCACAAGGCGATCGTCGATGGCGCGGATTCTGTCTTCCAAGCCCTTGCGTGCGCCCGGATCACTGCTCCTGAGCTGATCCGCGAGTTCTTCGCGCCGGCTCGCGACGTTCTGAATCTGAGATGACAACTCAGACCGCTTGGACCTCAACGCGCGCAGTTCCGCCTGCGTCGTCGGAGCGCCCAGGCCGGACACGGCCGTGTACGGGTCGCCCGCCCTGGCGGGCGAGATCACCGTCTGCGGCGAAGTTTTGGCTTGAGCTGCTTGGCTTTGCACGGGTGTCCTTACGCGGGTATCCGAGCCCAGGTTCCATCGCCAGCGCCTCGGGTGCCTAAACGTGGGACCGAGGTTAGAGTACGGCAATGCCAAAACAGAAACCCGCAGGTAACGGCGCCGCGAAGGCTCCCAAGTCGGCGAAGGGAAAGTCGGCCAAGGAGCCCCGGACCTCGGGCGCCGCCAAGAACCCGGTGGAGCAAGTGCGCGATTGCGCGGACGCGCTGTTTCGCGCGGCGGACGAGTGTTGCTACCAGCACGACCGCATCTCCCGCATCCTGACCAAGTCGCAGGTCGAAGCCGAGCTGGGAGCCGCGCAGCGCATGTGCGAGTTGGTGGACAAGACCATGCGCGACCTGTCCGAGGCGTACCAGACGACGTCGGCCGACGTGCACCCCGCCGGCAAGGACGAGGTGTGGTGGCGTCAGGCGAATACCCTGTGGATGGCGAGCCGCGAGTACCTGCGTCGCCACAAGGGATGCGACATCTCCAGCCGTCAACTTCAGCAGCACGGGCCCGACCGGCTCGAAGCCCTGCACGCCGACTACGAGCTCGAAGCCTCGGCGCTTCTTTCATTGCGGCACGCAGCCGATGCCTATCGCCAAAGCCGGCCGACCGCGGCGTAAGCGCGGCGTGCGGTCCGCGCCGAATCCGTGGCTGGTGATGCGGGGCTCAAAAATTCAGGGCCGTGGAGTTTATGCCCGGGTCGACATTCCGTGCGGCACGCGGTTGATCGAGTACGTCGGTGAACGCATCAGTCACGCGGTAGCCGATCGGCGGGATGACGAAGAGCGCAAGAAGCGGCATCACACGTTCCTGTTCATCGTGAACTCCCGCACGGTTGTCGACGCGCGCTACGGCGGCAACATCTCCAAGTACATCAACCACTCGTGCGAGCCCAACTGCGAAGCGCGGTTCGAAGGCACTCGCATCTGGATCTTCGCCATCCGCGACATCGACGCCGGCGAGGAACTGGGGTACGACTACGAATACGACTGGATGCCCGGGTACACCCTCCAGGACCTGTCGGACTACGCGTGCAAGTGTGGGAGTGAGCGCTGCCGAGGTACGCTCGTGGACGTTCCGGAAGATCAGTGGCAGATGAGCGAGGCGCTGCGCGCGTCTTCAGTTCCCGTTGGCGCGTGATTCAGTCCGGAGCGGTTGCGCCGATTGCAATGCAGGCGCTGTTGCGCGGCGTCGTGGACTACGCCGGGCTGTTTCCTCCGGCGTCGCTGCCGATGACGGACGCGGTCGCGGAGTACGCCGACCACCACGCCGGTGACGACGGGTGGATGCTGGGTCGGTTCGTTGTTCCAGCGGCGCGCCTGGACGAGTTCGAAGCGTCGGCGGCCGGCGTCATGCCCAAGCAAGCGGGCAGGTCCTGGGCGCTGTCGGCCTTGATGGGGAGCGACATCGAAGAGGACATCGAGCGGGCCGAGGCGTTCAACCGCCGTCACGTGGATGCGCGCGAAGGCGCTGTCATCGTCGACACCGTTGAACTCAAGGCCAGCTCGGCGCGCGAGGTCGCCCGCGCCGGCGAACTGCTCGACCGCCGGTTCGACACATATATGGAAGTGCCCGTGGCGGACGATCCCGGCGAACTCATCGCCGCCATCGCGCGCACCAAGGCGAAGGCGAAGATTCGCACGGGAGGGGTGACGCGCGAAGCGTTCCCGTCCGCGTCGCAGGTCGTGCGGTTCATCGCGCGCTGCCTGGAGCACTCGGTGTCGTTCAAGGCGACCGCCGGCTTGCACCACCCGTGGTGCGACGACTATCCGCTGACATACGCGCCCGACGCGCCCAGCGGTCCGATGTTCGGATTCCTCAACGTGCTCATCGCAACGGCGGGGCTGCGTGCCTCGTGGTCGCAGGCGGACGTTGTGCGCGCGATCGAGGAGCGCGATCGCCGTGAATTGACGATCGGTGCCGACGGCGTGCACTGGCGTGACCGGCAGTTAACGGTTGAGACACTGCTGGCCGCGCGCGACAGCCTTACCGCGTTCGGCTCATGCTCGTTCAAGGATCCCGTGTCGGGCCTGCGCGCGAGCGCGCTCCTGTGAGCATCGATCAGAAGCTGGAGTCGTGGGTGGCGTCGGCGAACGATCCGACGACCGACTTTCCGATCCAGAACCTTCCGGTTGGCGTGTTCCACGTGCGCGGCTCGGACCGGCTCGGCGTCGGCGTTGCGATCGGAGACAAGATCCTGAGTCTCCACGACGCCAGCGAGCTCGGCATCCTTCAGGGTTGGCGCTGGCGTGACGTGCCGACTCTTGCGCCATTGATGATGGAAGGCAACGCAACCGCCGCGAGTTTGCGTCAGCAGATCGCGGGGATTCTGGAACGTTCGAACACGTCGGCTGCGGCACACGCGTCCCGGATCCTGGTCGCACAGTCCGACGTCATCATGCGGATGCCCACCGACATTCGCGGCTACACCGACTTCTACGCGTCCGTCAACCACGCGTTCAACGTCGGGTCCATGCTGCGGCCGGAGAATCCGTTGCTCCCGAACTACAAGTACATCCCCGTCGGCTACCACGGGCGCACATCGTCGATTGTCGTAAGCGGCACGGACATCCGCCGGCCATGGGGCCAGCAGAAAGGTGAGCCCGAACCCAGCGTCGGCCCATCGCAGTGGGTGGACTATGAGGTGGAAGTGGGCGCCCTGGTCGGCCGAGACAACGCGCTTGGCGAGCCCGTACGTATCGAGCAGGCCGAGGAGCACATCTGGGGTTTCTGTTTGCTCAACGACTGGTCGGCGCGCGATGTGCAAGCGTGGGAAGGGCAGCCACTCGGCCCGTTCCTCTCCAAGAACTTCAGTTCGTCCATCTCACCGTGGGTCGTGACGATGGACGCGCTCGAACCGTTTCGCGTGCCAATGGCGAAGCGGCCCGTGGGCGATCCGTCGCCGCTTCCATACCTCACGAGCGATCGCAATGCCTCGCGCGGCGGCATCGATTTCACCCTCGAGGTCTGGATCCGCAGCGCGGCGATGCGGGCGAGAAACGTCGAGGCGATGCGCCTCAGTCGGGCGTCGTTCTCGGAGATGTACTGGACGTTCGCTCAGATGCTGACCCACCACACCATGAACGGCTGCAACCTGCAGACCGGCGACCTGCTCGGCAGCGGCACCGTGTCCGGCAAGCGGCGCGAAGAGATGGGTTGCCTGCTCGAACGCACCCGGCGCGGCGCGGAGCCGTTCGAGCTTCCCGGCGGCGAGAAGCGCGGGTTCCTCGAGGACGGCGACGAAGTGATTCTCCGCGGTTACGCCGAGCGCGATGGCATGCGTCGCATCGGGCTCGGCGAGTGCCGCGGCGTATTGACTCCCGCTATTTGACCTTGCTGAACTGAGTGGTTTGGGAGTTGGTCAGCGTGATCTGAACGCCGACTGGCGAGAGCGTCACGGTGCCGCTGGTCGACTCGTCACCGCGACCGCCCATGAGCACGCCTTTCTTGCTCATCAGCAGGATCCCTTTTGCGCTGCCCGTCATTTCCAACGCCGCGCCTTGGCCCTGAACGTTGCCGGTGCCCGTGGCCGTCACGGTCGCCTCGCGCTGAATCTTCCACGACGCTTCGCCGCTGACCATCGAATCGCCCATCACAGTGAATTTGGTGACGACGAAACGGGAGACATCCAGTCCGGCCTGCTTCACGTTGTCCTTGATCGTGTCCGTCCACACAACGCCATTGCTGAGAATGGCCTTGAGGCGGGGCATCGCGCGGCCCACCTCGTCGGCCATGGCCGCCGCCGCCGGATTATCAGCTTCGGATGGGCCCGTCACCGAGTAGAACGATCCGTTCGGCCCGATCTTGGCGGTGAACTTCGCGCCGATGGCTTTTTCCGTGCCGAGGGAAGGCATCGTGCTCACGACCGTGAGCGAGTCGATCGAAATGTTCATGGTGATCGTGTCAGGCCCGGAGCGTGCGAGCGCCACCGTCATTACGCGCGTGACGGTGGACGTGAAATCGCGCGTATTGCCCATGGCGCCCTGACTCGCTTTGCCTTCGACGAAATAGCGGTATTGGCTCGTGCCGGCTGCGTACTCGAACGGCCGCGGCGCGGCGGCCACGGCTGGCGCTGGCACCGACGTCGCGGATCCTGTTGCGCCGGTAGACCCGGAGCAAGCGGCCATACTGGACACAGCGAGTACGATGGCCAAGCGAGCGAGACGGGCGTTCATGGAAACTCCGGGGAGTGTTGGGCGGCTGCGGTGAGTGGAATCTGGCATCGGATTTCTCGCGCGTACAGCTTACTGTCCACGAATGGCTGACGCGATCACGCTCGAATTGCTGTACGAAGACGCTCGCGCTCCCGAGCGCGCAACCGAAGGCTCTGCCGGCTACGATCTGTTCGCGTATCTCACGGGCCGGACGGTGAGCCTGTCGGACGGGACTGGCGTGAAGGACGCGATGTCACAGACGAATGACGGGACCGGGGCTTCGTACTTCGTGCTCCAGCCGGGAATCACCGCCCGGATTCCGCTCGGATTCAAGGCGCGCTTGCCGCAGGGATTCGAAGCGCAGATTCGCCCGCGATCCGGCACTGCGTTCAAGAAGGGCCTCACCGTCCCCAACGCGCCCGGCACGGTGGATTCGGACTATCCGGACGAGTGGATGGTGCTGATCCGCAACGAGACGTCGATCCCGCAATCCATTGAGCACGGCGAACGCATTGCGCAGATGGTGCTGGGCCGGTTCGAAATTCTTGCGTTCGAGCGCGGCACGGTCACCAAGTCCACGTCACGCGCCGGCGGATTCGGCAGCACAGGCCGCTGAGTGGTGAACGGCGCGACGACCTACTGGAACGCATCGCGGGCGCCGCGGTACAGCATCCTGTTCGCCCTGCCGCTGTTTGCGCTGTATGAGGCCTTGGCCGCGGGCTTGGCCGCCGCGCCCGGCGCCAACCTTCGCAATGCCGCGGACGTCGCGCTCAAGACTCCGTTCTTGCTGCTTGTCGGCGGTCGCGGATCGCTCGCGTTCTTTGCGACCATTGCCGCGGCCTGCGTCTTTCTGGTGGTCCGTGACATCCGGATGAACCGCGGCCCGCTGAGCCCGCGCATCTTCGCGCTGATGCTAGGCGAGTCGGCCGTGCTCGGGCTGCTCCTGGGCGTCGTTGTTGGATCGCTCACCCAGCGATTGCTGGGCATGAGCATCGTCGCGCAGGACGCTGCGAGTCCGCTGGCTTCGCTTGGCGCCGGCACGCGACTGATGCTGGCGTTGGGCGCGGGACTGTACGAAGAGTTGCTGTTCCGCGTTCTGTTGGTTGGCGGACTGGCTGCTGGGCTGCGGTGGCTGCTGGGCGGTCAGCGCGTCGCCGCAGGGATCACCGCGGCGCTCATTGGCGCCCTGATCTTTTCGGCCTTTCACTACATCGGCGACTACGGCGACACGCTCGAACTCGCCTCGTTTACCTATCGCGCGATCGCTGGTCTCGTCTTCAGTGCGCTGTACCTCACCCGCGGCTTCGGCGTCACTGCGTGGACCCATGCCTTGTACGACGTGTACGTGATGGTCGTCTGGGCGTAGTGAGCTTGGGTCTTGGGTCTGTCAGTTCAGGGCGCGCTCAAAGTCCGCAACGATGGATCCAGCGGACTGGATGCTCTGTATGCCATCGACGCTTGCGCCCGCCTGCCAGTATTCTTCCGCACCTTTCCCCGCGCGCAGGTCCATCTTGAGCTGCCGCAGTGAGCGAAGCGCGTAAATCGTCCGCATCCAGTGCTTCATGCGCCGGTGCTGCAGCATGAACCGCGCGATCGGCCCCGCCTTGAGCCCCAGCCGCTTCACGAAATCGTTCTTGATCACGGCCACTGGGACGCCAGTGAGCCGCTCGGTGAGCACGATGTCTTTCGCGCCAGCGTTCACGATCGCCTGTTTGTAGTCCGCGCTGGCGGTGCACTCGGTCGCGGCGATGAAGCGCGTGCCCAGCTGTGCGCCGGCGTAGCCGAGGTCCATCATGTGGCGGAAGTCCTTCGCCGTCCCGATGCCGCCTGCGCACACCACGGGCAATCCCACAGACTGCAATTCGTCGAGAAGGGCTTCGGCCGGCTTGTCACCAGCGTGTCCGCCGGCGCGATCGTTCACCGCGATGAGTCCTCTTACCCCAGCGTCGCGGCCCTTGAGTGCCCACTTCATCGCGGTCACGTCGTGGTACACGACTCCGCCAACCTGCGACACGCGGTCCACCACCCACTTCGGTTTGCCGAGCGATGTGATGAAGAACCGGATGCCTTCCTCGAGCGCCATCTCGATCCAGGCTTCCATGCGCCGGCGATAGTATTGGCTCGACTCCTCGATCAGCGCGTTGAATCCGATTGGGTTGCCGTTCGCCGCCTTCTGCGCGACGCGAACGCCGGCGCGGAACTCGTGGCCGTGAACGTAGGTGAGCGCGATCGGTTGGATGATTCCGATGCCGCCGGCGGCTGACACCGCGCCCACCAATTCCGGGTTGCTGCACGGGTACATCGCGCCGCAGATGAGCGGTACGCGGATCCCGGCGTCGTTCGTAAGCGCGGTATTCACGCGGGCCGATCCAGTCGCCAATGCACCACGGCCGTCGCGACGAGTTCGCCGGACGCGTCCTTGATCTCCGCGGTCGCGTCAACGTCGGTGCGGCCGAGCACGTCTGGCACGGCGCCGCGCCCCTCGGCTGTCAGCAGGCCGCGTGCCTTCTTCAGGTATTTGATCTCGAGACCCGTGACGATGCCGCGAACGCCGGGTGGTAGCGCCGTGAGCATCGCCGAGCCGCTGCTGACCTCGGCGAGGTTCACCAGCGCGATGGCGTGGATCGATCGCAGGTGGTTTCGCACTGCCCGGCGGTCGCGCAGCGTCCAGCGCGCGTATCCCGGCCCCAGTTCTTCGCAGCGCGCGCCGATGCTGCCTGTGTACGGCACCACGCGACCGATCAGGATGCTGAACAGCGTGCGACCGAACGGCACACGCGACAAGCGCCGCCACCACAACGCGATCATTGCACCGGGCGCCTCGAACGATTTCGACACACTCAATTCCTCAAATGAAATCCGAACAGCAAGTGGACTATGGCTCGAACCGGACCTGCACGTAGGCGCGGAACTTCTCGTCGAACGGTTTGTCGATCGAGTACCCGATTCCGATGCGTGTCTGCATCGCGGGCATGTAGCCCACCGGGATCGGCGGCGTGTTGATGCGCCGCTCGATGCCGGCGCCGCGGTGCCAGATGTAGAATCCGTCCTTGATCTTGCCGACGCTGGCGCCGGTGGACTCCAAGCTGGCGCCTTCTACATAGAAGGTGACCTTGGAGGGAACCGCGATCCGCCAGGCTTGAATCGCGCGTCCCGTCTCCGTCGCGGTTGGAAGCATCGCCATCGAATACCGCTGCACCATGATGGATGTGTCCATGGTCGCGGACTGAAGGCCGCCGAGTGAGAACTCGTCGAACGAATGCCGCGACCCGAGGTGTCGCCCGAGCGTCCACGACACGTCAATCGGGAACGCGTCGCCCGTGGTCGCGAGCTGCAGCGTGGCCATGATGCGCCGGAATTCCTTGCGCATCGTGCCCTCGGCGAGGTTGAAGCGAATGCGCTCGAGTACGCCGCGGGATCCCACCTGCTGTCGCAGCTGGAAGTCAATATCGGCGAAGCCGAGGAACCGCTTGCGCTCCAGACTCAGCTTCGGGTGTACCGAGCCTCCGGCCGCGCCGACGCGAACACCGAGTCGCATTCCCTCGCGACGGAACGTGCGCGACAGCGCCACCACGGCCTGAACACCACGCGCGTCCACGCTGTCCGCGTACGGCGCGGCGTCGCGCCCTTCGGAGGGATTGTGCTCGAACACGTGCGCGCCGACCTCGATCGCCGGCCAGAAGTAGCGCACCGTCGAGCGGATGGATGCGCCCTGCCACGTGCCGGGTTCGCCGTAGGAGCCGGCGATGGTGGTGTTCCACCGGCCGACGATATCGCCGCGGAAGATCGTCATGGTGCCGCCGAGGCCGTCCGCAGACGCGGCGGCGCCCGGCAGCCACCGTGAATTGGACGGACCCAGGCCCATGTACTCGGCGGCCCGGCCGGGTTGGACGCCCAACGACACCGGGGGCGTCTGCTGTATGCCGGCCCACGCATAGCGCGTCGCATCGATCGTCACGACGGAGTCCGCGACGGGGGCGTCACTCGCGAGGCGGCGCACGTCGAATCCGCGTGAGTGCAATGACAAATACCAGATCGAGCGGTCCACGTGATTCGGTTCGGGCGCGACAGCGGCGCCCGTGACGCGCGTGACACTCCGGAGGCCGCCGTCGAGGCTCATGATCTCGAGATTCGGAACGCCGCCGCGCTCGGAAACGACGATCAGCGAATCGCCGCCTGCGGTCCACTGCGCGTCGTAGCGGCTCACGCCGTCATCCGGACCGATGCGCCGGGAATTGTTTCCGTCGCGGTCGGCAATGACCACACTCCAGCGGCCGCTGTCCGACACTGCGGCCGCGAACTTCTGGCCGTCCGGGGAGAAGCGCGGCCGGTAGTACGAGCGGGTCGGACTGCCCTCGAGCAGCGGCGTTACCGATGCGATGGCGAAGGTCACGCGGACGATGTCACAGTGTCCCTCGTGGCATCGCATCGCGACGGCTTCGTGCGAGTCGGGACTCGGGTCGGCCTGGACAATGCTTTCGCCCCGCGTCACCCGGGCAACGTCTCCGGTGGCCGTGTTCCATATGTAAGCGTCCGGGCCCGCCGTGCCGTCACTACGGACCGCCCAGCGCGTGACCAACATGCGCCGATTGTCCGCGAACCAGCGCGGGTACAGGTACGAGCTGCCGTTGTGCGCCGGCAGTTCGCGCTCTACGCGTCGCGCAGGCGGATTGAAAGTCCGGCCAGGGACATCGAGCGAATCGCGCACCGGTGGCGCCGCACGCCGCCGCTGCGCGGTGTCCGGCACCGTGTTCCACACGACGAGGCGCGACGGCTTGTTGCGTTCGCTCAGCGTCAGCGCGACGCGGCGGCCATCGCGCGAAATCGCCGGATCGCCCGTGGACCAGCTGAGGCGTTGCACCAACTCGCCCTCGCGCAATCCGGAGCGCTCGAGGTCTGCCTTGGCGCGCATCGCGTCGCCCGTGAGCTCGGCGACGTGCCGTCCGTAGAGGATGGCCGGAGGTTCGCCGTACACACCGGTGAATGCCTGGTCGAAGCTGCGATTCGTCACTGCCGTCATGCGGCGCCACACGTGTCGCAGGGTCGAGTCGCCTTGGCGCTTGAGCAGCCACTCCATGAACGCGGACCCGCTCAGATAGGCGAAGTCACCGGCGCGGAACGCCGTGCCGCCGTTCATTCCGGCATATGTTGGCAGGCGCCCTTCGATCGCCCACTGCCGAAGCATGGCCGGCCGCCACACGCCGTTGGGCCGGCCAGATCCGGTGATCTGACCCTCGAGCACGGTCGCGTAGCCTTCGTACGCCCAGCGCGGCGATCTCCGGGCGATCGGGCCGATGCTGGCGGGCAGAGACGACCAGAAGAGGCGTTGCCAGAAATTGCGCGACGGACGCGTGAGATGCGCCACGTGCGCCAGCTCGTGCGCGGCAAGCATCTCGCCCCATGAGCGGTAGTTGCCGATGTCGCTGCGGGGATCCGGCGGGGTTGCCCACCACACCGTGGTCGTCCCGTCGAGCAAGGGAATCACGTACCCGTTCGACTGTGTGAACGGATCGTGCACCACGACGTCGATCTTCTTGGGCGTGCGGTATCCGACCAGCTTCGCGATCGCCGAGTCCACTGCCTCCACACGGCCGGCCACGTCGAGGGTCCAGGGCTCGTACGGCTCCTGGAAATGCACGCGGTAGTGCGGCGTTTCCATCGACTTCCACGGCGCGCCGGGTCGCATCGGGTCCTGCGCCGATGCCAACGTGCCAGCGCAAAGCCCCAAGACGAACAAGGGCCGCGGCAAGCGCCGCAGCCCAGTCGTCAGCACCATTCTCGAAGTTCCGCGCTCAGGCGGAACCCTTCTCGGACGATTTGCGCGCCTTCATGAAATCCATCACCCAGGTGGCCGGGATGATGAACAACGGCGTGAGGAAGAAGCCCAGCAGGGTGTTGAGCCAAACGAGTGCGATGTAGAAGCAACACAGGCCGATGCCAACCCACAGAACCGCTAGCGGACCCTGACTTTCCACAAATAGCTCCGGTGATAAGTCGCGCGGTAATAATAGGCGCGTCCCGAGGGGCCGCGCTACCTTAGAAATACAGTGCCCGCGCGCGTCCCGGCCTCCCGTGTCTCACACCGTCCGGTCGAGCGGGCGGTACGGTCGGCCGCGCGGGGCAAGCGCCTCGTGTTGGCGGTATCGGGCGGTCGGGACTCCATGGCAATGATGTACGCCGCCGCGCGTGTGGCCCGCAGCTCCGTCGTCATGGTCGCGACGTTCGACCACGGAACGGGATCAGCCGCGACCCGCGCTACCGCGCTCGTCGGTCGGGAGGCCGCGGCGCTCGGCTTTCCCGTGGTCATCGGTCATGCGAACCGGCGCGCTTCCACTGAGGCGGCGTGGCGCGCCGAGCGTCTGACGTTTCTCGGTGCAGTGGCGCGCGCGTGCGGTGCCGAGGTCGCGACAGCCCACACGCAGGACGACCAGGTGGAAACGGTGCTGATGCGCGTGTTACGCGATGCGGGGGCGCGTGGACTTTCCGGCTTGTTCGGGCCTGGTTACGCCGTGCGACCCCTCCTCGCAGTGTCGCGCGCGGAAGTGGCCGAGTACGCCATGAGCCACCATGCGCGCTGGATCGAGGACCCGACCAACGCCTCGCCGCAGCATCTGCGCAACCGAATCCGGCGTGATGTGCTGCCGGCGCTGGCCCGCGCGCGACCCGGCTTTGAGCGCGAGGTACTGTCCCTCGCGAAACACGCGGCCGATTGGCGCGCCGCGCTGGAGAGCGTTGTGACATCGGCAATCGGGATCGCGCCGGTCACCGACGGCATCGCAGTGTCGGCAGCGGCTTTGGCGGGCCTGTCGACAGAGGAACTCGGCACGCTGTGGCCGGCGATCGTCGCGCGCGCGGGAGCGCGCGCTGACAGGCGCGGTACGAATCGTCTCGTCGCGTTCACGACAAGCGGCAAGGTGGGTAGCCGAATTCCCATGAGTGGGGGATGGGAAATGGCTCGCACCCGCGACGCGTTCGAGCTGCGACTCGCGCGCAGTGTCGCCGGCCCGTCGACCGTCACCCTGCGCAATGGATTGGCGTTCGATCGTTGGACCTTTGCAGCGATTTCCGCGCTCCCTCGAAGCGCGGACGCCTGGACCGCCCGCCTGCCCGCGGATGCGAGACTCGAGGTGCGGCGGTGGCGTGCGGGCGACCGCATGCGCGCCGGATCCGGGGAGCCGCGGCGTGTGAAACGCTATCTCACCGACGCCCGCGTCAGCGGCGCCCTGCGGGAGCGGTGGCCGGTGGTCCTTGCGGACGGCGACATCGTCTGGATCCCGGGCGTCCATCAGGGTTCCGCTGCCGCGCGACGAAGCGGTGGCGAGGTACTATTCCGGTGTGAGCTCAATGACCGCTGACCCGCGCCTCATGGGGCGTGCCGTCAAACGCATCGTCTACGACGAGAGCCAAATCGCCGGCAAGGTCAAGGAACTGGGGGCTGCCATTTCGGCTGGCTATCCAGATGGGGACTTGCTGGTGCTCGGGTTACTCAAGGGGAGCTTTATATTTCTCAGTGACCTGGTTCGGCAGATATTGAGGCCGCTTCAGGTGGATTTCCTGGTCGCCGCGAGCTACGGAGAGAACACTTTCTCAAGCGGCAACGTACGGTTGTTGTACGACCCGGAAACCAAATTGGAGGGGAAGCATATCCTATTGGTGGAGGACATCGTCGACACTGGGAGGACGCTCAGTCGATTGATGGAATTGTTGTCTGAACGACGTCCGCGTTCAATCGAGATCTGCGCGCTGTTGCACAAGCACATCGCCACGGATCTCAAGCATCCCGTGAAGTTCACGGGGTTCGACGCGCCGAACGAATTCCTGGTCGGGTACGGGCTCGACCACGCCGAAAACTTCCGGCACATCCCGTATATCGCGAGTTTGCAGTAATGCCAGCTACACAGCCGCCGAAAAAGAAGGATTCGAGTGTGGGCAAGTGGTCCAAGACGTTCGCGTTCTGGATCCTGCTGCTGCTCGTTCCCGTCGCCCTGCTCCAGATTGTTGGCGCCCGCAGTGAGCAGGCGCCCAAGATCACGTATGCGCCGCAGTACATCGGCGAACTGGAACGCGACAACATCAAGAGCGTCGTGATCCAGTCCGGGAAATACGTCCAGGGTGAATTTCGCTCGGCCGTGAGCGTCAACGGTCGCGACGTGAGGAAGTTCAATACGAACTTTCCAGCCGAGAACTCGGAGAAGGAAATCGAGGCGCTGCGCTCGCGCGGCGTGCAGATCGAAGCGCAGGACGCGCGTCCCTCGATCACATCGTGGATCGTCGGCTTCCTGCCGTGGCTGCTCATCATCGCGTTCTACTTGTTCATCTTCCGGCAGATGCAGGCGGGCGGCAACAAGGCGTTCTCGTTCGGCAAATCCAAGGCCAAGCTCCTCACCGGCGACACGCCCAAGGTCACGTTCGCCGACGTCGCCGGCGCGGACGAAGCCAAGCAAGAGCTCCAGGAAATCATCGAGTTCCTGCGCGATCCGCAGAAGTTCACCAAGCTGGGTGGCCGCCTGCCCAAGGGCGCCTTGCTCGTCGGCCCGCCGGGAACCGGCAAGACGCTGCTCGCGAAAGCCGTCGCTGGCGAAGCAGCCCGTCCGTTCTTTTCGATGTCGGGTTCGGATTTCGTCGAAATGTTCGTGGGCGTCGGCGCCAGCCGCGTTCGTGATTTGTTCGAGCAGGGCAAGGCGCAGGCGCCGTGCATCATCTTCATCGACGAGATCGACGCCGTCGGCCGCCATCGCGGCGCCGGGCTCGGCGGCGGTCACGACGAGCGCGAGCAGACGCTCAACCAACTGCTCGTGGAGATGGACGGTTTCGAGTCCAATGAGGGCGTGATCCT
>JANNRQ010000153.1:0-5200 GCA_031401495.1 Gemmatimonadota bacterium
GCCTACAAGCCCGGAACGGTGGCCGACTCCGCGCCGCCAGTGTCCGACGACAAGGACGCGCTGCTGCTGCGCCTGCTCGACTCGGACTTCCTGTTCTGGACCGCACTGCACGTGGCGCGCGACCCGCTCATCCGCCATGTGCTCGCGACGCCGCCCGAGCAGGTGGCCGCCGCGAGCGAGGCAGAGCGCGCGCGCGTGAACGACCTGGCCGACCGCATCCTGCCGGTATCGAGCCGCGCCGCGGGGCTGCGCGACGACACGCGGATGGGCAAACGCCTGGGCTCCTATGCGCTGGAGATCATTCGCGTGCCGACGCTGGTCGTCAGCGCTCGCGACGACGGCTTCGGCACCTACGCCGCGGCGCAGTACACGGCCAGCCGCATTCCTGGCGCGAAGTTTATTGGCTTCGACAACGGCGGCCACCTGCTCGTCGGGCACGACGCAGCGGTGCGGGCCGAGATCTTCGCGCTGCTGACTCGGTCCGTCAGACCATGAGCCCGGCTGCTGCAACACGCCGCACGCGACGCACTGAGCGGGCAATGGCAGCTCTATGCCTTCTTCTGGTGGCTGATGTTCGTGCTCGACGAAGTGGGGCAAGCGATCGGGCCGAAGTACAGCGCCAAGGAGGCCGTTGCGGGCGTCGTGTCTGAAACGATCTACCTGCCCCTCAGCGCCTACTTGACGCACTGGCTGCTTGGCGTGAGTTAGCGGGATGCGTGGAGACTTGCGCTCGCAAGGCACGCAGCGGTCAGCGGCAAACGGCCGACGTATCCTACCCAACCCCGCCTGGGTGTGTCCGAGTGCCGCGGCTTGACGGGCAGCAGGCTGTTGACGTTCAAGCGTCGGCCATGGCAATGCGGCCGGTAGCCTGCGACCCACCAGGAGCGATGAGGCTGCAGGATCCGAACGTCGGCTACGGCGACAAAGGGAGCGGTGAGCGCAGGCGCGTGACGGTCTGCTGACGTCCCATTGCGACCGGTCACGAACAGGAATTACCGACGGCCTAAGCACGCCGTAGCGATCCGACCGTATTGCTCAGTGTCCGTGCCCATGGCAGCGTATCGCGCGCGAGGTCAATAGCAGCGCACGAATACACTTGCGATGCTTGGGGAGTGCAGGTTTAGACAATACCGGGGATGCACATGACGGTTGGTCGCGAAATGCGCAAGGTAGTGAAGAAGTGGGCCAGCGGAACGAGTTGGCCAAAGCGCCTGGAGTATCTTGAGGTCAGTGGACTGCGGGGCTGGTCGGGTCAGCGGATCAACTTTCCCTTCCCCATCGTCGCGATAGTGGGCGAGAACGGATCGGGCAAAAGCACATTGCTTCAGGCCGCTGCAAGCGTGTACCGCAGCGAACTGCCGAAGGACACTTGGTTCCCGTCAGAATTTTTCCCGAGAACCACGTGGGATACGGTGGAAAACATCGTGATTCGCTACGGGTATCAGCAGGGGACCGATCACCTAAGTGGCTCGATTCGTAAGCCGACTTCGCGTTGGCTCGGTCACTCGCAGCGGCCGGAACGGCAAGTCGTTTACATCGACTTGAATCGTCTGCAGCCCGTTGGCACTCGCGTTGGCTACGCGCGCATCGCCAAGACTAAACATGCCGAGGCATCGGCCGTTGCCTTTTCCGACGACGAGGTGCAACGATTCTCGGGAGTTATGGGTAGAGCATACGACTCCGCACGCATCGCGTTGACAGACATCGACCGCACCCGTGAGGTGCCTGTCATCGCGCGCGGTGGCGCGGCGTTCTCCGGCTTCCATCAAGGCTCCGGCGAAATCACCGTGGCTGAACTGATTCGCACGAAGTTGCCCAAATACAGTCTCGTGTTAATCGACGAGATTGAGTCCTCATTGCATCCTCGCGCGCAGCGACGATTGATGCGCGATCTGGCTGACCGCTGTCGTGAGGACGAGTTGCAGATCATTCTCACCACTCACTCGCCGTATATTCTGGAAGAGCTCCCGCAGGATGCACGGATGCAAATTTTGGAGTCTGGCGGAACCAAGGTAATCGCACCGGGCGTCAGCCCGCAGTTCGCGATGACAAAGATGGACGACGAAAGCCATCCAGAGTGCGACGTCTATGTGGAGGACGAAGCAGCGAAGGCGTTGCTAAGCGAGATTCTATCCGCACACGCCCAAGACTACTTTGCCCGTTGCGCGATCGTGCCATACGGCAGCTCGCAGGTCGGGCAAGCACTCGGGCTTATGTCGTCGCAGAACAGGTTTACTCGACCGACGTGTGTGTTCCTCGACGGCGACAGCAGTCCGATGACGGGATGTCACTTGCTGCCTGGTAGCGACACGCCGGAGCATGTGGTGTTTGGTGGCTTACACGAAAAGGGGTGGACGAACGTGGGGGGTCGGATCGGTCGCGGCATCTCGCTGGTTCACGACGCGTGCGACCGTGCGATGACACTGCCCGAGCACCACGATTGGGTGAAGGCTGCTGCAAACGAGTTGAAGTGTGGCGGTGAAGTGCTGTGGCAGGCAATGTGCGCCGAGTGGGTCGCCACATGCCTTGCAACTGCCGATGCAGAGCACGTCGTGGCGCCCATCGAGGAGGCGCTCGCCTGACGGTAGTCTGCAGTGGATGCTCGCGACACCCAGCGACTCCTCATGGCCATTCGCGAACCTTCGTAGCGGTGACCTCGGCGTCTGCAATGCGGTAGTTGCGATCATTTGGGCGAGCCGGTTGCTCGTTCCGTGGTGGCAGAGTTCTGTCCGCGAGTTGACGAGGCGCGGCGGCGGCAGCCGTTCACCTTGCCGTCATCCAGTCCGCAAGCTCAAGCAGGGGTGGAAGGGCCGCCGACGGGCAGCGCGCCGGCAGCAACGGCACCCGACCCACTCCAGCCCTCCTTCACTCGCTGAAGCGGCCCCGCGGACCCAGCACGTACTCGCCGGCCGAGCTCACGTTGATGACCACGATCCCGGTCTTCTGCGCTGTCTCGACATAGCGATAGGCATCCGCGATGGCGTCGAGCGGATATCCCCGATCGACCACCGCGCGGAATTCGCCCGCCTCGATGCGGGTCTTCAAGAACTCGACAAAGGCCTTGGCCTTGCCGCTCTGCGGCAGCGGAAAGAGGACCCGGTGGCTGCCCGTGATCGCCGACCCGATCGCGAGCAGGGGGTTCTGGCACCAGGATCCGAGATCCGTCGCTGCGAAGACGCCTTGGGGTTTCAGCAATCGCCGGCAATGGAAGAATGTCGTCTTGCCCACCGCGTCGAACACGCTATCGAAGGTCTCGCCGATGTGCGTGAAGTCCTGCGCCATGTAGTCGATTGCGCGGTCGGCGCCGAGGCTTCTGACGAGGTCCAGGTGCCGCGTGGCGACAACCGCCGTGACGTTGGCGCCATAGGACTTCGCGAGCTGCACCGCGGCCGAGCCGATGGCGCCGGACGCGCCGTAGATCAGGATGCTGTGGCCCGGCGCGAGGCGCAACGCCTGCAGATTCGTGTCCGCATACCACGCGCCCTCGCAGACCACGGCCTCGCGGAAGCGCGTGCCCGCCGGCATGGCCGCCATCGCCGCGTTTTCGGGCATGCAGAGGTATTCGGCATGTGCGCCGTAAACGTCCGGCGACAAGCCGAAGACACGATCGCCCGGTTTGAACGTGCTGACGCCCGCGCCGACCGCCTCGACCTCCCCGGCGAAGTCCATGCCCAGGATCGTGAGCCTGGGCCGCAGCAGACCCGCGACGAGCCGGACGAAGAAGGGGTGCGGCCGACGCATGCCGCAATCGGTGCGGCTGACCGTCGTTGCATGGACGCGGATCAGGACCTCGCCCGCTTGGGGTTCGGGTTTGGGCACCTGCCGAATCTGCACGACGCCCGGCGGCCCGTAGCGTGTGTTGACAGCCGCTCTCATGGTCATGGTCACGGTTTCTCACCCAGCCGCATCTGAATCAACGGCATCAGGGCGAACGCAATCTGCGCCGCAAGGCCCAGCGCGTAACTCGCGTCGCTGTACAGCGCGAAGTGCTCGCCCGGTGTGCGGCCAAAGAGCAGCGCGCCCACAAGAAGCTCGGCGAGCAAAAGCAAAGCAAACGCGAGGCCGCCCATGACTGCACGGGCGGCGACCGTCGACGCAACCGCAAAGCGGCGAATGACGTAGCGGCACAAGAACCACGAAGCGCCAAGCATGATCGGCAACTCGATGAGCACGCCAGGCAGCCGCCCGGCGCCTGGCGCGTCTAGAACGAAGAGGGTTCTCACCGTGCCCAGCAAGAAGCCCAGCGCAAACACCAGCGCGAAGTAAACGATGCCCGGGAAGATGGGTGTTCTTGGACGCTTCGTGGGCGATGGACCGGTCATGGAGTGCTCGCTGGATCCGCCAGCCCCTTCGACCCCGTCAGCACGTCCGCGCGCAAGATCTCGCGCACTTTCTCCGGCTCCTCGCCGCCCGGGCATGGCATTGCCCTCGGCCACGAGTGCGGCTGCGCCTGGGCGCTGCTCGTCGGCGTACGACTGTCATTGCATCACTCCTGAGTAGAGGCGCGCGGTGAGCCTCACTCACCCATGCGGCTGCCGCCCTCCACACCGAACATCTCGCGCACCGCCACGCGGTACTGCTCGACGCCGACCCAGTTCGTGCTGTGGTGCGTGCCACCTTGCACGAGCAAGAACCGCTTGGGTGAGGGCGCACGCTCGTAGAGCGCGCGTCCGATCTCGGGCGGCACGAGGCTGTCCTGGCTGCCATGCACCACCAGCACGGGCGCGCGCACCTTGGGCATGCGATCGGCGGCCTCGAAGCGCTGGGTCAGCAACGGTCCCACCGGCAGCCAACCCCACTTGAAGGTGCCGATCAGGTCGCGCAGCGAGGTGAAAGAGCCCTCGAGGATGAGACCGGAGAGGTCGTCCACCTGCGCCGCAAGATGCACCGCGACGGCGCCGCCCAGCGAGTGGCCGAAGGCGAAGCGCCGTGCCTGGGGCGCGCCCTCGCGCGCCAGCCAGTCCCAGGCCGCGCGCGCATCTTCGTAGGCCATGGCCTCGCTGGGGAGTTCGCCGCCCTCGCTGCGGCCGAAGCCGCGGTAGTCGACGCCGAGCACCGCAAAGCCCAAGTCGTGCAGGCGCCGCATGCGCGGCGCGCTGCCGCGCACGTCCCAGCGCGCGCCGTGCAGGTAGAGCAGCGTGGGGGCATCGGCGCGGGGTTGTGGCAGCCACAGCGCGTGCAGTCGCGCGCGTTCGCCGGT
>JANNRQ010000154.1:0-32163 GCA_031401495.1 Gemmatimonadota bacterium
TGCGGCTGCACCGCATCATGGCCAGTGGACCAGCGTTCGGGCAGGAATTCGCCCGGCCGGCCGAAATGCTGTGCGTCCTGCATCGCCGGGCGCCAAACCATGGAGCGCGACACGTCATCGCTGATCCAACGTCCCCACCGCAGGGCGCTGATGCCGAGTTTCCACGGTGGCACGCGAAGCTGGATGAGTTCGGCGTAGCCCGTGCCGGTGAACGTTGTGTCGCCCAGCTTCACGACGGCGCGCGCCGCTGGCGCGGCGCATGACCAGGTGACGCCATCCGCCAATTGCTGCGGCGGAATTGCGCGCACCCCGGGCGACAATGTCACCGCGCAGCGCAATCGCGTCGATTCCCATGTGACGGATGACGGCGTGCACGACGGCGGGGCAGTGGCCACGACGCTGGACGTTGTCTTGGCCGGCGCGCCCGCCGCGTGGACGCTGACGCTGTGCCACGTGAGGCGAACGCCCTTCCACTCGAGGGACGTCCAATAGAGAATCACCAGACGTCCGTCGCGATCAAGGCAGTCGATGTACCACTTGGAGAATGCGAACGACCCCGGCGCCACTCGCGACGCCGATGCTACGGACGCAGTTCAGCGGCCGCGGGCCGAGCCTTGCGTTGATCGTCCACCATTTTGGCGACGTCGGCCATCAACTGCCGCGCATCGTAGACGATGCCGTCCTTGATGGTCCAACGCACGCTGCCGACTTGCTCCGGCTTGCCGGTCTGATCGTTCAGTTTCAGCGCGCCGGTGGCGTACAGCACCTTGAAGTTCTCCAGTGGATTCTGGTCCACGATCAACATGTCGGCCAGCATGCCACGCGCGATGTACCCGGTCTCGATGCCCTTGCCGGTGGGCTTGGCCAGCGTTTCGGCGGCGTGATACGTGGCGCTGCGAATGGCCTCCAGCGGATGGAAGCCGGCTTCCTGCAGCAGCTCCAGCTCGTGCACCGTGGAGAAGCCCGGCGTGTTGTAGATGAAGCCGGCGTCGGAACTGGCCGTGACGCGGCCGCCCAGGTTCTTGTAGTCGTTGAGGAACATCATCCACACGCGATAGAAATTCCGCCACTCGATCTCGTCCTGCGTGGTCCAGTAGTACCAGTACGACCCGTGATTCACGCGGCTGGGCGTGTAGTAGTCCCACAGCGTCGGCAACGTGTACTTCTGGTGCCACGGCGCGTACATGTGGTGAAACACGTCGCGGCCCGTGAGGTAGGTGACCATGGTCGGGTCCAGCGTGACGTCACGCTCCTTGAATTTGGCGAGCAGCGCATTCCACTTGGCGCTGCGCGGCGTGACGAGCCGCCACTGGCGCGCGACCTGACCAAACCGCTTCTGCTCGTCATTGTAGTTCATGTCCACGGGCCACGGCTGGATCGAGGTGCTGTCGTACATCGATTCGAACAGCCCGTAGAAGTGCGTCACGCTGCCCAGTCCAAGGCGCGTGGCTTCGTCGGCATTCATCTGCGCCACGCCGGTCTGCTGGAGATGCGCGGTGGAGCCAAGACCCTGCTTCTTCGCTTCGTCCAGCAGGGCCGCCATGATATCCGGCCGTTCGGCGCCGACTTTCAGGCCATCGCCGGCGTTCTGCTTGAGCCAGCGCACCCATTCGCGCGCCTTTTCCGGCGAGACGATCGGCCCCTGATCCCAGCCGCTGCCGGGCCGCTGGTACACGACGTACCGCGGCGCCGTAATCTCGTTCTTGGCGCTACGCGCCTTTTCCTTGGTGGAGTAGTCGAAGCTTGCGAATGGAACACCGCGCACCGTCGTGATGCCGTGGCCCAGCCACAGCTTGTTGTAGTACTCCGACTCGGCGGCCTTCTGTTGCGTCCCCTGATGCACGTGCAGGTCCACCAGGCCGGGCATCACGTACATCCCGGTCGCATCTACTTCGCGGGCGGCGGGCGCTTGGCGGCGCGTGGTGTCGCGCGTGGTGTCGCGCGGCACTCCCGGCGTACCGGCGTTGCTGATGCCGGTGATCCGGTTGCCTTCCACGGTGATGTCCACCGGGCCGCGCGGCGGCGCCCCGGACCCGTCGATGAGAATCGCGCCGCGAATGATCAGCCGCGTGAACGGCCCTTCACCCTCGCTGCGCGCCGGAGCGCGCCGTGGGTCGTCGCGCCGGTCCGCGGCCACTGCTTGCACCGGGTCTGGCGCCGGACGTTGTTGTGCGGCGATAGCGGCAGGGAACGAGAGACATGCGGCGACGGCGATGATGAGCGATTTCATGTTGGCTGCGGCGTGGGGGTTCCGCGGCTAGTTGACTTTAAAGCGCACCCAATCTGAGCGCACCGGTTGCGGCAATTCGTTGGCGGTGACCAGCGCGGAGGCTCGAACGTGCCGCTGCTCAACAGATAGCCCGGCGTCTGCTGCGCGACCGCCTTGGTTTTGTCGTAGCCGCGGAGGAGGATCTTGAATGCCTGCCACGCCTTCGCTGCACGCCGCTACGGGGAGCGCGATCGCGATCGTGATGGCGAATCGGAGCATGCTATTCATGACACGAACGTTGCTCGGCGCAGCGGTCGCATGCAACGGCAACCGATCACGGGTCCACACCTTTACCGCTCACTTGGGAGCCTTGCTCGACGATGTGGCCCGTTTGGAAACAGCGACGCTGGTTTTTGGAGCTGGGGCGGGCAGCGCCGGCGGGGCGGGGGCCGGTCGAATGGACGGCGTCTGCGCGGCAGAGGCTACTGCGTCCACGTCCTTGACACCGGCGCGCTCCAGAAACGGCTTAAACAAGTCCATCGGCAGCGGGAAAATCGTCGTCGAGTTGTTCTCCACGGCGATTTCCGAGAGCGTCTGGAGGTAGCGCAGTTGCAGTGACGCGGGGTTGAGCGACATCACGCGCGCGGCCTCCGACAGCGTCTCCGATGCCTGAAGCTCGCCCTCGGCGTTAATGATCTTGGCGCGGCGTTCACGCTCGGCTTCCGCTTGGCGCGCGATGGCCCGGCGCATGGTGTCCGGGAGCTGCACGTCTTTGATCTCCACGGCGGAGATCTCGACGCCCCAGAACTCCGTGCGCTCGTCAATGATCTTCCTGAGGAGGTCGTTCACCTTCTTGCGGTCTGCGAGCAGCTCGTCGAGTTCCACTTGGCCGAGCACCGCGAGCAGCGTGGTCTGCGCCAGCTGCATGGTGGCCATCATATAGTCCTCGATTTCCATGACCGCGAGCGCCGGGTCGCTGACTCGGAAATACAGAACTGCATTGACCTTGACCGTGATGTTGTCGCTCGTGATGACGTCCTGCCACGGCACGTCGACTGCAACGATGCGCAGGGAAATGGTCTTCATGCGCGACAGCAGCAACGGCACGAAGCGCAACCCGGCTTCGCGGGTGCCGTCGTACTTGCCAAGCTTGAAGACGACGCCGCGCTCGTATTGTGAGAGAATGCGAAGGCTGCCGATCACATATGCGGCGGCCGCAAGGAGTCCGAATAGGAAGTAGGGCATCGGGCAAAGCTGGCGTGGGCGATGGGCAGCGTCCAGACTGGCGTGACGGCCGACCGGTATGCCAGGCGGCGTGTCCTCGCGCCGGCGATCCAGACTATTTGCGGCGCTGCTCGGCGCAGCGGTCGCATGCAACGGCAACCGATCACGGGTCCACGCCAAGGTTGGCGTAGTAGGCGGCCACGCGGGCGCGCGAGCCATTTCGGGTGTAAACGTCCGGTGCGCGCGTCTTGATGACGTCGGCGATGACTGCGGCCACCTCGTTGACGCCCTGCGGGTCCGGCATCGCGCGGGAGTCGGTGCCGCCGTGCACCGCGTTGATTCCGAAGGCGGTTCCCACGAGTCCCGGCGACACAAGGGAGAACGCAATCTTCGGGTGTGTCGCCTGCACCTCGTCACGCATCTGGAGCGTGAGCGCGTTGAGGTAGAACTTCGACGCCGTGTAGGCGGACCGCATGGGCGCGAGCGGCAGGCGCGCCAGCATTGAGGAGATGTTGATGAAGTGCCCTTCGCCACGTGCCTTGAAATGCGGCAGCACTTCCTGCATGCCGTAGAGGGCCGATTTGACGTTGACTTGCATCATGGCGTCGACATCGGCGTCGGTCAGTTGTGACGGGGCGCGTGTAATTCCGCGACCGACATTGTTCATCCACACGTCGATGTGGTCGAACTTCCGTATGGCGCTATGTACGACGGCCTGAACTTCGGCGCGCACCTCCATGTCGGCGACAACGACGTGTACGGGTCGTGGGCATCGGGCGGCGACAGCGTCCAACGCAGCCTTTCTGCGCGCCACGAGCACGAGGTGGTGATCCGATGTACGGCACAGCAGCTCAGCGGCAGCCGCGCCAATGCCACTACTCGCGCCGGTGATGACGATGACTCTGCTGCTCACGGGCCAAAGTTGGCGGGCGCGCCAAGCGGCGTCCAGCATTTGGGCCGACGAGGTCTACCTTGGACGCCGCAGCTCCAATTCTGACACGATGAAGCCGAAGCCGGGCCAACCGCCAGCCGCGATCGATTGCTCGAACGCCGCGCGCGCTTTGGAGGCGTCGCCCTTCACCAGGTAGTAATTGCCGAGCCCGAAGTTCAGCGTCGACATCTGCACGTCCGCAGTGTCCGCCGGCGTGAGGAGTCGCTCCGGCGGCGTGAGGCCGCGGTACATCGCGATGCGCTGCGAGTACGCGTTCTTCACGGTCGTGGTGTCCGGCTTGCGATCGAGCAGGGCTTTGGCCTCCGCATGACGGCCTGCGCGCGAGAGCGACATCCACAGCCAATCGATGGAGCCTTGCAACTCGCCGCCGTCGGGCGGATTTCGGAGCGCCTTACCGAACGCGTCCGCAGCGCCGTTGAAGTCGCCGCGCGCGAATCGGACGATGCCCCAGTGGTACCAGATGCCGTACATCGTGCTATCGATGCGCGCGCCGCGCTCGAAATCCGCCACCGCCAGATCGAATTGGCGCGTCGAGAGATAGCGGTGTCCCCGCCAGCGGAGCAGCAGCGCGTTGTTCGGCGCAATGGCGAGTCCCTTGGTGAACGTCACGATGGCCTCGCGAAACTGCCGCACGCCGGACTGGGCGATGCCGAGGTCGATGTAGCGTTGCGGGTTGGCGGCGTCGGCATCGAGCGCTGTCTGCGCGCGCTTCACGCTGCCGGTGTCTACTTGTGACCGGTATTCGATTCCGGAGGGCGACCGGTACTGTAGCGTGGTCTGCGCCACCGCGCGCGGTGGCGTCAGGAGTGGCAAGGCGATTGCGGCGATAACGAGGTGATGTCTCATCGCATACGTGATATCTCGCGGACCGTCGCCCGGCTAGGGTCCGCATCCGGCTTGTTGGAGGGGCAACGCGCATCTCCGGGAAGCAACCGGACTTCTCGCCAGTCGCGCGGAATCATCTGGTCCGCGCAGACCTCGAGGCTGCTGTTCACCGGCGTCGCGGTCAGTCGCACTGCCGCGGCGACGCTGTATCTGCTCCGCGACGTGGCGCAACCCTCGGCGTCCTCCAGATAGTCTACCGCGATCCAGCCGCTCGGAACGTTTCCTCGACAGACATACTGCATGTTGGCGCCGGGGGGCGCCGAGGGCACGACGCTCGTCCCGGGGCGGGGCATCCGCGGTCCCGGCCTGTCTCCGGGCACCTGCCGGCTGGGGCCGCCGCTGGCCGCGATGCAAGCCGTGATGGCCATGGACAGCGACGCAGCAGCCACAGTACGAGTCGTCGTGCGCACACTCCCTCCTGATCAGGGGCCCGGCGGTCGGCTGCGGGCGCAGCCACTGTCAAACAGCTGTGACCCTCGATGCCCCTATTCCGTTCCTGATGAGAGTGGCGAACGTCGCCGCGAGGAGCAAGCTTGTCCGACATGGCCGACCTTAGCGCGACTGTTTACATCGCCACCAGCATCGACGGGTTCCTTGCCCGCGTGATGCAATGCACGATTGCGCTGCTGTTAGCGGGTGCCGCTGGGGCGCAGGCGCCGCGGATGGAGTCCCTGTGGTATCTGAGGGGCGAAGCGAGCATCCAGGCTTTTCTCGCGCGCGCCAACCAGATTGACATCATTTCGCCGCAGGTGTTCCAGATGGATTCGGCCGGCTTCATTCGCGGCAGCGTCGATCCGCGGGTCGTGGCAGCAGCCAAGGCGAACCGCGTCAAGTTGATGCCGCTGGTGATGAATCCGGGCTTCGACCAGCCGTCCATCCATCGCGTCCTCACACACCCTGCCGCGCGCGCTCAAGCGCTGCGTTCGCTCGCCGAGCTGTGTCGCGTCAACCGGTTTGACGGGATTCAGTTCGATTTCGAGAACTTTCACGTGAACGACAAGGATGCCTTCACATCGTTTACGCGCGCGGCGTCTGATTCTGTTCGTCGCGCCGGTTGCGGCATCTCAGCGGCAGTCGTTCCGCGCACCGGCGACGACCCGGGTACCGGCAGCTACGACAAATGGATTCACGACAATTGGCGCGCCGCATTCGACTACAAGGCGCTGGCCGACACGCTCGATTTCATCTCGTACATGACGTACGCGCAGCACACCGGTGGGTCGCCGCCGGGCCCGGTGGCTGGGTACCCGTGGATGCTCGCGTCACTCAAGTACGCCCTCGCGCAGGGCGTGCCGCCCTCGAAGATCTCACTCGGCCTCGCGGGCTATTCCGACTGGTGGTATCCCGCGTACGACGAGAAGAATGGGTCGCGGCTGCGCGGCAGCGACATCTCGTATACGCGCGGCATGGAGATTCTCGCGAGGGCTGGGGTCACGCCCACGTGGGACGACGTGCAGAAGTCGCCGTTTGCCATGTGGGAAGAGAAGGGCGTCTTTCAGCACATGTGGCTCGAAGACGCACGTGCCTTCATGGCCAAGCGCGAACTCATCACGCAGTACGGGCTGCGCGGCTACTCGGTGTGGCTATTGGGCGACGAAGACCCGGCCGTATGGGCCCGGCTGCGGCGCTGAGTCGCGCCTACGCGAATTCGTCCGGCGTCACCGCGCGAAAACGCACGTCCACCGTCAGCAGGATGACCTTGGCCACGGGATGGAGCAGCAGGATCATCGCGACCACCAGCGCCTGGACCGAGTAACCCAGGACACGCCACGGCACGCCGGGCCACGTCAACGCAACGACGATGAGGAAGGTCGCCAATGTCGCCGCCGAGGAAAGCAGGTAGTTGACGATCACAGCGCCGCTGAAATACGCGGCGCCGCCACGATGGAAGCGAAGTCCGCAGTGCGCGCAACGCTCCTGCACTCCGAAATGGCCTTTCAGCACCGCGCCCACGCCACAGTGCGGGCAGCGCAGTCGGATGAGCGAGCGAAGGAAGGGTGGGGGTGGGCGACCCGGCACGTGCTACGGAATTCCCAGCTCTGCTTTGCGCTTGTTGACGGCGGCAATGAAACGTTCCGCGTCCGCAGTTCTGAAGCGCGCCTTGTCGCTCGTATTGTCCCTCTTGCTGTCGCCCGCTAAGCCGTGTGTGTCGCCGTCCTTGTCGATGAGCGTGAGTTTCCCGTCCATGAACTGGACTTCCTTCACGTTGGCGAGGTCCCAAGACACGTGGATCCCGATGGCGCTCGCGACGCCGGACTTCACGGCACCGGCGATGACAGCGCCCAGGCCGGTCTCGTCCTTCGTGTCCTTGTTCATTTCGTCACGCACCTGGGCCTGCATTTTGGGCGAGAGGCCCGCCGAGATACTGCTGCCTGTCAGGGTGACGTCGAAGTTGCCGTCGGTGGTGAGGATCTGCACGTCGCCCGGGCCGAGCGACGCAGCCGACGGCCCTTGTGTGGCGACGCTCATGCCCTCGGTCTTCTCTTGCACCTTGTCCGTCACGCGCCTGACGCTCCATGACACAACAAACACGATCGTGCCGAGGATCAGGCCCAGTCGGACCCAGAAAATGACGCGCTTTCTGTCCCTGATTTCCATCGCTATGGTCGGTCGGGGATCTCGATGAGCTTCTCGGGGCTTACGCCCTCGGCTTCCGCCTGGAAGTTGATGACCATACGGTGGGCGAGCACGGGAAGTGCCATTGCGTTGACGTCTTCGAGGTCGGGGATGCCCCGGCCGTCCATGGCCGCCCGGGCCTTTGCGCCGAGGACCAGGTATTGCGACGCGCGCGGTCCGGCGCCCCAGCTCACGTACTTCTTGATCCGCTCCGTTGCGTCGGGCGAATCCGGACGGGTGCTCCGCGCCAGCTTCACTGCGTAGTTCACGACCGTGGGCGGGGCGGGCAAGCGCCGCACCAGGTGTTGGAGTTCGATCAGCTGCGCGCCACTGAGCACCGGCTTCACCTCCACCGTGTGGTCGCCGGTCGTGGCGGTGACGATACGCTCTTCTTCCTCGCGGGACGGATAGCCGACCTTGAGCATGAGCATGAAGCGGTCCAACTGCGCTTCCGGCAACGGATACGTGCCTTCCTGCTCGATCGGGTTCTGTGTCGCGAGCACAAAGAATGGCTCGGCGAGCTTGTGCGTTTGGCCCGACGCGGTCACGGCGTGCTCCTGCATCGCTTGCAGCAGCGCCGCCTGCGTCTTCGGTGGAGCGCGGTTGATTTCGTCCGCCAGCACCACGTTCGCGAAGACCGGGCCCTTGACGAACTTGAAGAAGCGGCGTCCGGTGGCGTGCTCCTCTTCGAGAAGTTCGGTGCCCGTGATGTCACTGGGCATCAGGTCGGGCGTGAACTGCACGCGGTTGAACGTCAGGTCCAGCGCTTGGGCGACGGTCTGCACCAGCAGCGTTTTTGCCAGTCCGGGAACGCCAACGAGGAGCACGTGTCCGCCGGCGAGCAGCGCCGCGACGAGGTCGTCGACGATCTGGTGTTGGCCGACGATGCGGCGGCCGATCTGGTCAACCAGCGCTTTGCGCGCATCGCTCAGCTGATCGAGGAGCTGGAGATCGCGGTCGTCTTCCTGCTTGCGTGCGGGAGAAGCCATGGGGGAGGAAGCTATGCCATACTAAAGCCATGAGCCACTTTGCCGCGCTGAAACGCATGTACGAATCCGCACCAATCAACGAGTTCTTCCGGCCGACCATACATATAGAAGGGGGCTCGGCCGCGGTCCGACCGGAATGAGCCCAATGGCGCTCGCGTGCAGCGGCAGGGTACAGGGTGCAGCGTTAGGGCCAGGGTGCAGCGTACGAAAAACAAAGGGCCCGACGCATTCGCCGAGCCCGACCCTACACCCTAACCCTGTACCCTGTACCCTGTTTTTTGGGCAGCAGTCCCTAGGGCTCGTCCTTCGTCGCAACTGTCGCCGTCGCTCCTACCGTGAATTCAGTCGTCTGCGACAACGGATAGTTCTGGCTCGTGAGCACGCCGCGCGCGGTGTAGCGACCGGGCGCAAGCGACGCCGATTTCCACGTCTCGCTCACGATGAGCGATTCGCCGCCGTCGAGCAGGCGATTGCGCAGCGTTTGCGTGAACATGCGGCCCGAGCCCCACTGCCACATTTCACGACCGACCGAATCGACAATCACGAAGTCGTAGGTCTGCCCCGTGGGGAAGTTCACCTCGACGCGCTTGCTGCTCGTGTTCACGATGCGGAGCGCGAGGCGCACTTCGGTCGGAGCCGCATTCACGGTGAGTTGCGCGGTGAAGGACGGCGCGAGGTCAGCTTGTTGGCGCGGGGCTTTGCGCGGCGCTGACGCCTTGCTGGTGGTCTGCGCGATGCTCGCGCTGTTCTTCTTCACGCCGGATGCATCGCTGCGAGTGCGTGGTCCGCACGCATAGACAACGGCCGCAACGCACAACACCGGGATAAGAAAACGCGAACTCATGAGTGGCGATCGAGACCAGCGAGACCAGCGATTGCGGCAGGAGCGATGTGAGCGGCGTTGCTCACAAACGTGGGGAGGCCAACATTATCAACTTTTATTGCTAGAGTCAACATAATCCTTCGCCCGCAAGTGACTCCCGCATCGTGACTTCGGTCACGGTCAGGTATCGGCCCTTCGAACCGTCGAACGGCCTGTGGTGGCGTCGCTTCCCGGTGATATCGCGCCAGGTTTTCGGCCGCCCAGGGCCGGTTCCGGGCGCTTGAGAAAAATTTCACAAGCTCGTAGCTTTCGCTTCGCAGAGGATGGAACCAGGCCGGAGGACACGCTGAGCGACCCGGGAACCCGCCGACCGAAGGACCACATTGCCGAAGCGGATCGGCTGCTGCATCGGCGCAAAGGCTTGTCTGGCAGCGAGTTCGCTGGCGTCGGGATTCAGTTCGGCGCGACCATTGTTGTCTTTGCTCTGGCGGGGATTTGGCTCGACAAACGGCTCGGCACGTCGCCGTTGCTCTTGATTGGGATGGTCTTCGGGGGCGCCGGGCTCGGCTTCTGGTCGATGTATCGGAAGATGATCCCGCGCGGCGGAAAGGGTCGATGAACGCCTACGGTCAGTTCTTTCTGGCCCTCCTGGGGGGGGTACTGATCACGGGGTTGGTGGCGTGGGCCTTCACGGACCAGGCCGGCCGGCAGACTGTGTTGGCGAGCGGGGCCTTGGCGGTGGTGGTCCAGATGGCCGCATTTTCGGTCGCGAGGACCCTGCATGAAAAGCAGTTGCTGCTGGGGTGGGGACTGGGGAGCCTGATTCGGCTGATCGCCCTCGTGCTGTACGCGGTGGTTGTCGCCAGATTATGGCAGGCGCCGATCACGCCAGCCCTGCTCAGTTTCGCGGGAATGTTGTTCGTAACGACCGTACTGGAACCGATTTTCCTGAAACGATGACGAGAGCTCGACTGGGTTCGGCACTGTTGGCACTGTTGGCATTCGCGGCGCTTCCGGCGTTCGCGCAAGACACCGCCTCGCACGCGAGCACCGGCTTCAGCGTCCATTGCCCGCCGCATTCGGACAAGCGGCCGGGACCGGCGGACATCATCATGCCGCACCTCTTGGACTCGAAGCACATGGAAGTGCCGTGGCCGTGCAGCATGGAGCACTGGGGTGCTGAACTGACGTTGCCTACGTGGAACGTGCACATCGGCAGCATGACGATCGATCTTGGCCCGACCAAGCACGTCGTCTTCCTGCTGATCGCGGCGACCCTCACGGCTCTGCTGCTGATCCTCTCGGCGCGCGCGCACGAACGCAGCACCAAGGCCGTCGGCCACCCGAAGGGCGTCGCCGCAGTGATCGAGGGCGTCGTGCTCTATTTGCGCAACGAGATCTACATGCCGGTGATCGGCCCCGGCGGCGAGCGCTACGTGCCGTTCTGCCTGACGCTCTTCTTCTTCATCTACTTCTGCAATGTGCTCGGCTTGCTGCCGTACGGCGCAACCGCCACGGGCAACATCGCCGTCACCGCCGGTCTCGCACTGATCACGTTCGTCGTCGTCGAGATCGCCGGCATCAGGGCACTCGGCGCCGACTACATCGGCACTATCATCTACTGGCCGCACGACATGCCGCTGGCGCTCAAGGCTCCGCTGACCCTCGTGATGACGCCGGTCGAACTGCTCGGCAAGTTCACCAAGCCGTTCGCGCTCACGATTCGACTGTTCGCAAACATGGTCGCCGGGCACGTGGTCATCCTCGTGCTCATCGGCCTGATCTTCACGTTCGGCTGGCTCGTGTCGCTGGGCTCGGTACCAATGGCGTTGTTCATCATGGTGCTCGAGCTGCTGGTGACGTTGATTCAGGCCTTCATTTTCTCACTCCTGGCCGCCGTGTTTATCGGCCAGATCAGGGCATCGCACCACTAATTACGCGGTTTCGTACGTCTTACGACTTACGACCTATTACAACGGAAGTGCAGGACGATGGGTGGATGTCGCTCAACTACCCAGCGAGTACTTGGCCGAATGGTCAAGGAAGTCCGTTGGGCCCCGGGGCTCGGTGACGGACAGCGCGCAGTGCGGCGCGAGCGCAAAGCAGTGAACCGTTTTTTCGGAGCAAGACACATGACGATTCTTCCTCTCCTGCAGGCCGCCGCTGATGCTGGTTACAACGCCAGCTACACCGGTGCGTGGGCGATGATGGGTGCCGGCATCGGCGCTGGTCTCGCCGTGGTGGGAGCAGGCCTCGGAATCGGCCGCATCGGCGGCTCGGCCACGGAAGGCATGGCCCGGCAGCCGGAAATTGCTGGCACGATTCAGACGGGCGCGCTGATTCTTTCGGCGCTCGTTGAAGGCGCGGCCCTCTTCGCCATCGTGCTCTGCCTGCTGATCTCGCTCAAGTTCTAGTGGGAAGGGGTGGGCGCGCTCCCGGGAGAGCGTCCCACCCTAGACCCTAACCCTGTACCCTAGACCCTGTTCTATATGCTGATCCTTTCCATGCGTGCGCCGTTGCCCGCCGAGGGCGGTGGCGGCCTGATGGCGCTCCAGGTCAACGTGTTGTTCTGGACGCTCATCATTTTCGGCGCGCTCTTCCTGATCCTCAAGAAGTACGCGTGGCCGGCCATTCTGAAGTCGGTCGAGGATCGCGAAAAGGCGCTCGCCGACGCGATCGAAGGCGCAAAGGCTGACCGCGACGCGGCCGCCCGGCTCCTGGCCGACCACTCGGCCAAGATCGAAGGCGCGCGCAACGAAGCGCAGAAGCTGATCGCTGACGCACGCGCTGTGGCCGAGAAGATGCGCGCCGACCTGATCGAAAAGACGCATGGCGAACAGCAGGACATGCTTGAGCGCGCCCGCCGCGACATTGGCATCGAACGCGACAAGGCGATCGCCGAGTTGCGCCGCGAAGCCGTGGATCTGGCCATCGCCGGCGCATCCAAAGTCATCGAAGCGAATCTCGACGGCGACAAGAACCGCAAGCTGGTCGAATCATTCCTGTCCACGCTGTCCACGACGAAGCAGAAGAGCTGATGCGCGCTTCGACGATCGCCGCGAACTACGCTGAAACGCTGCTCGTCCTCGCTGGCCGCGAGAAGGATCTGCGTGGCTGGGGCGCGATCCTGCAGGGCATTGCTGACGCAATGCGCTCGGACTCAAAACTGCGCGCGTTCCTGGAGACGCCGCGGGTTGATGCAGCGCAGAAGAACGCCATCCTGTCCAAGGCGCTGGCCAAGAAGGCGCCGGCCAAGTTCATCAAGTTCATCGAGTCCGTCGTGCGGCACCGTCGTCAGATGCTGATTCCGGGCATTGCGATCGCGTATTCAGATCTGGTGGACACGGCGGAGAACCGCATGCACGCACACGTCACGGTGGCGCGCGACGCGGATGAGCAGACGCGCAATTCGATCGCGGACCGCCTGTCCAAGATTTTCGATAAGACCGTGATGCCGCATGTCACGGTAGACGAGCGCATCCTGGGCGGAATCATCGTCCGCGTCGGCGACACCGTCATGGACGGCTCTGCCCGCCACAAGCTCGCCGTGCTGCGTCGGGGAATGCTCGCGCGGTAGATACCGAGGGCCGGCGGTTAACGCCGGCCCCGTGGCAGCGTCAATGATGGTGAGCGCCGGGTGCAACACGGGGCGCGCCCAGGCCGTACTTCAGGCATAGGACTCGCGGCAACCCTCTGGTATGCGCGTTTGTCCAATGCACGACTTCACAACCAGCACACCAATGCGATCCTTTCGAGCCGTGCTCGTCGCGGCCTTTTTTGGAACCGTGGCCCTCACGACCGCAGAGGCTCAGTCGGTTGACGTCATCCGCGGCCGGGTGATTGGTCCCGACAGCGTACCCATCCAGAACGCTCAGGTCACGGCGACGACGCTGTCCGGCAACGTGAACCGCACCGCCCGGACGGACCGTCAGGGCAGGTATACGATCACGTTCCCGAACGGCGAAGGCGATTACATGATGACATTCGCCGCCCTCGGGTTCGCCGCCCGCCGCTTTGAGGTGAAGCGTGTGGCCGACGAGGACGTGCTCATCGCCGACGCGCGACTCCAGCGCGTCAACGCCGTGCTGGATGCCGTCGAGGTGGTTGGCCAACGGGACCGCGTGCGTCGCAACGACCAGCAGCCGGACGTGTCCGGCACGGAGCGGACCGTCGCGACGACTGAAGTGCCCGCAAATCTCATGGGCGATCTCGCCGCGATGGCCGCAACACTGCCGGGCGTTACTCCGGCGACTGCCGACGACGGGAGCAATGGTTACTCGGTCCTTGGGCTCGGTGCGGACCAGAACAACACGACGCTGAACGGCATGAATTTCGGAGGCTCCAACCTGCCTCGCGATGCCGCGATCACCACGTCGCTCGTCACGTCGCCGTATGATGTCTCGCGCGGTGGATTCAGCGGCGCGCAGCTGAGCATTCGCGGGCGCGCGGGCAGCAATTTCCTGACGCGGACGATGAGCCTGAACTACGACAACCCGGCGTTTCAGTGGACGGATGCTGCGGCCCGCACGTTGGGTCAGGAGTTCGGAAACGCGTCGCTGGGCGGCGGCATTTCCGGGCCGCTCGTGTTCGATCGGACGTTCTACAGCATGTCGTACCAGCTGGGTCGCAGGACGAACGACTTCAGCACGCTGGCCTCGGCAGATGCTGCCGGTCTTCAGGCGGCCGGCGTGTCGAAGGCCGCCACCGACACGTTGTTCACCACGCTCGCGACACCGTCGATGTTGGTTCCGGTCACCAAGGGCGCGGCAACGCTGCGCGACACGCGCTACGGCGACAACGGCTCGATCTTTGGACAGGTCGACTTCACCTCGCCGACAGCGACGAGTGGACAAGCGTTCAACCTCACGTACAACGGGAGCTGGGGACGGCAGAGCCCGGCGGGCGGTTCGGTCACGGAGACTCCGGCCTTCGGCGGCGATCGCACCAACTGGCGCTACGGTGCGCAGGGAAGGCACAGCTCGTACTTCGGCATCGGCATACTCACCGAGACTTCCGCAGGATTCAGCCAGTCGAAGAACTACGCCGATCCGTTCCTGGACCTTCCGGCCGGCCGTGTGCGCGTGAACTCAACGTTTGACGACGGCGGCACTGGCGTGCAGACGCTCTCGTTCGGCGGCAGCCAGTCGCTCAACTCCACGCAAGGCGCCACCAGCACGCAAATCCAGAACCAGATGTCGTGGTTCAGCGCCAACAACAAGCACCGTCTCAAGCTCACCAGCGAACTGCGATACGAGTCGTCGGACTTCGAGTCGTCGTTCAACACGCTTGGCACCTTCACGTACAACTCGCTTGCGGACCTTCAGGCCAACGCGCCGGCATCGTTCAGCCGCACGCTGTCGCCGCGGACGCGCGAGATCAAGCAGGCGGTCGAGGGTCTTTCGCTCGGCGATTCGTATCGCAGGACGCCGAACCTGAACTTCACGTACGGCGTTCGCATGGACGCCACGCAGTTTCTCACGACGCCGAACCTGAACCCTTCGCTCGACACGCTATACGACCTCAAGAACGACAACCTGCCCAGTGCGATCTACTTCAGTCCGCGTGCCGGTTTCTCCTGGACGTACGGCACGTCGTCACAGATTGCGTCGTTCGCCGGCGCACAGCGCGGGCCGCGCGCCGTGGTGCGTGGCGGCATCGGCCTCTTCCAGAACCTTCCACAGCCCGGGTCCGTGGGTTCGGCGCTCGACAACACCGGTCTCCCCAGCGCTGTTCAGCAGATCCAGTGCGTCGGCAGTGCGACCCCTGTGCCGGCGTGGAACACATACGGCAACGCGTCGAACATTCCGATGACGTGCGCTGGTGGGCCCAGCGTCTTCGGCTCGTCGGCGCCCAACGTCAGCGCGTTCGCCGACAACTTCGTCTCGCCGCGCAGCGTCCGCAGCAACCTGAACTGGTCCGGCCCGACCCTCAGGAACCGTTTCAATACATCGGTGGACCTCACCGCGTCATGGAACCTGAATCAGTCGAGCAACATCGACCGCAATTTCGCCAACGTGCAACAGTTCACGCTTCCGGGTGAGGCGAATCGTCCGGTGTTCGTGCCGACGAGTTCCATCTCGGCTTCGTCGGGCCAGATCGCGCCGGGCGCTGCGCGCTTCTCGCCGCGGTATAGCCGTGTGAGCGAACTGGTGTCGGACCTCCGCTCGGAGAGCTACCAGGCCACGTTCCGCCTCAGTCCGCTGAGCTTCAACAACAACTTCAGCTGGAGCGCCTGGTACGTGTATTCCGCGATCCGCGAGCAAGTCCGTGGATTCAGCAGCACGGTGAGCAACCCGCTGGATGTTCGCTGGGGCCGTTCGGCTGCCGGACCACACCAGATCGGCTATAGCCTGGGATACAACTTCTTCGACTTCGTCCGCATCAACTGGAACGGTCAGTTCCGGTCCGGCTCGCGGTTCACGCCGATGGTGGCAGGGGACGTGAATGGCGACGGCAGCTTCAACGATCGCGCGTTCGTCTTCCCGGTGTCCACAGCGGACACTGCGGTCGCCAACGGAATGAACGCAATCCTGTCGAACGGTTCAGCGGCCGCGAAGGAATGCCTCAGGTCGCAGCTCGGTTCTCTTGCGGGCCGCAACACGTGCACCGCGCCCTGGTCGTCGAACGCGAACATGTCCATCTCGTTCAATCCGCTGAAGGTGCGGATGCCGCAGCGCGCCTCGCTCGTGTTCCAGCTCAACAATCCGCTGTATGCCGCCGATCTCCTGATGCATGGGTCGGCCAAGCTGAAGGGCTGGGGACAACAGAACTTCCCGGACAATCAGCTGCTGTACGTCCGCGGCTTCGACGCACCGACGCAGACGTTCAAGTACGAGGTGAACCGTCGCTTCGGCGCCACCAACCCGGCGTCGTCCGCATTCCGCACGCCGGTAACGCTCACGATGGCGCTGCGGTTTGACGTCGGCCCCACGCGTGAGAAGCAGATGCTCACGCAGCAGCTGGACCGCGGCCGGCGCACGCAGGGCAACAAAGCGCCGGAGCTGTTGATTCGCGCCATGTTCGGCAACGGCGGCATCCCCAACCCGATGGCGGCGCTGCTGCGCGACCAGGACACGCTCAAGCTCACGCCGACGCAGGCGGACAGCATTGCGACGATGAATCGCGGCTACCTGATCAAGCTGGACCAGATCTGGACGCCGATCGTGAAGGAGTTCGCGGTGCTGCCGGATACGTTCGAGCACGACGAGGCGTATCACCGCTACATCGTGGCGCGCCGCAAGACGGTTGATCTCATGAAGCAGTTGGCGCCGACCGTCAAGGATTTGTTGACCGATGAGCAGTACCGCCGCATTCCGCCGTTCGTTGCGACCTATCTCGACACACGTTATCTGGCGACCATTCGCTCGGGCACCGCCGGCTTCGGCAGCGGCTTGCCTGGCGGCTTCTCGCCAGCCGGTGTCGAAATGATTTTGGGAGGCGGCGGTGGTGGCGGCATGACCGTTCAAATCATTCGGCAGTAGATCCGTAATCCGCAATCCGTAATCCGTCTCTCACTAGCGAAACAATGCGCTCAATGAAAATCGGCTCCACACTGATAATCCTCGCGTCAACGACGCTTCCCGCGCAGCAACCGCCCGCAATTCGCCAGCTCGGCGCGACTGTGGCGACGTCCACGGAAGCGTTCGGCGCCGGCAATGTCGCCGTACGGCACCTCAAGAACGGCGTGCTCGTCAATGACGTATCGAACCGGCGCTTGCTCCTCCTCGACAAGGATCTCGCGAACCCAACGGTTGTCGCCGACACAACGCCTGAAACGGGCACGGCCTACGCTGGTCGCACCGCCGGACTCATCGCGTATCGCGGCGACTCATCGCTCTTCGTGGATCCAGCGTCGCTCTCGATGCTCGTCATCGATCCCAGCGGCAAGCTCACCAGCAGAGTCATGTCGGTGCCGCGGTCACAGGATGTCGCCTTCATGATCGCTACCGGCGCGTCGTATGACCCGTCCGGCAGCTTCGTCTACCGCGGCATGCCGCGTCCGGTAATGCGTCAGCCGGTGCAGTCGGCTAACGGCACGCCGGTCTTCTCGCCGCCGGACATCCCGGATTCGACGGCGGTGGTGCGCGTCAATCTTGCAACCCGCGTTCTGGACACGCTCGGCTTCGTCAAGGTGCCGAAGGTCAAGATGAACATGGAGACGCTGCCGAACGGCGGAATGCGAATGAGCTCGATGCTGAACCCGCTGCCGATGGTGGATGAGTTCGCGATGCTCTCGGACGGCTCCGTGGCAATGATTCGTGGCCGCGACTACCACATTGACTGGGTGCGTCCGAACGGCACGCGCGAATCGTCGCCGAAGATTCCGTTCGATTGGCGCCGACTGTCCGACGAGGACAAGGTTGCGTTCCTGGATTCGGTGAAGGCCATGCGTGAACGCCTTGGGCCAAACGCGCCGATGCCGGCAGGTTTGGGCGGCGGGCCGAACATTCAGATGCAATTCGGCGGCGGCGGCGGCGGCGGCGGGGGCGGCGGTGGTCGTCAGGTGGTGACGATGGATGGTGGCGGTGGCGCTCAGCCGCGCCCACGTCCGGACGGAGCCGGCGGCGGAGCTCCGGGTGCTGCAGGCGGGCCGGGCCTGCAGGGCGCTGGTCCCGGGGGAATGCAGGCGGCGCCGCTCGTCTTCGTTGGCCCTGACGAACTGCCGGACTACCAGCCGGTGTTCTTCGCCGGCGCTGCACGCGCAGACGCGGACGGCCGGATCTGGATCCGCACCGTGGCGACAAAGGCGCTGCCTGGCGGTCCCGTCTACGATGTAATTGACGGCAAGGGCGAGCTTGTCGAACGCGTACAGGTTCCGGCCGATCGCAGCATCGTTGGGTTCGGCCAGGGCGGCATCGTCTACATGCGCGTCGGCGCGACGAACAAGATCGAGAAGGCAACCGCGAAGTAATGCTTGTCTGCACCCGGCGGCCAGATCCCTGGTCGCCGCGCCCAGGTCAAGGCGATGCAGGTGGCCGTCGGATGATCGCGACCTTCAGTCCCTCGGCGCGATAGGACTCCGACCGTTCCACGAGGAACGGCGGCGCCTCGGCAGGTGGAATCTCGGTGAAACCGATTCGCGCGTAGAAGGGAAGCAAGTGCGTGTACGGGATGCCGAAGCACTCACGCTCGCCGATGCTCCTGACCGTGAGCTCCAGCATCCTGGTGCCGATGCCCGTCCGCTGATACGCTGGCTGTACGCGCATTCCGCGCAGCATGCGGACCCCGTGCTCAATCGTGAGTCGCACCACTCCGATGATCTGTTTGTCGTTCTCCGCGACGATTAGTGTGTCGCCGGTAAGCGCTGTCGCGCGGTAGCCCCACTCCCGGTACAGCTCGTTGACATGCGGCAGATCGTCCGCAGTGCCGAGGCGGACAGTGGCGCTCACGCCAGCTCGGGAAGCTCCCGGACTGACACCGCATCGATTCCGCGTTCATCCTTCGAGGCAACGCGGCGGTGGTAGTCGAGTTGGCCGAGGTGGTAGGCAAGGTGCACGGCGAGGTGCGTCAAGAACACGCCGGTGTTGACCTTGCGTTTCGCGATCGGTTCCGGGTACGGGAGCTGCAGGTCCAAGTCGTCCATCTTCGCGAGCGTCTTCTCCACGGCCGCCAGCGCGTCGTCCAGGCTGTTGAGAACCTCGGCGCGTGAGACAGTGCGACGTGCGAACTCCGCGTCGCGGTCGCGCACGGAGCCGTCCTTGCCGAGAATCGCACCGAAGAAGTGCCGCAGGTTGCCCGCGAGATGCAGGGCGAGCGTGCCGCCGACATTGGGAAATCCGGGCACCGCCTTCCAGAGCGATTCGTCGTCCGGATACGCCTCGATTTCCCGGCGAACGCCGGCGATGTCGCGGCGGAACATTGTGCGAAAGATTGCGATGGTCATGCACCAAAATGCAGGAGAAGAGAGATGTAAGAAAGGCGTCCCATTGCAGTCTGGCGGCGCCCGCTCCGGGAGGGATATTCTTGAGAATCCACCCCAACGGGTATGTCCACATGAGAATGCTGAATCGTGCCCTTGTCGTCATTGCGCTGCCACTTGCCTCAGCGATTGCGCAGGACGGCTATCGGACTCCGCCGGACGCCATCTCCAAGATCCTCGACTCGCCGGCGCCGCCGATCGCGTCTGTCAGCACCGATCGGAAGTGGCTCCTCATCACGACATCCGACGTTCAGGAAACCAGCATCGGTGAATTGGCCGAGCCCACGTTGTTCCTTGCCGGGCGCCGTTTCTTCACGCAGCCTGACGCCCGCATCGACATGGAAGGCGTGCGTTCCGCGATGCTCAAGCCCGTTGACGGTGGAGCCGAGATCACAATCCCGGTGCCAGACGGCGCGCGGCTGACCAATCCGCAGTGGAATCGGGCCAACACGAAGCTCGCGTACTTTGTCATGACGCCGCAGCGCATGACGCTGCACGTCTTCGACCTCGCGACCCGGTCGAGTCGCGCGATAGTGGGTCAGGCGGACGGTCGCCTAGCCGGCACTCCCGGCTGGAGCAGGGACGGGAAGCACTATGCGTTCTCAGCCACGACGCGCGATGGTGAGGCACTTTGGGTCGCCGACATTGACGCTGGGTCCGCGAAACGACTTGCGACGAACTCGGTCAACTATGTCGCGGGTGGATGCAGTTGGTCCGCCGGACGCGCGCCACTCGTGTGTCTCACGTTCCCGGCAGGACGCGGCGCCGAGCCGGCCCGGCCGGAAGCGCCAGCCGGCCCGATCGTGCAGGAGTCTTTCGGCCGCGCCGTTCCGACGCGGACCAACACCTATCTATTGAAGGACCAGCACGACGTCTCCCTGTTCGATCACTACCTCACCTCGCAGCTCGTGAGCGTCGCGATCGACGGGCGTGTCACGCTGCTGGGTCAGCCTGCGGTTCACGCGCCACCGGCGGTGTCGCCGGACGGCCGCTACATGCTCGTGCGCATCACGCACAAGCCGTACTCGTATCAGGTGGGCCAGCAATCGTTCCCGGTGCGGACGGAAGTCTGGGCGCCCGACGGCCGCGTGGTGCGCACCGTGTATTCGCGCCCGCTTATGGAGTCACAGCCCAGCATGCGCGACGCCACGTCGCCGGGCATGCGCACCATCTCGTGGCGACCGGACGAACCTGCGACGCTCATGCTGGTGCAGGCGCTCGATGACGGCGACCCGCGCAAGGCCGTGCCCAAGCGCGATCGCGTGTCGCTACACTCGGCGCCGTTTGCGGGTGAGCCGAGCATTTTCGTCGAGACCGAGCGGCGCTTCGGTGGTATCCAGGTGTACGGCAAGGTTGGGCTGCTCAGCGATGTCAGCTCGCAGGCGAGTCGTGCTCGCATGTGGATCGTTGATGCATCACAGCCAAACGCGGGAGGCCGTCTGTTGTGGGACTTCAACCCCGAGGATCGCGTTGCGGCTCCGGGCACCCTCCAGCTTGCTTTCGATGCGGCCAGTGATCGCGCGTTGCCGGTCACGAGCGCCGACGGACGCTTCTTCTACCTGAGCGGCCCCGGGGCGTCGAAAGACAGCAAGGACGGTGATCGTCCCTATCTCGATCGCCTCGAGATCGCGACCGGCAAGACCGAGCGGTTGTGGCAGTCGGCACCGCCGTACTACGAGAGCGTCGTGGCGATGCTGGACAATGACGCGAAGAAGCTCATCATCCGACGCGAGTCTGTGAACGAGCGGCCGGATTACTACACGGTGGACGTCGCGTCCAAGCGTGTCGCGCGCCTCACGACCTTGCCGGATCCCGCGCCATTCTTTTCGAGCGTGAAGGCCGAGCAGATCACCTACAAACGGCCGGACGGCACGCAGCTCAACGGCACCATGTATTTGCCGCCGGGCTACGACAAAGCGCGCGACGGCAAGCTGCCGTTCTTCCTGTGGGCGTATCCGGAGGAATTCCGCTCGGCGGAAGCTGCTTCGAACGTGGCCGGCTCGCCGTACCAGTTCCGTCGTCCGACGCGTGCCGATCACTTGCTTTTGCTCGCGCAAGGCTACGGCGTCCTGGACAATCCGACGATGCCGATCGTTGGTGTGGATGGAAAGGAGCCGAACGACGCGTACGTACCGCAGCTCGTGGCAAGCGCCAAGGCCGCGATTGACAAGCTCGACGAACTCGGCGTCGGCGATCGCAACCGCATGGGCGTGGGCGGCCATTCGTATGGCGGATTCATGACCGGCAACCTGCTGGCGCACTCGGATCTGTTCCGCGCCGGCATCGCTCGCAGTGGAGCCTACAACCGGACGCTCACTCCGTTTGGATTCCAGTCGGAGCCGCGGACGTACTGGCAGGCGCCGGAAGTGTACGACCAGATGTCACCGTTCCGTTTCGCCGACAAGATCAAGGAGCCGATTCTGCTCATTCACGGCGTCATGGACAACAACCAGGGCACTTTCCCGATCCAGTCGGAGCGCATGTTCGCGGCGCTCAAGGGCAACGGCGGCAATGTGCGCTATGTCCAGCTTCCGCTCGAGTCACACGGATACATCGCGCGCGAGAGCCGGCGTCACGTGGTGTGGGAAATGGTCACGTGGCTGGACACGTACGTGAAGCAGCCCAAGGTTCAGCCGTAGGCTGAACCGTTCTCGGCGGCGCGGCTTTGCCGCGCCGATGCTGTGCTCGGCCGGAGCTTCGCACCGGGTTACCGCGCACATCTACTTCTATGCCTAGTGTGCTCGCAGCGTGGCAGGCCCTCGACGACGGCAAACACCGAGCGGAATTCTACCGGATGTGGCGCGTGGGTTACTCCGCGGCGTTTCCGCATCCCAAAGCCTTCGAGACCATGGGACCGCGTCAGTCCGAGCTGACGGAGTCCGCACGGCGGTGGCTCTTCGATGGCACGAATGGGGGAAAGGGAGTCGCGGACCTGGTCCGCGGCGGCGGCAAGCGCTTTGAGGACTTCGAACGCGCACTTCTGACGCTGGGTGAGGAGTCGGGACGCCTGGACGACGCGCTGCGCCTGCTGGGCGACTTCTATATGAAGAAGCAGCAACTGATGAACGCCGTGAAGAAGCAACTGACGTATCCGATGTTCACGGGGGTGGCGGCTTGCTTCATCGCGCCGTTCAAGCTGGCCTTCGACGGCAACTTGTCGGCGTATTTCATCGCAGCCTTTGGGGGCACGGCCCTGCTCATCGCGATGGGCGGCGGCATCGTCGCCGGTGTCGCGGCGGCCTACGGGCGCAAACCGGCCATGGCGCGGGCGCGGATGGCGCGCGCATTGGCCACTGCCGTCGAAGCGGGACTGACGCTGCCGCGGGCGCTGCGCATGGCAGCGGACGCGTCGGCCAGTCCGGAAATCCGCGCGCACGTCACGCGCTACAGTGAGCAGCAACTCGGGTCGCAGTCGGTCGTGACGACGCTGGCGGGCTGCCCCCATCTCACGCCCGACTTCGCGGCCTTCCTGCAGACCGCGGAAAAGACCGGGGACTTCACACCGCTGTCGCGACTGGCGGAGCTGTACGAGGACGGCTTTCGCTGATACACCACGCGTTTTCACCGCGTGGGGACGTAGTACATTTGAGCCGCAATGGCGAAGAACCCCGAGTATCCCGAAGGCAACACGCTCACCGGACGCGTCGCACCGAAGCGCGTTGAGAAGCCGTGGGGCTATGAACTGATCTGGGCGCACACGGATCTGTACGTCGGCAAGATCCTGCACGTAAACGCGGGGCACTCACTGTCCGTCCAGTATCACAACATGAAGGACGAGACCGTGCACCTCCTGTCCGGTGAGATGATCTACTGGGTGAAGATGCCCGGCAGCGACGATCTCAAGGACATGAAGCTCAAGACCGGCGACTCGTTTCGCATCGCGCCGCACACGGTGCATTACATCGAGGCCGTCACGGATTGCGACGTGCTCGAGGCCAGCACGAATCACGTGGACGATGTCGTGCGACTGAAGGACAAGTACGGCCGCGAGGGCACCAGCAAGGCCTGACAGGTCGGGCCTTGGAGCGTGGGCCTTGGGTCTCAGGCCTTGAGCCTGCAGTATTGATCATGCGCATCGCGATCATTGCCGCCCTTTTGGTCAGCGCGGCTACAGAGGTTCGGGCACAGCAGACGCCAACTGCTGCCAGTCGACCCAACGTCATCCTGATGTTTCCCGACAACCTCGGCTGGGGCGAGGTCGGGGCCTACGGCAGCGTCCGCGGTGTTCCCACGCCGAACATCGATAGCATCGCGAAGCGGGGCATCCGGCTCGACAACTTCAACGTCGAGTTCTCCTGTACCGTCTCGCGTGCCGCGTTGATGACGGGACGCTACGCGATCCGCTCCGGTGCCACGCAGCCCACCGGAATCACGCTGTGGGAAGTCACGATCGCCGAAGCACTCAAGGGCGCGGGCTACTCAACCGCCCTGTTCGGAAAGTGGCACTTGGGTGGCGCGAACTGGATCAACAACCGCACGCCGATTGATCAGGGCTTCGACGAGTGGTACGGCATTCCGAATACGAGCAACGAGGCGCAACTCACCAGCACGCCCGGCTTTGATTCGACGCGCACGCCGGTGCCGTACATCTGGGAGCAGAAGGCCGGTGAAGCGCCCAGGCGCGCGAAGGTATTCGACATGGACTCGCGTCGCACCGTGGACCGCGAAGCAGCGCTCAAAAGCGTGGACTTCATGCAGCGCAATGCGAGGGCGGGGAAGCCGTTCTTCCTGTTCTACCCGCTCACGCAGATCCATTTCCCGACCGTCGCGCATCCGGATTTCGCGGGCAAGACCGGCGCGGGGGACATCGGCGACGCCATGGCGGACGTGGATTACAACGTCGGTATCATCATGAAGGAGCTCAAGCGTCTTGGGCTGGAGCGCAACACGTTGGTGTTCTGGTGCACGGACAACGGCGCCGAGGGCCGGCGGCCGTGGCGTGGGTCATCGGGACCGTGGCGCGGGTTCTACAACTCGGTGATGGAGGGCGGCATCCGCACCCCATGCGTCGTGCAGTGGGTGGGCCGCATTCCTGCCGGGCAGGTCATCAGTGAGATCGTCCACGAGATGGATCTGTTTCCGACGATTGCTGCGGCGGCTGGAGCGGACGTGGTGCCCAAGGACCGCGCGTTCGACGGCGTCAACATGCTGCCGTTCTTCGAGAAGAAGGTGGCCAAGTCACCGCGCCAGAGCGCCCTGTACTTCACCGGCACCCAGGTCCGTGCCGTGAAGTGGCAGGATTGGAAGTTCCACTACGCGTTCCAGCCAGAGCCGCGCGTGACGCAGCCGCCGTTGATGCGCTTGTTCAACCTGCGGTCGGATCCCCGAGAGGAGAGCGACATCAAGGACGCCAATCCGTGGGCGATCAGCGTGTTCGACAGGCTGGTGGCGGACTTCAACGCCAGCGTGGAGCGCTATCCCAACGTGCGGACCGGCACGCCAGATCCGTATGTGCCGCCGGGGCGAACGCCCTAGTCACGAGCTGTGGGTCATTCCGAGCGCAGCGAGGAATCTGCAGGTCACTAGTCAGAAGTCACTAGTCACTTCTTGGTATAGACCGTCCGGATTGTGTTGGGCGTTCCGCCCATGGCGCCGGCGCGGACGGTCTCGAGGACCAGCGACATTGGCGATTCGAGAGTCAGCGTCTGCCTGACCTCGATCGGCGATCCCTTGGCCACTTCTGGCGGTGCCTGGTAGCGCGTAGTGATCACGGCCTTCGGGCCGTCGAACGTCAGGCGTGAGCGACGAACGTCCGCAGCGTGTCCGATCATGACCGTGTTCTTCGACTCCGAACCGTCCAGCGCATAAGCCAGACGTACCGGCGGCTGCAGGTCGTACGCCACAAAGAACACGTAGGAGACGATCAGTGAATCCGCGGTCTGAACGATCGTGATTGAGTTGCTCCAGCCGCTCTCCATGTCGCCCCGCCGAAACGCCGCATCACCGACCGTCGAGACCGTAGGCGCGGCCGCAGCGGCCGTGGCCCACTGCCCAGAGAAGTCCGGGCGCTGCGCGGACGCTGAGCTGGCCGCGACGAGTGCGGCGATCCATAGGCGTTTCATGCGTCCAATATGGGTCGCATGGGACCGAGAGACAGCCCAAAAGCCCATAGCGCCCCACCCACCATGTAGCCATATTGTAGCCAATCCGGCTACATCGAGGACGGCATGGCGACGAAGCGGTCTGACAAGACACCAAGTGACAGAGTGACGTATCGGGAACTCCGAAACACTCCCGGCCGTGTCTGGGAGCGCTTGGCGGACGACAAGCCGCTGACCCTCGTTGCCGACGGGGTACCGCGCGCCCTCCTGATCCCGATTAACGACGGTGACGCCGCGGGCGCGTACGACGCCTACGTGCGCGGCCGCGCCTTGCTTGCGATGCGGAGCCTCCAGGCGGAAGCGCGTAGAACCGGCAAGGACAAGATGACTCTCGCCGAGATCAACGAAGAGATTCGCGCGGCGAGAAGGGAGCGCGACAAAAAAGCAGGGCGCTGACATGCGCGTAGTGCTCGATACCAACGTGCTCGTTTCGGCGTTGCTCGTACCGGGCAGTGTGCCACACCGAGTGATGGAGCTGGCAGTTGCGCGACGCTACGGCCTGCTCATTGATTCGCGGATTGCCGCTGAGTATCGCCTTATCCTTGAGCGGCCCAAGTTCGGCTTCGACCCCACGACCGTCGAGCGAGTCCTCGAGTTGGTTGACCGGGCAGAATGGATCGTGGCGAATCCGCTCCACCTCACGCTGCCGGACCCGTCCGATCAGCCCTTCATCGAAGTGGCGGCCACCGGCGGCGCGGACGCGATCGTCACCGGCAACGTTCGCCACTTTCGCTTTCCCGGCGGCCGCCTGGCCATGCCTGTGCTGACGCCGAGGCAGATGCTCGACGCACTCGCAATTCGTTAGGCTGGTGTGGTGAGCCGCTCGGCGTCGCTCCAGCCTTCGCCCAGCCGGCGGAGTTCATCGTTCACCGCGCGAATTTGACCGGTGATTTCTGCGTGCGACTCAGCGCCGCGGGCGCGCATCTCCAGCAGCTGACGGTGTAGCAGCCGAAGTTGCTCGTCGAGCCGAGTCTTGTGTGCAGTCAGTCCTTCGTGGCGCGTTTCGAGTTTTGACATCAAGTCGCGCTGCGCCTGCAGCAGGTTGCGGACATCGGCATCTCGGGGCGAGGCGCCAAGCGCAGCGATGCGGCGATCGATCTTTGCGATTTCGTCGGGATCAACGTCAACGCGAAGTCGCTGGATCTCACCCATGATGTCGGCTGCGGCGGTGTCGGCCGCCCGGACCGCGTCCAGTAGCCCCTCCGGTAACAGGACGTTCGTGCCCTGCAGTTCGCGGACGAGCTGTTCTATCGCGTCACGGCGGCCCGTTACATCCGCAGGTGGACGAGAGGTCGTCGTCTCGGGTGAGAGTAACCGCGCGTACCGATCCTGGCGCCACCGCGCATCCACGTTGTAAAGGTGCTGTATCTGAAGCAGAAACGCGGTGGAGACCGCGAAACGCTTGCTAAGCTGATGTGTGAACCAAACGAGAGAGGCGACGGCAAGGCCAGCGATCGCGAGAAGGCCAACTATGAAAGAGTTCTGAAACATCTGTGACTGGAGAACAAACCACTGCACGGCGGCGTCATGCTGGCCGGAAACAACGCGCGCCATGAATAGGAGAAACGACGGGAAGAAAAAAATGAGCGCGCCAAGATTGAGCAGGCGCAACGTGCGAAGGTCATCCGGCAAGCGGTGCCAGACGTCGCCGGGCCGACGAAATCGTTGTGGCCACCAGTATTTCCATGACCGCGGTGGCCGCCAACCGAGCAGCCAAGTTCGCGCCAACGGCACCTTGCGCTCGAACCGATAGCCCAGCGTCAAGAGCGCAGGCATAACGACGCTGGCCACACTGCAACCGAGGAGCACCTTGGCGGTCTCCCGACCAGTGAGCCAATCGACCCCGAGGGCCCAGATCCCAACAAAGACAAGACCGAGGCCAAGGGTTCCGAACATCAGGTCGGTGAGACCGCCGTCGAGTGCGCTGAGTTCTTCGGGGAGAATCTCCTCGCCCGCATCCTCGCGAACCGACGCTGCGAAATCGCGCGCCCGTTGCCAGCGTGCCGCAGGTTCCTTGCTCAGCGATCGAAGTATGGCGTCGGCCAAGCCGGGGTCCGCTGCCGCGCGGTCTGCCGGCAGTGGCTCCGGTGCCGTAGTGATGTGCTGCGAGATCACATCGCGGATGGAGCTACCCACAAACGGCAGGCGCCCGGCGATGGCGCGATAGCCAATGACGCCGAGCGAATAGATGTCGCTGCGACCGTCAATCAATCGTTGGATCACCGGACGCCTGCTCGGGCGACATGTAGTGTGGCGTTCCGATGATCACGCCGGTCGCGGTGAGCCCGCTGGAGTCGCTGATTTGTCGCGCGATGCCGAAATCGGTGAGCATCGGCCGACCCGACGCGTGGTCCATCAACACGTTCTCGGGCTTGAGGTCCCGGTGCACCACGCCCGCGGCATGCGCGTACTCCAGAGCGTCGGCCAACTGTGCGATCAACGCGCGAACTTCGCCTGCGGGCAGAGTACGTTGACGCTCCAGCCTGCTGGCAAGCGTTTCGCCCTCCACAAAGCCCATCACATAGAACATCTCGCCGTCCACGTCACCAAACTTGTACAGCGGCACGATGTTGGGATGTGTGAGGCGTGCCGCCGTCCCGGGCCTCGCGCCGGAAGCGCTCCCGCAGTCCAGCGTCGGACTGGATCTCTCGACGCAGCACCTTGATGGCGACTCGGCGCTCCAGGGCGCGCTCCGTGGCGAGCAGGACGGCTCCCATCCCTCCTTCGCCAAGCACGCGCTCGAGCTGGAACTGGACCTCGAAGTACCTGCGGAGTCCCTCGGAGATCGGCCAGTTCATGGCCTGAAACGTGGCAGGGGGTGGGGACCGTTGTACAGGATGCGCGGAGGCGACCGACGCTGGCCTCACCTAACTTTGAGGCCCATGAGTCGCGACCCGCGGTTGACCGACGAAGAGCTGCGCGAGGTCCTGACGCGCGCGGAGGACATCGAGCGCGGTGACCGGCAGGGCGCGGCCGTGGACGCCGAGTTCAGCGCAGTGGTGGAGGCCGGGGTGGCCGTGGGGCTTGCCAAGTCCGCGATGGAACAGGCACTGCGCGAGCGCGGCGTCGTGCCGATGGCGCCGCCGTCGCCCGGCGCGATGGCGTTTGCGCTGTCGGCAGACGGCAACTACTACCCGGCCTCGGTATCGTCCGTGGACGCACGCGGCGTGCGCGTCCAGTTCCTGCGCGGTACGGAACACACGGTCGCCGTGCATGAGGTGCTGCCGTTTGCCCTGATCCCCGGCCAACGCGTGACGGTGACCTGGCCGTGGTGGGGTCCGTGGACGTGCACCGTCGTGTCGTACGACTCGGCCAGGCAGCGCGTCAAACTCTCCGACGGGTGGGGCGAGACCAGAGTATTCCCGGTGGCGGAAGTGTGGCAGGCGCCCAGAAAGTCCGCGGTGGTGACGTCGCGCGCCCGCGTCTACATCACGCTGCTCGGCGCCGGCGCTGCGATCGGCGCGTTGGTTGGCGCCGGGATCATGTGGGCACTCAGGTAATCCAAGGAGCTAGGTGAAAGTCATCATCCCGCTGGCGGGCAAGGGCACGCGTCTGCGTCCGCATACGCATCTCGTCCCCAAGCCTTTGCTCAAGATCGCCGGCAAGCCGGTCGTCCAATACGTGGTGGAGGACCTCAAGAAACTCGGAGGCGTTGAGGAGGTCATCTACATCACCGGACATTTGAAGGACACCGTCGAGGATTACGTCCGCAAGAACACGCCGTGGAAGTCCGTGTTTATCGAGCAGAAGCAACAACGGGGAACGGCGGACGCGATTGCGTTGGCCAAGCCGTACGTGGATCAGCCCGTGATGGTGATTTTCGTCGACACCATTTTCGATGCCGATTTGGGTCTGATCCCCAAGTGTCAGGGCGACGGCATCATCTGGGTGAAGACGGTGGAGGACTACAAGCGCTTCGGCGTCGTGGTGGCGGACAAGAACAACCACATGCAGAAGATCATCGAAAAGCCGGACACGCCGGTGAGCAAGCGCGCCAATATCGGCTTGTACTACCTGAAGAACTGGAAGCTGTTCTACGAGGGCGTGGACCACGTCATGAAACAGCCGCCCAACAAGGGCGAGTACTACCTGACGGACGCGTTCCAGTACATGGTGGACAAAGGCGCCAAGCTCGACGTCGTGGACGTGGAGGGTTGGCACGACGCCGGCAAGATCGACACGATCCTCGAGACGCAGAAGATCATGCTCGAGAAGCGGAAAATGGCGCGGAAGCCGTCCGGCCTGTCCGCTGACGCGAAGATCATCGAGCCCGTGTACATCGAGGACGGTGTCACGATCCGGCGCAGCACCGTCGGCCCGAACGTTTCAGTCGGGAAGGGCACTGTCATCGAAGACTCGACCGTCACGAACTCGATCGTTGGGGAGAAGTGCACGTTCGCGAACGCCCGGCTTCACGATTCGTTGATCGGGGATGAGGTCGTGGTGCGCGGGTTCAGTGGTCAAGCGACGCTGGGCGATCATTGCGACTTGAGCGGCGAGACGGCATGACCCTACCAACAACGCCGGCAAACACGATCTTGGACGAGCTCGCGGCCGGCCGCTCAATCCAGCTGAGTGATCGCGCCCGGCTTGGCCTCGACGGTCTGAGTATCGAAGACCTGCTGAACGAGGTTGCCACGGACCGGATTTCGCTCATTCAGGGCTCAGGCACTCAGCTCAAGTCCGGAACGCCATTGCGGATGCGCGCGGGGAAGAATCGCAACGGCCATCCCTTGGGGAAGGTTGCCTTCGCCACGGACGTGGCGGGAATCGCATTGGTCAAGGCGCTCTTCGACAACAGCGCGGGCGTCAGCCTGGACTATCCGTGGAGCATCAGCTCGCAGACTCCGCTGACCGTCACGATTCGCCATTGGCGCGCCGAGGCAGAGCGCCCGTCCGGGTATGTCTATCTCGTTCGGCCGCGAGCCAATTTCAAGCGCGATCGCAACACCTGGCAATGGTTCACCGAAAAAAATGGCTCACAGTTCCTCGGCGGCATCGAAGTGACCCGCGAGGACTTTCGCTATCCCGTCTACCGTGCGTGAACGCCTGGTCATCCCGAAAGCCGAAGGAGCATTGGGGGCTTCTTGGTTGCACGGTGTCGTCTGACCGGTGGCGCAACGCTGGCCTGCGGCGTACCGTACTTATAGAATGCTCTCCCGAATCGCTGTAGTCGCATTGCTTGCCGCCCCGATTGCGGTTGGCATGGCGCAGGGGCATGCCGGACACAGCAACATCGTGATCCCGCCAGGTGCCATCTATACGGTTGCCGACGTGGAGTTCATGCAAGGCATGATCGCGCACCACGCGCAGGCCATTCACATGTCGCGCATGGCCGAGTCGCGCAAGGCCAGCCCCAGGCTGGTGAAGTTCGCGATCAAGATCGACCAGTCGCAGATCACCGAGATCCGCCAGATGCAGGACTGGCTGCGCGCACACGGCCAGACCGCGCCGGATACGTCGTCGTGGCGCACCATGACGATGCCGGGGATGCTCACGACCGATCAGCTCAAGAGGCTCGAGACCGCCAGCGGCGTGGACTTCGACCGCGAGTTTCTCGACTTGATGATCCAGCACCACGAAGGCGCGATCAAAATGGTGGACGACCTCTTCAAGGCGCCGCGCGCCGGACAGGACGTGGATATCAACGTCTTCGCCAACGAAGTGGTGTCGGTGCAGACCGCCGAAATCGGCGCCATGCGCCAAATGTTGAACGCGTTGCCCCAGCAGTGACAAACTCTCACTCGGAGCTTTTCCCGATGTCCGTCGCTCGCACACTGCTCGTCGCTGCCTTCGCGATTCCGTCGCTCCTCGCGGCGCAGACGTATCCGCCCAAGGACGCGCGCTCGAACCTCAAGCCGGGCCGCTACGACGCCGGAGAAGCGGCGCTGAACATGCGCCTGGTGTCGCTCACGAAGAAGGCGTCGATGTTCGACTCGTCAAGTGGACTGACGTTCGTGAACTCGGACATCGCGTTCAAGGACAAGTACGTCGTTCAGGGCAACTTTGCCGGCTTCACGATTTGGGATGTGAGCGACCCGTCCTCGCCGAAGGCGGTGTCCGCCGTCTCCTGCATCACCTCGCAGGGCGACCCGTCCATTTACGGCGATCTGCTGTTCCTCTCGGCTGAGGGCGCGGGGAACCGCAATGACTGCGCCAAGGGCGGCGTGAAGAATCTGAAGGACGGCATGGCCGGCATCCGCATCTACGACATCTCCGACATCGCGAACCCGCGCCTTGTGAAGAACGTGCAGACCTGCAAGGGATCGCACACGCACACCATCGTGCCGCACAAGAAGGACAAGAACATCATCTACATCTACGTGTCCGGCAGCCAGGGCGCGCGTCCGGACTCCGTGGTCCCGGGCTGCAAGAGCGGCACGGACGCCGCCGACGAAACGAATTCGCTGTTCCGCCTCGACGTCATCAAGGTCAACCTCAAGCG
>JANNRQ010000155.1:0-50906 GCA_031401495.1 Gemmatimonadota bacterium
CCTCCTTCCTCCTTCCTCCTTCCTCCTTCCTCCTTCCTCCTTCCTACACTATGGAATGGCTTAGCGACCCCAATGCCTGGATTGGTCTCCTCACGCTCACCGCGCTCGAGATCGTCCTCGGCATCGACAACATCATCTTCATCTCGATTCTGGCGTCGAGATTGCCCGCCAGAGAGCAGCCCAAGGCGCGTCAATTGGGCCTCATGGGCGCGTTCGTCAGCCGCGTGCTGCTGCTCCTCAGCATCGCGTGGATCGTCAAGCTCACGACCCCCCTGTTCAGCGTCGGCTCAATCGACATCAGCGGACGCAGCCTGATCCTGCTCGTCGGCGGATTGTTCCTCATCGCCAAGGCGACCTTCGAAATCCACAGCAAGCTCGAAGGTGAAGAGCACGGGTCCGAATCCAAAGGAAAAGCGAAGCTGGTCGCCGTCGTGATTCAGATCATGATCATCGACGTCGTGTTCTCGCTCGATTCGGTGATCACTGCGGTCGGCATGGTCGAACAAGTATCAATCATGATCGGTGCCAATGTCATTGCGCTCGGCATCATGCTCGTGGCCGCAACGCCGATCTCGGACTTTGTTGACCGTCACCCGACGATCAAGATGCTGGCACTGTCGTTCCTCGTACTCATCGGCACGAATCTCGTGGCCGAGGGACTGGGCCAGCACATCGCCAAGGGTTACACCTACTTCGCGATGGGCTTCTCGGTGATGGTCGAAATGCTGAACATCCGCATGCGCGCCAAATCCAAGCCGGTCGAACTGCGCAGCAACGCACCCACCATGTGAGTGACCGTTACACCCGCATTTACGCGGCCGTCCGCAAAGTTCCGCGCGGACGGGTGGCGACGTACGGCCAGATAGCCATCGTCGCCGGCCTACCGGGACACGCGCGGCAGGTCGGCTACGCGCTGCATGCGCTCACGGTGTCTACTGGCGTCCCGTGGCAACGCATCGTCAACGCAAAGGGCATGATCAGTCTTCAGCCGATGCGCGGCGGCGTCAATCAGCGGATGTTGCTCGAAAGCGAGGGCGTAAAATTTGACGCGGCTGGCCGCGTGTCGCTCATGAAGTTCCGCTGGAAGAAGCGCCGCTGACCTGGCGACGCTTCCAATAGAGATAGACCGGCACGCCTAGCAGCAACAGCAGGACGCCCATGCCGGCGTCCTTCGGGAACTGGACGATGGTGCTCAGGGCGAGTGTCCAGAACGCCAGCACGAAGATGCCGGTGGTCCACGGATGGCCCGGCATGGCCATGCCCTTCACCGCTGTTGGATCGCGCTTGCGGAACACGAGCAGTGCCGCGCCGGTGAGACCAAAGAACACCGCGTCGAGCGAGACCACATAGTTCAGCACCGGACCGTACACGCCGAAGAACAGCACGATCACGCTGGCCCATACTCCCTGAAGCGCGATAGCCACGACGGGTGCTCGTGATTTCTCATTCAGGGATCCGACACTCTTGAAGAACAATCCGTCGCGCGCCATCGCGTAGTACACGCGTGGCGCGGTGAGCATACCCTGGCTCAGGAATCCAACGGTGCTCACCGCGATGCCCGCCGCCATCAAGCGGGCGCCATTGTCGCCCAGCGCGCGCCGCATCACGTCGGACGCAGGCGTTGCCGTCTGCGCCAACGACGCGGGACCGAGCACCGCGACGCAGATGTAGCTCACCGCGAGATACAGGACGACGACGCCAAGAACGCCCATCAGCATTCCGCGCGACAAGTCACGCTCGGGGTTCTTCATCTCTCCAGAGACGAAGCTCGCGGTCTGCCAACCGCCGAACGCGAACAACACCGGCACCATCGCGCGCATGAAGCCGGACGTGGTGTTCTCGGCCGGCGCTGCCACTGCATCCTGGCCGCCGCCAATTGCGCGCCACCCAAGTACGACGAGCGCCAGAATCGCCGCGATCTTCATGACCATCAGCGCGCTCTGCACATTGCTGCCGGAGCGCACGCCAAAGCAGTTGACGACGGTGAGCAGCAGGAGCGTGGCGACCGCGACCCACTCGCGACCGAGGCCAATGCCCGTGAGCTCGCGCAGATAGTCGGCGAATGTCATCGCGACCGCCGCCATGCCGCCGGTCTGCGTCACCAGCAGCAGGCCCCAACCGTACAGGAACGCGACCATTGGATGAAAGGCGTCGCGGATGTATGCGTACTGCCCGCCCACCTCGGGGCGTCGCTGGGCCAGCTCGGCATAGACGAACGCGCCTGTGAGTGCGATGAGACCTCCCACCGCCCACGCGCCGAGCATCAGCCCCGGCGTGCTGACGTGCTGCGCCACCACGGCGGGGTTGCGGAAGATGCCCGCGCCGATGATGCCGCCCATCACAATCATCGTGGCGTCGAAGGCGCCGAGTCGCCGCGCGAGCCCGACGCCGGGGATCGTCACGGCAGCGCCGTCGCCGGGTGTCCGAGATCCGCCTGCCGCCTTTTCTCGTCATCGAACGCGTTCTCGGTGCGCGAAATGACAAGCGTCGCGACGCCGTTGCCGATCAGGTTCACGATGGCGCGCGCTTCGCTCATGAAGCGATCCACACCCAGCACAATCGCCAGCCCTTCAACGGGGACGGTGCGCGTCGCAGCCAGTGTGCTCGCCAGCACGATGAAGCCCGACCCGGTGACACCTGCTGCACCCTTCGACGTCAGCATCAGAACCGCCAGCAGCGATAGCTGCTCGTAGATGCTCAGGTCGATGCCGAACGCTTGGGCGATGAAGATCGACGCCATCGAGAGATAGATGGACGTGCCGTCCAGATTGAACGAGTAGCCGGCTGGAATCACGAGGCCCACCACCGGTCGCGAGCAACCGTACGACTCCAACTTGGACAGCATCCTCGGCAGTGCCGGCTCCGACGACGACGTGCCAAGCACGAGAATGATCTCGTCCTTGATGTACTTGAGGAACTTCCAGAGGCTGAACCCGTAGTGCCGACAAATCAGGTTCAGCACGACGAAGACGAACAGGAACATCGTCACGTACACGTCGAGCATCAGGCGGCCCAGTGGCAACAGCGCCTTGAGGCCGAAGTTGCCGACTGTGAACGCCATCGCGCCAAACGCGCCGATCGGCGCCACAACCATGATGATGGACGTGATCTTGAAGAACACATGCTGGATGGCGTCAAACAGCTCGGTGATGCGGTGCCCACGCTCGCCCAGTGACACCAGCGCCACGCCAAAGAGGATCGAGAAGAACACGATCTGGAGGATGTCGCCCTTGGCGAACGCGTCGACCGGACTCGACGGCACGATGTGCGTGAGGAAGTCGACGAACTTCATCGACGTGCCCTGGGCGGCGTAGGAGGACACGTCACCACGCGCCATCGAAGACACATCGAGCCCGGCGCCAGGCTTGGTCACGTTCACGACCACGAGGCCGATGGCCAGCGCGAACGTTGTGACAATCTCGAAGTAGATGAACGCCTTGAGGCCGACTTTCCCGACCTTCTTCAGGTCGTTCATGTTGGCGATGCCCAGCGTGATCGTGAGGAAGATGATCGGCGCGATCACCATCTTCACCAGCGCGATGAACGTGTCGCCCAGGGGCCGCATCGCCTTCGCGGTGTCCGGACTCCAAACGCCCAGCACCACACCGAGCGCTATCGCGACCAGGACACGGAACGTCAGGTTGTTAAGGAGTCGCACAAGAGGAAGGGAATGGCGGAAGGAATACCGGACCCAATGTAAGCTCAATCAAATTCGTCGGTTACGCTTTCAGACATGATCGCCAACCACCCCGGCGACTACCATATATACGCGGTACCCATGGTCCTCCCACCGAACGGTTTCTCGGAGCGTTGTGTCTATTCGTTTCGAGCAAGTGAACCGTGACCAGATTTGCAGTTGCCTTTAAGGCTCCGCAGCACGTGAACAGCGAACCCGAGCTCATCGCCCGGACGGTCGCCGGCGATCGACTGGCCGCCCGCGAGTTGTACGACGCGCAGGCGCCCAGGGTCTTCCGGCTTGCCTTTCGCCTCACGGGCGATGAAGACCTCGCGCAGGAGATGACACAGGAGACGTTTGTTCGGGCATTTGCGCAGTTGCACCGGTTTCGCGGCGAATCGGCGCTTTCGACGTGGATGCATCGAGTGACACTCAGTGTCGTCTCCAACGGAATGCGAAAAGTGAAACGCTTCCGGGCCCGGGAGACCGACCTCGATGAAGCGCTCACGATTTCGGCGCCGCATCGCGAGGCTGACATCGACCTGAAAGAATCGCTGCAACGAGCGATCGACGACCTGCCCGAGATCTACCGCACCACGCTCGTCATGCACGACCTAGAGGGCTACACCCACGAGGAGATCGCGAACGTCCTCGGTGTCGCGGAAGGAACATCTAAAAGCCGCCTGTCTGTAGCGCGCGCACAACTCCGCGAAAAGCTGGCGCCATTTGCCAAGGAATGGACTTCATGACCCAACACGACGAACACACACCCGAGTTGCCGCCGGCGGTACGCGACGCCGCGCGCGACTATAACCGGCCGCCGGAACTCAAGGCGGCGGATCTTGACGCCATGTGGACGGCGATCGAGTCCCAGTCGTTCCGCTCCGACATTGGCGGGCGAGTCACCGATCGAGGCTCCACCGTTCGCGAGCTGACGCGCCGCTGGTTCGCGCCGCGCGCGGTCATGCAGATCGCCGCCACGCTACTCATCGGCATCGCGATCGGACGCTTCACCGCGGGCCCCTCGAACGCTTTCGACAGCCCGTCTGTCTCACGACGCATGACGCAAGACACGCTGAGTTTGGCGGAGCCGTACAGCTCGACCTCGTCGCGGTATTTCGGCCAGGCCGCCGCGTTGCTCGTCGCGTTGCCGGCCGAGGCGCGCGACGGCCGCGCCGACGCCCGTCTCACGCGTCGGGCTCATGATCTGCTGCTCACCACGCGTTTGTTGCTTGACTCCCCGGTGGCAAACGATGGCCGCATCCGCAACCTGCTCGAGGATCTCGAGCTCGTGCTTGCCCAGGTCGTCAGACTGCCGTCGTCCGGCACTCAAGGGCGCTCCGAGCTGGAGTTGATTCGCCAAGCCGTGGACCAAGGGGACGTACTACCACGACTGCGCACCGTAGTCGCGGACATTTCTGCAAGCGATAACGACTAAAGGAGAGGAGCGATGCACACGCTCGTGAACTATTTGCTGGTCGCCGCGATCGCACCCTCGATGGCGCTGACGCAAGAACCACCCACGCCGCCCAAACCGCCCACGCCTGCCCGGGCAGCTCGCCCACCGCTGCCGCCGGTTCGCGCGGCCGCACCGAAGGTCTACGTGAACCCGGAGCCGGAACTCGACTACCAGCAGCGGGAAGCGATTCGCGAGCTGGAAATGGCGCAGCGCGAGACGCGACGCGAGATCGAGAATGCGCAGCGCGACATGGAACGTGACCAAGCGCAGATGCAACGCGGACTCGTCCGCGCACAAGCGGAGATGCAGCGCTCCCTTAACGCGAAGGCCACGTTCAGTGAGGATCGCTTCAGCAACGCCACACCCCGACAGGGATGGGCCAAGACCGATCCGGCCGACTCGCTCTATCGCGTAGCGCGTGAAACGCTCAATCGCGGCGAGTACCGCCGTGCCGCCACTGCGTTCAATGAGGTAGGCAGGAAGTATCCGCAGTCACAGTACGCACTCGACAGCCAGTACTGGGAAGCGTTCGCCCGCTACCGCGCCGGCACCACCGAGGACCTGAAACAAGCGCAGAAGCTGCTCGAGGATCCGAAGCTGGCCGCCTTGCGTCAGAACGAAGACCGCGTCGATATCCGCGGTCTGCGCGCCCGGATCCTCGCGGCGCTCGCGGCGCGCGGCGATGCCGCGGCGGCCCGGGCTCTTCAGGCTGAACAGCGGGAGTCCCCTGCCGGCACCTGCGACCGCGAAGAAGTGAGCGTTCGCGCAGAGGCGCTCAACGCGCTCGGTCAGATGGATCCCGCGGGCGCCTTGCCCACGGTGAAGAAGGTCTTGGCTCGCCGCGACGAGTGCACGGTGGAGCTTCGCCGTCGCGCGCTGTACATCCTCGGTCGCATTCCGAGTGCCGAGTCCGTGCCGATCATGCTCGAGGTGGCCAAGAACGACAGCGCGCCGGATATCCGCCGTGAGGCGATGTCATGGCTGTCCCGCACGGCAGGCGACCAGGCTGTACCGATGCTCGAGGACTTGCTCAGGACTTCCAACGACCTGCAGACGCAGCGCTCCGCGGTCTCGGCGCTCGGCTCGATCGATACCGAGCGGGCCCGCCGGGCCATTCGCGCGATCATCGAGCGCTCCGACGTGCAGGAGAACGTTCGTGCTGAAGCCATCAGTTCGCTGGCCCGCGAACGCGAGAACCGCGTCATGACCACCGAGGACAAGGCGTACTTGCGTTCGCTGTACGCCAAGATGGAGACTCAGCGCCTCAAACAGGCCGTGCTGTCCGCCGTTAGCCGAGTCGAGGCCCCCGAGAACGAGGCGTGGCTGCTCGGGATCGCAAAGAACGAAAACGAAATGCCCTCGCTCCGCTCGCAGGCAATCGAGCGCCTCGGCCGGATGACAACCGTCAGCTTCGCCGAGATCGGCAGGCTGTACGAGATCGCCGACTCGCGCTCGATGCGCCAACAGATTCTCCGCGCCCTGAGCGAGCGCAAGGAACCTGAGGCCGTGGACAAACTGGTCGAGGTCGCGAAGAAGGACACCGACCCGAACATTCGGAGTTACGCGATCCAGATTCTGTCCCGCAGCAACAATCCCAAGGCGCTCCAGGCCCTGAAGGACTTGCTCCCATGAAACATTCCGTGTGCATCGCGGCGACCATCGTGGTCGCCGCAATTCCGCAGCATGCGTCTGCCCAGACGCTCTCCGACCGCGTCGCGAACGCCAGCCAGGCACGTGTGCAGTTCACGTACGCCGGACGTCCCGAGGTCTGCGGCGATGGCCGCTCATTCATTCGCGTCGGCAACAGCGAGTGGTACGGCTCGTGGGGCGGCGACACCGATCGCATGCCCTGCGCAGCGGGACTGGTGCGCGTTTTACTCGACCGCGCCGGCCGTGAGGTTGTGAGTATCACGGCGTACGCCGGTCCGGTCGCAGAGACGCCGGCCGGTGTCACAGACCTGGGCAAGGTCCGGGCACGCGACGCTGCCGAGTACCTGCTGGGTCTCGCCGAACGGTCGGAAGGACGTGTCAGCCGCGACGCGATCATGCCGGCGCTTCTCGCCGACAGCGTTGACGTCAGTGGCCGTCTGATGGCCATCGCCAGAAACCAGAATGCCGCGCGGCAGACGCGAACCAGCGCTATCTCGTGGCTCGCACGGCCGATGAACACCACCGAGCGCAACGTGCAGTCGATTGCCGAGGCACTCGTTGCCATCGCGCGCGATGAGGACGACAACCAAAGTGTTCGCCAACAGGCGCTGCGCACGTTGGCGCGCCTCGAGCACGGTGCCGGCACCAGTGCCCTGATTCAGTTGGCGCGTGACACGCAGCGCGGCTGGCTGGCGCGCGAGGCGGTGTCCGCGGTGAATTCCTCGGGCGATCCGCGCGCCCGCACATACTTGCGTGAAGTCGTCCGCGCTTCGAGCGCGCCGGATGAGGTCCTTGCGTCCGCCGTTCGCACGCTGGGAGGCGAGTACGCCACGGGCGACGACATGAAGCTGATTCGCGACACATACGCCAAGCTGCCAGGAGACCGGTCGCGCGAAGCTGCGATCAGCGCCATTGCGCAGTTCGGCGGCACCGAAAACGTGCGCTGGATGATGTCCCAGGCGCGCGACGCCAACTTGCCCGTCGCGACCCGACGCCGCGCGATTCAGCATGCGTTCCGCGGCGGTACATCCGTGGCGGAGATCGTGAAGTTCTACGACGAGACGACGGACACGCAGATCAAGGACGCCGTGATGTCAGCGCTCGCCGAGAGCGGCGAGAAGGCGTCGGTCGACAAGCTCATGGACATCGCTCGCCGGGATGAAAGCACGTCGATGCGGCGGAAAGCCATCAGCCATCTGGGCAAGTCATCGGACGAGCGTGTCCGGAAGTTTCTCGCCGAGATGACGGAGATTCGCTAGCGCTTCAGTCGGGGAGTCGGTCCGCGATGGCGGCGACTTCTTCCGCCTCACGCCACGCGTCGCGCAGTTCATAGAGTTCACCCTCGAGCGCGACGCGTTCGGCGTCCTCATTGGCCGCCATTTCGAGCGCGAGGCGGTCCACGTCGCCAACGCGGTGAAGCACGGCGCTCTCCTCACTACCCGTCCCGCCGCGCGACCAGAACGAGCGCGTCGTCAGCCGCACGATGACGCGCTCCGCGCGGGACGGGGTGATGTCTGGTGGAGCGCGTCACCCCGACCCATGCGCAGCCCGGCCACCCGGCCCCACGACGTGCTCCGAGCCAGCGCGCCAACGCGCGCAAAGTAGCCGTCGGCGTGGCCGGCGTCGTCTAGTTTTTCCAGTGCAGCGCTGACCACGAAAGGGCCGGGGCGATGAAACGCCTCGACCCTTTTTCACGTCTTAGCTTTCTATCGTGCGCGACGCTTTCAGGAAGTCCCTCGAAAAGTTCCGCAATATTCTTGTGGAGTACGGCGTCATCGCGCTCGTCATCCACTACGTGATATTCGCGGTTGTCATCGCCGGCTTCTGGTTTGCCATCCGATCCGGCTGGCGCACGACCAGCACGTCAGGCAACGTCGGTACGTGGACGGCGGCCTATCTCGCCGCCAAGATCACACAGCCGCTACGAATCGTCGCCACGGTCGCGATCACTCCGTTCGTCGCGCGCATCTATGAAAGGATCGTGAAACGCGCCCGCGCCTCGTAAACGAGCTCCCGATCCGGTTCGTAGTCAGATTTCCTGCAGTTCAGGCAAGAATGTTCCGCGCGATCATGAACAGGTTCGACGGTTTTTCCGCGAGCCGTCGCATGAACCACGGATACCACGCCTTCCCGTAGCTGATCAGCACGCGCGTCCGAATCCCCTCTGACGCGAGTTGCCGCCGGCCGGCCTCCTGGATGCCGTAGAGCATCTGGACCTCGAATCCGGTCTCGGGGACGCCCAGCACGCGCGCATCCTGACGGATCTGCGCAACAAGGTGCATGTCGTGCGTACCGAACACGATGCGGGCACCTTGCCCCATGGCTCCGAGCAGCTCACGCGCCAGCAGACGGTACTTGGGATCTACTTCCTTGCGGCTACCGAGGGCCACTGTCGGAGACTCCCGATACGCACCCTTCACGAGGCGGAGATACGGCCTGACCTTCAGGAGTCGCTGCAAGTCGTCCTGCGTTCGGTGCAAGTACGCCTGCACGCACAGCGCCACGTTGTCCGACTCCCTCGCGAGCTTTTCATACGCGGTGACGGTAGAGTCGACGTAGCTGCTGTACTCCATGTCGATCGCGAGCATCGTCTTGTTCGCCGCCGCCAGCTTTACCATCCCGCGCACGCGTTCGAGTGCTCGTCCCTGGTCCACATCCCAGCCGAACTGCGTGAGCTTGATGGACACGTGCGCGTCGGCCCCCGACTCCTTGAGCGCAACAAAGAGCCGCTCGTACTCCGCGACGGTCTGGTCCGCCAACGCATCGGTATTCACGTTCTCACCGAGGTACGTCACGAGCACCGGCGTGTCGTCGGCCTTGAGCCTTCGTACCGCGGCCATCGTCTCCTCGAGCGTCTCGCCGGGCATGAACTTCGACACGACCGGCTTCATGGCACGACTCGACCGCACCAATCTTTCCATGCGCGGGCTCTGCGACGCCCACAGGAGCGCCGAGCGGATGATCTTCATGCGCGTTTGTCCGCCGCCAGCACCGCGCCCATGAGGACGCGCGCGCCGCGTTCAATGTCGAGGGGAGTAGAGAATTCCTTCGGGGAGTGACTGATGCCGCCAATGCTGGGAATGAAGATCATCCCCATCGGGCCGATCTGCGCCATTGCCTGCGCGTCGTGTCCCGCGCCGCTGGGCATGGCACGCGTCGTGAGCTTGAGCGTTTTGGCCGAGGCGTCAATCAGCTCGCGGATCTCGGGATCACTCAGCGCGGGAACGTCTTCGTGTGTGGACCGCAGCGCGATCGTCGTGCCGTTCGATTCGCCAACGCTCTTCGCTTCGGCCGCAATCGCGTTGAACACGCGCATGGTTTTCGCATCGTCCAAGTCGCGCAATTCCAGCGTGCACACCACCCGGCCCGGAATCACGTTCGGCGCGCCCGGGAACGCCTCGAGTCGGCCTACGGTTGCCACGTGACGTCCCGGTATCGAGCGTGCGACCCGATTCGCCATTTCTACGAAGCGCGCGGCGCCGAGCATCGCGTCGCGGCGTTGGTCCATTGGAGTCGTGCCCGCGTGGTTCTGCATGCCGGTCACCGTCACTTCCCAGCGACGAATGCCGACGATGCCTTCAACGACGCCAACTTGGAGTTGATCGCGGTCGAGCGTGCCGCCCTGCTCGATATGCAACTCGATGTACGTGGCGATGTCACCGCGCTGGCGCGTGAGTTCCGAGAAGCGCGACGGCGTTCCGCCAAGGAACGTCATGCCTTCGGCGATCGTCTTGCCGCTCCACGACGTCTTGTTGAGTTCCTCGGACTTGAGTTGGCCGCTGACGCACTTGCTCCCGTAGAGTCCGCCTTCCTCATTCGCCCATATCACGACCTCGATCGGGTGCCGTGTTCGGATGTTCTGCTCTTTGAGCGCCCGCGCCACTTCGATGGCTGAGAGGGAGCCGACGGTGCCGTCATAGTTGCCGCCGTCCGGCACGCTGTCGATGTGCGACCCGAACATGATCGGCTTGAGCGATGCGATCGTGCCTGCGCGGCGGCCCCAGATATTGCCGGCAAAGTCCACGCTCACATCCATCCCGGCATCACGCATCAGGCCCATCACATACGCGCGCCCGGTCCGATCGAACTCGCTGTACGCCACTCGCGAGACGCCGCCCTGCGGGTTGGCACCGAACGCCGACAGCGCCTTGAGGTTGCCATTCAGCCTCGCAGCGTCGAGCTCGGCCAGCGGACGCCAGCGTCTGATGAACGGGGCGCGCGCCGAAACCGCGGCCCCGGCAAACGCGACGGCGAGATGCCCGGTGAATTGGCGTCGGTCCATGGCACAAACCTGTACCTCGGCAAAGAGGTTCTGCAACCGACCATTTCCGCCGGGGCAAACCCAGTCACCGCCGATTCTTGGGACATAGCACTCGCCGCGCAAAGGCGGCGAGAACTCCGGGACGACGAAAGCGCTATAGCGCTGACCGGGGGAGAGGCGCGGGGCGGGATCGAACCGCCGAATGGGAGTTTTGCAGACTCCTGCCTTACCACTTGGCTACCGCGCCATCGAACTCGCAAGTTATTCTGCCACCATACCTTTCTCAAGGAAATCGCCCCTCGCATCGCTTGCGCGGCGGCGTACTCGCCCCAAGAATCACTCATCCTCGCCGGAGCACCGAGATGCAATCGCGTCGCCTTGTGTTGTCGACCGTCGTATTGTTGCTGCCTGTCGCGGTCGCGTCGAGCTGCAAGCTCTTCCGGCCCGTCGATCCAAGCGGGACCAAGCCGGCGACCAAGACCGCGACAAAGGCGGCCTCCGCAGGCGGAGGGACAAAGGCAGCGGCCACGAAGGCCGCCCCGAAGTCGCTCAGCGCACGGGAGCAGCGGTCCGGCCTCAATGACGCACGCATCGCCGCGATGGTCCTCGCGGCCAACAACACCGACATCAGCTATGCACGCGTCGCGCTGACGGTCACGCGGGAGAACGAGGGAACGCGCGCCGAGCGCCCGGACGTGAAGGCCTTCGCCCAACGCATGCTCACCGACCATACGGGCGTGAACAGCTCGGTGAACGCATTGCTCAACAAGCTCGAAGTCGCACCGGAAGACAACCAGGCCAGCCTCGATTTTCGCGATGAGTCCGCCAATCGCCGCGACGAGATGCGCGAGCTGATGGGGTACACCTTCGACTCGACGTACATCGAGAATGAGGTCGCCTACCACATCAAGTTCCTGGCGACGATCGACAGTGTGCTGGTTCCCGCGTCGCGTAATGCCGAGTTGAAGAAGCTCCTCACGGACGTGCGCCCGGCGGTCGCCGCGCACCTCGCGCACGCAGAGCAAGTGCGCGCCAACGTGCGCTCCAAGAGATGACCCCGCGCGCACTGGGTGTCGTCATTGCGGTCACGACGCTCGGCTGCGCCAAGCACACGCCTCCTGCCGTCGCCGGGCACGGGCCGGTCGTCGTGCGTATCGAGGCGTTCCAGTTCGCGCCGGCCCGGATTCTCGTCGTCGCGCGCGACAGCGTCGTGTGGGTCAATAGCGACGCATTTGCCCACACCAGTACCTCGGACAACGGCACCTGGGCGTCGCCCGAGCTGGTCCAGGGCGGCCGCTTTGCCCTGGTGGCCCCGGCCCCGGGCCTGTACGCCTACCACTGCGCGGCCCACCCAAGCATGACCGCGGTCCTGGAGGTGCGCCTGAAGGAGTAGGCCTGTGATTCGAGCAGTATTCGCAGCGCAAAGTTGAGTTTTTGGCCCGGATTGTGCATCTTTGACCATCGAATTGTGCAGTTTTTGCACGATTTTGATGCCACCGCAAACACCGAGGCCCGCCCAGCCAATGCCCCCGAAATCCGCCCCAGCCCGCAAGGCCGTCACGCGAGATCTCGCGAGTCGCACACCGAAAACCATTCCCGCCATCATGCAGAACGGCGTTCCAGCGAAGATCTCCGACTACTTCGGCATCAACACGCTTGGTGTCCGGCAAATGCGCGACAAGTTGCCGCGCGAGGTGTTCGAGAAGCTGGTGTTGGCGGTGCGGCAGGGGAAAAAGCTGGATCTCGAGATCGCAGGGCGCGTCTCGCAGGTCATCAAGGAGTGGGCGGTGGGCCGCGGCGCCACGCACTTCACGCACTGGTTCCAGCCGCAGACCGGCCTCACCGCCGAAAAGCACGACGCGTTCCTCTCGTTCGACGACGGCCAGCCGATGGAGTCGTTCTCGGCGTCGCAGCTGGTGCAGAGCGAGCCCGATGCGTCGAGCTTCCCGAGCGGCGGACTGCGCGCCACGTGGGAAGCGCGCGGCTACACCGCGTGGAACCCGGCCAGCCCGGTGTTCATCGCCGAGTGGGGCGGCATCAAAACGCTGTGCATTCCGTCCGTGTTCGTCGGCTACAACGGTGAAGCGCTCGACGAAATCACTCCGCTCCTCCGCAGCACGGACGCGCTGAGCGCCAAGGCCATCGAACTCCTGGAGCTCATCGGCGACAAGGGTGTCCTGCGCGTAGGCACGTCGCTCGGACCGGAGCAGGAATACTTCCTCATCGACCGCGCGCACTTCGCCATGCGCCCGGACCTTGTCATGTCGGGCCGCACACTCATTGGCGCGCCGCCCCCACGTGGCCAGCAGCTGGAAGACCACTACTTCGGTGGCATCCCCGAGCGCATTCAGGCGTGCATCGCCGAAGTCGAGACCGAGCTGTACAAGCTCGGCGTTCCGATCGTCACCCGACACAACGAAGTCGCGCCCAGCCAGTTCGAAATGGCGCCGCGCTACGAAGAGACGGACGTCGCCGTCGACCACAACCAGCTTGTCATGTCCACGCTGCGCCGCGTCGCGCTGCGCCATGACCTCCAGGCGCTGCTGCACGAGAAGCCGTTCGCCGGCATCAACGGCTCAGGAAAGCACTGCAACTGGTCCATGTCCATCGCGGCCGACGATCACGAACTCGACGGAGTGAACCTCCTCAAGCCGGGCCGCACGCCGCACCAGAACCTGCGGTTCCTGCTGTTCCTCGCCGCGGTACTCAAGGGCGTGCACAAGCACGCGGGCCTGCTGCGCGCCGGCATCGGCACGTCGGGCAACGAGCACCGCCTCGGCGCCAACGAAGCGCCGCCGGCGATCATCTCGGTCTTCATGGGCGAGATGCTCACGAAGATGATCGAATCGCTCATTGGCGATAAAGGCGGCGTCAGCGCTGAAGAAGCCATGATGAAGCTCGGCGTCGCCCGCCTGCCCGAGATCAAGCGCGACACCACAGACCGCAACCGTACATCGCCGTTCGCGTTCACGGGCAACAAGTTCGAGTTTCGCGCCGTGGGTTCCTCGCAGTCCATTGCGTTCCCCATCGTGTTGCTCAACGCCGCCGTCGCGGAAGCCGTGGGTGAAGTCACCGAGTTGCTGCGCGAAGAACTCAGGAAGACGCCCAAGAAGGACGACGCCGTATTCAAAGTCGTGAAGAAGGTGTTCAAGGAGACGAGCCCCGTCCGCTTCGAGGGCAACAACTACTCGGACGCATGGGTGAAGGAGGCGGCAAAGCGCGGCCTGCTCAACCTGCGCCGCACGCCCGAGGCGCTGGCCCAACTCGTCACCAAGCCGGCGAAGAAGTGCCTGGTGGGCCTTGGAATCCTGTCGGATCCCGAACTCGATTCGCGCTACCACGTCCGCCTCGAGCGCTACATCAAGGACATGCAGATCGAGCTCTACACCCTGCGCGAGATGGTGGACACGCTGGTGCTCCCGGCGGCGTTCGCATACTCGGCGTCGCTGCTCGACTCCGCCGCCAAGGCACGTCAGGCCGGCATCAAGGGCGTCCCGCAGATCGAAGCGGCCAACGCTGTCGGCAAGCTCATCAAGACCCTTCAGACGCAGCGCGCGGCGCTCGAGAAGCTCACCGCCAAAGCCGAGCACATGCACGAAGATCCCGCGGCGCTGGCCGAGTTGCTCACAGGTCCGGTGGCGAACGCGATGGCTGGCGTCCGCGCCGCGAGCGACGCACTGGAAGGCGTGGTGGACGACGACATGTGGCCGCTCCCGAAGTACCGCGAAATGCTGTTTCCCGTGTGATCGGGGCCTCTGGCGGTATTGTATACAATTAGGTAGAGTATCGGCAGTTCAGGTGCTGCCAGGCTCGGCGAGGCGCCTTGGGCGTTTCGCCGAGTTTCCTTTTTTGTGCAGGAGTGCCCGCATGCCTCGGTTTGGTATCGCCCGCGCCATCGCGCTCGCGTCCGCGATGGCTCTGATTTCGTGTGACGGCGAAGGCGTCGCCCCGGCTGTCGGTTCTTTCAACCTGTCATCAGTCGGGTTTCCCGCGTCGGCTGCGCAGGGCGGCGGCGCCGTCGGAACCCTCCTTGTGAATCGCGTTGACGGCCACTCTGCGAGCGTCACACTCACGGCAAGCGGAATGCCGGATGGCGTGGGCGTGGCAATCGGGTCCGCTCCAGCTGCCAGCCCGGCGACCTCGATCTCACTCACCGTGGGCGCCTTAGTCGCGACCGGCTCTTATCTGATCACGATTTCCGGAGCTGCCGCGGGGTCGACGCTGCAGACAACGCAGGTCACGCTCGTCGTCGTCGCGCCGGCGGCCACGGCATCCGTGTCGATGCTATTCTGCACGGTTCCCCAATGGTTCGCGTACAAGAACGAGGGCTATCTCTGGCAAGTAGTGACAACGCCGGCCAACGGCGTCTTCACCTTCCAAGCGACTGCCGCGCCAATCGTCGCGTACGTCAACGTGGCCACGGGTGCGGTGAACGAATCCATCATGACCGTACTGTACGCCACCCTACCGGAGCTCGGCGCGCAGGACGGCCGCGACTGCGCCGGCTCGCGCTCCGTGAATGGTTCCGTATCCGGGGCGACGACGGGGCAATCTACGCGGATCTCGCTTGGTGCAAGAACGACGACCGCCACCGCAGCGAATCCGAACTTCGGTCTCAGCGCCGTTGCCGATCGCGTTCTTGATCTCGTCGCGACGAAAGGCGTGATCACCGCCACCCAGAACAATCTTCAAGTCACACCCGATGTGTTCGTGCTCCAGCGCGCATTGAACCCCGCGGCCGGGTCATCCCTGGGAACGCTGGATTTTTCGGGTCAGGGAATTGTGCCCACCTCGACACAGCTCACGGTCGCCAACGTTGCCAGCGGCGACTTCATGAGCGTCGGCAACACGTTCTGGACGAACACGAACACCTACGGGGTCCTCCACACATTCCAACCCACGACGCCCGTCAACACACTGTACTCGATGCCAGCTGCGAGGTTCACTGCCGGCGACATGCATGAGCTGTTTGTCGAGACATTTCAGTCAGGGTTCCTGAGCGGCCGCTACAACATCGCGTACCTCGGAGCCCTTTCGGATCGGACCGAAACACTCGGACCGGTCATGGCGACTCCTGCCATCGAAACGATCTCGACCGCCCCGTATGTGCGCCTTCGCGGCCTGCTGCCGGTGCAACCCGAGTACCCGACAGCGGCCCGTTTCCTGTTCTATCAGGCCGGCGGCTTGGCCGCGGACCGGCTCGTCTATGTAGTAGCGACGGCGGGCTATTTGGGGGCGACGCCGGCCGCCACTTGGAGCATCGCGATCCCGGTGTTCGGTCCGGTGGCCGGCCTCAACAACGCGTGGCTCCCGTCGAGCACGAAGCTGGAATATCAAGCCGAGGCATACTCCGGGCCTGGCCGCGTGCTCTTCGGCGGAGTCCCGACGACGGGCGACCTCGTCAAGGTGGCGTACTTTGCGGCCCCCTCCGGCGCCGTTGCGCCGGCCGGCGCCGCCCTCCGCGCCTCACCACGCCGCAGGGTACAGCCGGGTCAGTACTTCAGGAGATAGTTCTCCAGCTCCCAGTTCGTGACCTGCGTGATGTAAGCGCGCCATTCCTGCCGCTTCGCCTCCACGAAATGGCGTGTCACGTGCTCGCCAAGGGCTGTGGTGATGAGTTCGTCGCGCTCGAGTTCGTCCAGCGCCTCGTTCAAGTCGTGCGGCAGGTCATCGATGCGCAGACGTCGCCGCTCACGATGACTCATTTCCCAGATGTTTTCGTTCACCGGCTCGCGGTGGTCCGCCTTCGTCGCGACGCCATCGAGTCCCGCAGCCAACATCACCGCCAGGGCGAGATACGGATTCGCTGCCGGATCCGGCATGCGCAATTCCAATCGCGTCCCCGCCCCGCGCCGCTCCGGTACACGCACCAGCGGTGAGCGATTGCGCATCGACCACGCCACGTTCACCGGCGCCTCGAACCCGGGCACCAGCCGCTTGTAGGAGTTCACGAGCGGGTTCGTGATCGCGCACATGCCGCGCGCGTGCCGCAGCAGTCCACCCAGGTAGTGCAGCGCGGTCTTCGACAACTGCCACTCGGCCTTCTTGTCGAAGAACGCATTCTCTTTTCCGCGAAACAGCGATTGGTGCGTATGCATGCCGCTGCCGTTCTGCCCGAAGATCGGCTTGGGCATGAACGAGGCGATGAGTCCAAACTCGTGCGCGACGTGCTTCACCACAAACCGGAACGTGGCCAGATTGTCCGCCGTCGTCATCGCGTCGGCATAGCGGAAGTCGATCTCGTGCTGCGCATGCGCGACCTCGTGGTGCGACGCCTCCACCTCGAACCCCATCTGTTCAAGCACGTCCACCATCGCGCGTCGGGCCTCCTCGCCTCGGTCCGCTGGCGCGAGATCGAAATAACTGCCTACGTCGTGCGTGTCGGTGCTCAGGCCGCCCTCCGGATTCGGCACGAACAGGAAGAATTCCGCTTCCATGCCGGCGTTCATCGTGTAACCCATTCCTTTCGCCTTGCCGATGACGCGTTTGAGCACCCCGCGCGGATCGCCGGCGAACGGCGTGCCGTCGGGCATGTTGATGTCGCAGATCAACCGCGCCACCCGCGCCTCGGAGTCGCCCCACGGGAAGATCCGGAACGTCGAGAAGTCGGGCGCGAGCAGCATGTCCGACTCCTCGATGCGCACGAACCCTTCGATCGACGAGCCATCGAACATGATGTCGCCGGCCAATGCCTTGGCGAATTGCGATGCGGGAATCTCGACGTTCTTGTTGACGCCCAGGATGTCGGTGAATTGCAGCCGCATCGACCGCACGTTGTGCTTGCGGGCGAGATCGAGAACGTCTTTGGCGGTAGCGCCCCGGACGTCGGGCGTAATTGAGCGGGAAGTCACGGGGGGAAATCTCCCATACACGGTGACTGGTGACTAGTGACTAGTGACTGGTGAATGGTCGTTGTCGCTCCAGTCACCAGTCACCAGTCACTAGCTTTGGCAGCATGATTTGTCCGAGTTGCGGGACGGAAGGAACCGGAAATTTCTGCGCCAACTGCGCCGCGCCCCTTCAGGGCGCCGCGTGCTCATCCTGCCGGGCGCCGCTCACGCCCGGCGCCAAATTCTGCCACCGCTGCGGTACGCCGGCTGGCGCCCTGGGGGTGCGCGCGTCGGGCGCCACGAACGCGCTGCCTTGGTCAGTCGCCGCAATCGCGCTACTGGCGCTCATCGCGCTGGTCGCTGGCCAGCGCTACGGACGCAGCCGCCCGACTGAGGACGCGCCACCCACACCACCGCTGGCCGCCGGACAGGGACGCGCGCCCGACATCAGCCGAATGACACCGTCCGAGCGTGCCGAACGCTTGTACGACCGCATCATGGGCGCCGCCGAACGCGGCCGAGTGGACTCGGTGCGCTTCTTCCTCCCGATGGCGCTTCAGGCCTACAACGAACTCGGCCCACTCAACGCTGATCAGCGCTACGACGTGGGCCGCCTCGCTGAGGTTGGGGGCGACGCCAAACTCGCCGCCGCTCAGGCTGACACGATTCTCAAGGTCCAGCCAAAGCACCTCCTCGGTCTGCTGCTCGCCTCGCGCGCGGCACGGCTCAAGGGTGATGCCAAGGCGTCCGACGCATTCCTGAAACGGCTCGCATCCGCCGAACCGGCCGAGCGTGCCCGCCAGCTCCCCGAGTATCTGCTGCACCAGAGCGACATCGACCAGGCGCTGGCTGAGTGGCGATCGAAGGGCGGCAAGTGACGCGCACAATCCAGGTCGCGCACAGTCCGGACTCCGACGACGCGTTCATGTTCTATGCGCTCGCCGAGGGCAAGATCGACACCGGCGATTTGCGCTACGAGCACGTGCTTCAGGACATCGAGACGCTGAACCAGCGCGCTATGCGCGCCGAGCTCGAAGTCACGGCCGTTTCAATCCACGCCTACGCGTACCTCGCGGACAGGTACACGCTGCTGCCGCATGGCGCGTCGATGGGCGACAACTACGGACCACGCCTTGTCACGAAGGGTTCCGCCAAGTCCTCGGTCAAGGGCAAGAAGGTCGCGATCCCCGGCATGATGACGAGTGCGTACCTGGCGCTGAAGTTGTTCGAGCCAGACTTTGTGCCGGTCGTAACACCGTTCGACCAGATCGAGGATGTGGTCGCCAGCGGTGAGCAGGAGTTCGGCCTGCTGATTCACGAGGGTCAGCTCACCTTCGGCGAGCGCGGGCTGCAGTTGGTGGCTGACATGGGCGAATGGTGGTTCAAGGAGACGGGATTGCCCCTCCCCTTGGGTGGAAATGTCATCAGAACTGACCTTGGAAAGCCACTTATCGACCGTATTTCGCGCCACCTTCACGACAGTATCGAGTATGGATTGAACCATCGAGCCGCCGCGCTCGATCATTCCATGAAGTACGCCCGTGGGCTGGACCGGTCCAAAGCCGACACGTTCGTTGGCATGTACGTCAACAACTGGACACTCGACTACGGCCAGAAGGGGCGCGAGGCTGTGCGGCTGTTTCTCAAGCGCGGCGTTGAGTCAGGCGTCGTGAAGAAGTCCGTTGATGTGAAGTTCGCGGACGGCTGAGGCGAGAGCGCCCAGCCTCGACCTGTCACCCTCAGCGCAGCGAAGGACATTCGGCCACTGAGAAGGTCCTTTCTCCGCACGCGGAACGCGCGCATACTTGCCGCGTGATCACTCGACGTGATTTTATCGCAGCGATGGGCGCGATAGCCGCCACCGCGGTGTGTAGCCGAAAGGCCGCTGCCGGCGCGACGACCCTCCACTTGACGCGCAAGCTCGGCCCCATCGGCATCCAGCTTTACACCGTGCGCGCCCAGATGCGCGCCGACATGCCGGGAACCCTGGCGCAGATCGCCGGCTACGGATTCAAGAAGGTGGAGTTCGCGGGCTACTTCGGACGCAGCGCGAAGGACGTACGCGCGATGCTCGACGCCAACGGCCTCACTTCCCCTTCGACGCACATCGGCTTCGACGCGATGAAGGCCAATTGGGACAAGACCTTCGACGACGCGCTCGAGATCGGACAGAAGTTCCTCACCGTGCCGTCGCCGCCGAGTGGCGCACAGGCCACCGTCGCTTCCTGGCAGAAGGTCGCTGACGACTTCAACGCCGCCGGCGAGCGCGCGGCCGCGCGCGGGCTCATGCTCGGTTACCACAACCACTACACCGAGTTCACCGTCATCGACGGCACGTCGCCGTTCGAGATCCTGCTCTCGCGAACCGACCCGACGTACGTGTCGATTCAGATGGACGTCTGCTGGGCGGTGCGAGGCGGCGCAGATCCATCGGCGTGGATCGCGCGGTACCCGACTCGGTTCTCGATGCTGCACATCAAGGACATGACCGCGGCGCCTGACTACACGCAGGTCGATCTCGGCAAGGGCAGCATCGACTTCGCGAAGGTTCTGCGCACCGACCTGAACCTGCAGCGCGCGGTTCAGCACGTCTTCGTTGAGCACGATCAGCCCGCGGACCCGATGCTGTTCGCGAAGAGTGCGTTCGACTACCTCAGCCAGTTGGAGTACTGATGCAAGGAAGCCCGAACCCTGCACCCCGCACCCAAGGTCGTGAGTACGACGTCTGTATTGTCGGCTCGGGCGCAGGCGGCGGCATGGCGGCGTACGCGCTCACGCAGGCAGGCGCCCGCGTCGTGATGCTCGAAGCTGGCGGCGAATGGTACGCGTCGAAGAACTCCGCGATGATGACGCCCGCGTGGGCCACGAATCGTCGCGGAGGCTCTACGCGGATCCGACCCTTTGGCGAGTTCGACGCGTGCGACGGCGGATGGGACATTGAGGGCGAGCCGTACACCGTCGCCAGCGGATCGCAGTTCCGTTGGTGGCGCGCGCGCATGCTTGGCGGCCGCACCAACCACTGGGGCCGCATCTCGCTCCGCTTTGGACCGGACGACTTCAGGGGCAAGACGCGGGACGGGCTCGGCGACGACTGGCCCATCTCCTACGACGACGTCGCACCCTATTACGATCGCATCGACAAGTTCATCGGGATCTTTGGCACGAATGAAGGTCTGCGGAACCATCCGGACGGCTTCTTCCAGCCGCCGCCGAAGCCGCGCTGTTTCGAACTGATGGTGAAGAAGGCCAGCGACAAGCTCAACATCACGTGCATTCCGTCGCGCCTCTCGATCATCACCGAGAAGCTGGGCGATCGCAGCGGGTGCCACTACTGCGGCCAGTGCAATCGCGGCTGCACGCAGAGGTCGAACTTCTCGAGCCCCGACGTGCTCATCGCGCCCGCAATCACGACGGGCCGACTCACGCTCATCACGAATGCCATGGCGCGCGAAGTTGGCGTCGGCGCCAACGGCCTCGCGAACGGCGTCCACTACATCGACAAGAACACTGGTCAGGACCGCTTCGTGCGCGCACGCATCGTCGTGCTCGCGGCCAGCGCGCTGGAGTCCACTCGCATCCTGATGAACTCGACGTCGTCGAAGTTCCCGCAGGGATTGGCCAACTCCAGTGGCACCCTCGGCACGTACATCACGGACACCACCGGTACCGATGTCGCTGGCTGGATTCCTGCGCTCGAGAACCACATCCCGCACAACCACGACGGCGTCGGCGGACTGCACGTCTACATGCCGTGGTGGCTCGACAACGCGAAGCTCGACTTCCCGCGCGGCTACCACATCGAAGTGTGGGGCGGGCACAGTGCGCCGGGCGCCGGCTTCTTGGGCGGAATACACCGGTATCCGCCGGGCGGCGGCTACGGCGCTCAGCTCAAAGCCGATTATCGTCGCTTCAATGGCGCCACGATCGGATTCTCTGGCCGGGGCGAGCAGATCCCGAATGCGGACTGCTTCTGCGAAATCGATCCCAACGCTGTCGATCAATTCGGCATTCCCGTGCTTCGCTTCCACTGGAAGTGGGCGGACCACGAACTCAATCAGGTCAAACACATGCAGGAGACGTTCCGCGCACTCGTCTCCGAGCTCGGCGGGACGGTCTTCTCTCAGATGCCGACGCGCGCGCAGAACTTCGGCATCGCGGCCGGCGGCTCCATCATCCACGAGCTGGGCGGAACTCGCATGGGCGCGGACGCATCCACCTCGGTGGTGAACGCCAACTGCCAGGCGCACGACTGCAAGAACCTCTTTGTCGCGGACGGCGGGCCGTTCGTGTCACAGGCCGACAAGAACCCGACATGGACGATCCTCGCGCTCTCGTGGAGAACGGCGGACTACATCACTCAGCAGCGGAAGGCGGGGGCGCTATGAATCACCGAGACCCGTTACCGATGACCGGTGATCCGAACGACGTCTCCAGGCGGGACGCGATCAAGGCGTTCAGCATCATCGGCATCGCAGGTGCACTCGACGTCAGTGTGCCGTCCTTGGAGCGCGCGCTCACCGGCATGTCGGCGCTGGAAGCCGCAAGCCAGCAGCAGGCCTACGTGCCGAGGTTCTTCGCCGCGCAGGAATGGCGCACGCTTCGCACGCTCGTGGACTACATCATTCCGCGCGACGCGAAGTCCGGCAGCGCAACGGACGCCAAGGTGCCGGAGTTCATGGACTGGCTGTTGGCGGACCGCGAAGCGAGCGAGAACCAGAAAGTGGCGGTGCGCGGTGGCCTCCACTGGCTGGACCTCGAGTCACGCGACCGCTTCAACGCAACGTTTGTCGGTGCGACCGACGCGCAGCGTCGCCAGATCCTCGACGACATTGCGTGGCCCGCGAAGGCGCGCCCCGAAATGTCGCAGGGTGTCGCCTTCTTCACTCGCATGCGCGATCTAACGGCTTCGGGCTTCTACTCATCGCAGTTGGGCTGGAAAGACCTCCAGTACTCCGGCAACGCGATGTCCACGCGTTGGGATGGTTGCCCGCAGCCAGTCCTCGATCGCCTCGGCGTTTCCTACGACCTGATGAAGACCAAGGCCGGACAGTGAACAACAAGAGGCTGGGCGTCGGCTTCGTCGGAAGCGGCTTCAACGCGCGCTTCCACATGCAGGCGTTTCGCACCGTGCGTGATGCAGACGTGCTGGGTGTGTGGAGCCCAAACGCCAGGCGCGCCGCCAACGCCGCCGAACTCGCGCGCGCGTATGACATCGGCAAGTGCAAAGCGTACAAATCCATCACGGCCATGGTCGCCGATCCCGCGATCGACGCCATCTGGCTCACAGGGCCCAATCAAGCACGCATCGAAAACGTCGAGGAGATCGTCACCGCGATCGAGAGTGGCACAGGCTCGCTGAAGGGACTCGCGTGCGAGAAGCCATTGGCGCGCAACGTCGCTGAAGCCAACAAGGTGATGGAGTTGGTGAGGCGCGTCGGTCTCAAGACGGGCTACCTCGAAAACCAGGCGTTCGCCCCGCACATCGAAGCTGGCCGCAACCTCATCTGGGCGCGTGGCGCTGCCACAACCGGTCGTCCCTATCTGGCGCGCGCCGCGGAGGAACACAGCGGCCCGCACATGCCCTGGTTCTGGCGCGGCGACTTGCAGGGTGGCGGCGTGCTCAACGACATGATGTGCCACTCGGCACTCGTCGTCCGGCACCTGCTCACCAAGCCCGGTGAGTCGCTGCGCACCGTGAAGCCCACGCGCATCACGGCGCACATCGCGTCGCTCAAGTGGACGCGACCCGCGTACGCCAAGAAGCTCGCCGCGACGATGGAGGGCACGAACTACCGCAAGCAGCCGTCCGAAGATTTTGCCAGTTGCACGATCGAGTTCGAAACGAGTGACGGCTTCACGGTGATGGGAGAAACATCGACCTCGTGGAGCTACATCGGCGCCGGCCTTCGCTTGAGCGCCGAGTTGCTCGGCCCCGAATACTCGATGCAGTGGAACTCGCTGAACTCCGGACTCAACCTGTTCTTCTCGCGGGAGGTCACGGGTCGCGCCGGCGAAGATCTCGTCGAGAAGCAGAATGCCGAACAGGGACAGATGCCCGTCGTGCCGTCGGAGTCAGCCGTGTACGGATACGACGCAGAGGACCGTCACTTCGTGCGCGTCTTTCTGGGCAAGGAGAAACCCCTGCTCACGTTCAACGACGGTCTCGACGTCGTGAAGATCCTGATGACGGCGTACCAAAGTGCCGAACAAGGAAAGACCCTGCGCTTCCCGCCGCAGGGTCTCCAAGACTTCGTGCCGGCCGTCGCGAAAGGAACCTGGAAGCCGCGCTAAACCGTCGCGGGCTTCGCCGGCCGGAACGCGAGTGCGAACAGGATCAGCACGACGAACGCCATGCCCGCGGGCCACATCCAGATCTCGAACCAATCGTGGTGGTCGGTGTCCGTGTACGCTGTCACGATCGCACCTGAGACTTTCGCTCCGAGCAAGTAGCCGAGTCCGTTGGTTACCAGGTTGATGAAGCCCTGAGCAGCGGCGCGCGTTTTCTCGCTGGCAGCCTGATCGGTGTAGATCTGCCCGCTGACGAAGAAGAAGTCGTAGCACACGCCGTGAAGCAGGATGCCCGCGTACAGCATCCACATGCCCGAGCCGCCATTGCCGTGAGCGAACGCGAGGTAGCGCAGCGACCACGCAGCCATGCCCACGAGCATGATGACTTTGATGCCGTAGCGCCGGAGGAAAATCGGCAACAACAGCATGAAGGCGATCTCCGACATCTGTCCGAACGTCTGGATGAAGGCCGGATCCGGCGCCTTTACTTCATTCAGGAAGAGGTTGGTGAACGTGTAGTAGAACTGCAGGGGCACGCAGAGCAGGAACGAACCGATTGTGAACACGAGGAAGTCTCGGCCGCGCAGGAGGTGCAGCGCCTCGAAGCCGAGCGTTGCGCGTAAGTCGAATTGCGTACCCTTCGCTTTCGGCGGCGTGTGCGGCAGGAGTGCGGCGTACAGTCCCATCACGATGGACGCGACGGCCGCGATCTTCATCGGCGTATTGAGCGCGTCCGCGTGCAGGAATTTCCCGACCACAATGCCGGCCACGATCCAGCCGATGGTCCCGAGGACGCGGATCACCGGGAAGTCGCGCGCCGGATCCTTCACGTGAGTGAACGAGATCGAGTTTGTGAGCGATAGCGTCGGCATGTAGAACAGCGCGTACGCGATGATGATCGGATAGAACTGATCCCATTGCGTGCGCTCTGAGAGGAACCACATCAGCACGCCGCCGACAAGATGCAGAATGGCGAGCAGCTTTTCGCTCGCGAAGTAGCGGTCCGCGATGATACCGATGAAGAACGGCGAGACGATCGCGCCGATCGCCATCGCGCCGTACGCGTTGCCGATCTGGGTTCCGTCGAACTTGAGTGTCTGGCCCAGGTACGTGCCCATCGTGACGAACCACACGCCCCAGATGAAGTATTGGAAGAACATCATCGCCGAGAGCCGCGCCTTGATTCCCATTCTACTTGGCCTCGCGGATGCGGATGTTCCGCAGCGACAATTCGCCGTTGTGGTCGCCCTGAAACGCGAGGTGGCCGCGCCTCGCTTTCCCGTAGTTGGGCCAGGCGTTGAACTTGCTGGCCTTCACTTTGTCGGTCCAATCCGGGCTGTCGTAATCGTATTCCGCGACCTTTGCGCCATTGAGCCAATGCTCCGCGTGCGGGCCCTTCACGACGATGCGCGTAAGCTGCCACTCGCCCGCGGGCTTGAGGTGTCCTTCGGGCGCCGGGTACAGGCCGTAGACCGCGCCGGCCGAGGTCAGGCGGCTGCGTCCGTCCCGCGCGTTGGGATCGTCGAGCAACTGATACTCGGTCGCACTCCAGTACACCTTCACGTATTCCTCGGTGGCCCGGTAGAAGAAGCCAGCGTTGCCCCCGCGCGCGAGCTTCCACTCGAACTCGAGGTCGAAGTCACCGAACTGATCGACCGAGACGATGTCTTCGGTGCTCTCGATCTTGCCCATGACGCCGTCCCTCACAAACCACTTGTCGGGCATCGTGGCGCCTTTGTAGCCTCGCCATCCAGTCGTCGTCTGGCCGTCGAAGAGGGACCGCCACTCGCCGGCGGTCGACGGGGCCGGACGCTGCGCCGTACACGCAACGGTCATGACCGCGAACAGGATCGGGACGAGACGGTATGCGTGCGGCATGACTTCCTCCTCCGTGCGGGCGCTACGATGCGGCGCTGGAAATAACACAAACCTGCTGTCGACACAATGAGCCAACGGGTGGTCAGAGCGAGGCGTATACTATATGAAATGAGGTACTTGGCACTCGCGACGTTTTGCGGGGCGCTCCAGTCCGCCGCGGTCGCCGCCGCCGCAGCCCAGAGCACCACCCAGGACACACTCCGTCTGTCCATCGAGGAGGCCGTTGCAACCGGCCTCAAGGTGGCAGACGAGGTGCGTTTCAGTGCTTCCGCCGCCGCTATCACCAACGCCCAGTTCGACGCGGCCCGTGGCGCAATGCTGCCGACGGCGCGCTTGAACAGCTCCTTCGGGCGCACGTTTTCAAGCGCGCGCAGCCTCGCGCTCAACCCGGTCTTCAGCCAGACCAACGCATATACGGTCAGCCTGAACATTTCGCAGCCGTTGTTCCAAGGCGGCAAATTGTTCAACGCAACCCGTGCCGCGAGCGGCCTGGCGGACGCCAGTGAGCTCGATGTCATCGAGCTGCGCGCGCTCTTCACGGTGCAGGTCCAGCGCGCCTACCTCAACGCGCTGCTCGCGGAACGGCTGGTCCAGCTGCAGCAAACGAACCTCGACCTCGCTTCCGGACGGCTGGCGCAAGTTCAGCAGTTCCAGGCCGCCGGTCGCGCCGCGCAATACGACGTGCTCCGCGCCAAGGTTGAACGCGCCAACATCGAACCACTCGCCATTCAGGCGATGAACGATCGCGAATTGGCGCACCTCGAGGTGAAGCGCCTGCTCAACCTGCCGCTCGACCGGCCGATCGTGCTTACGTCGGTGATCGACCCGAACGCCGCGCAGGTGATGGTGGCGTCGTATCTCGACTCGGCCGCGGCACCGCGGCGCCCGGCGCTTCGCGCCGCCGAGCTCACCGCGCGTTCCCGACGGATCGCGACCCTCTCGGCAGCCGGCGACCTCCTGCCAACCATCTCGGTGTTCATTCAGGCCGGATACGGCGCGTTCCCGGGCTCGGGCTTCGGCTTTCCGTCAACGCGCGGCGTCCTGGACCTTTCGAATTGCCCCGCCCTGCCGGCACCGACACGGCCGTGCCAGAACGGTGGATGGTTCGAGGACGGCAGCATGGGCGTCCAGATGACGTGGAACCTCTTCGACGGGCTCCGCAACAAGAACGCGCTGGAAATCGCCAAGGCGCAGGTTCGCACCGCCGACCTCATCCTGCACCAGCAGCAGGAGCAGGTCTCCGTGGAAGTCGCCCGTGCGCGCGCAGAGCTGCGTCGCGCAAAGGCGGTGTTCGACGGACGCCGCGAAACTGCCGGCGAAGCGAGCGAGGCGTTCAGCCTTGCCTCACTCCGTTTCTCGCGCGGACTTAGCACGCAACTCGAAGTGTCCGATGCGCAACTCGCGCTTCTCACAGCGCAGGGCAACGAAGCGCGTGCGACGTACGACCTCTATCTCGCCTCGGCAGAGCTGGCACGCGCCCTCGGCCGTCCCATTCCACTGCCGGCCACGAGCGCCCCAGCGCGCCGAACGAGTAGCAAGTGATTCCCACAAGAATCGCGACGCTGCTGGCCGCAGCCGTTCTCAGCGCAGCCTGCGCTGGCAAGGATGACACGGCCGCGGCTGCTCCTCCGGTTCAGGACGCCGGCACCAAAGGCCGCCCCAGCGGCGGTGGCGGCGGCACCGGACAGCCTGGTGGTGGTGTACGTAGTCAGCCGTCCATCACGCTCGCGTCCACCGATCTCACCATAGTCCGGCGCGGAACGATTGAGGAAGGCGTTTCGGTGACGGGCGACCTGCGCCCAATCGAAACGGTCGAGATCCGCGCGCGTATCGAGGGCGACCTCGTCGCCGTGAACGTTCGCGAGGGCGAGCCGGTGAAAGCCGGTCAGGTGCTCGCGCGCTTCGAGGACTCGGAACAGCAGAGCAGCCTCACCAGCGCCAGGGCCGACAGACTTGCCGCGGAATCGGAGCTGACCACCGCGAAGTGGAGCCTCGAACAGACCAGCGAGTTATTCAAGGCGGGCGCCGTGGCCGAGCGCGACTTCAAGTTGGCACAGCAGACCGCAACCACTGCCGCAGCGCGACTCGCTGCGGCTGACGCGCGTGTCCGGGCCACGGGTTCTTTGGTGCAGGACACCCGCGCCATCGCTCCGACCACGGGCGTCATCTCCCGCCGCGCCGTCGAGAACGGTGAGCACATTTCGCGCGGCGCCAGCATGTTCACGCTCGTTCGCACCAACGTGCTGGAACTTGCCGCCGCAGTGCCCGCACGCTTCGGCAGCGCCGTCAAGGTCGGGCAAACCGTTACCTTCGGCGCCGACGGGCGCACGTTCGATGGCAAGGTGGCGCGAGTCAGTCCGACCGTGGACCCAACCACGCGCAGCGTGACGGTCTTCGTGCAGATCCCGAATCCGAATGATGCGCTCAAGGGCGGCACGTTCGCCGCTGGTCGCGTCGTGAGCCGGACCATCAGCAAAGTCCTTGTCGTTCCCACCGCTGCCGTGCGCCTCACTGCGGACGGTCAGCAGTACGTCTATCGTCTCGCCGGCAAGGCCATCGACATCGCCAACGTGCAGCTTGGCGCCGTCGACGAACGCGGTGGCGTCGCGGAGGTCTTGACGGGCCTCACCGAAGGCGACCGCGTCATCGTGGGCAACGTCGGCACTCTCGGCCGCGGCATGCAGGTGATCATCGCCGGCGAAGAAACGCCGCCGGGCCGGCCGGGTCAGGGTAGACAAGCCACTCCATAGGCCATGTTCCTCTCAGATATTTCCATCAAGCGGCCCGTCTTTGCCACCATGATGATGGTGGCGCTCGTTGTGCTTGGCCTCGTGAGCCTCAAGCGCCTGGCCGTGGACGAGTATCCGGATATCACCTATCCGACGATCAGCGTCAGCACGACAATGCCGGGCTCGTCGCCTGAGTCGATGATGCGCGACGTCTCCAAGCCAATGGAAGAAGCCCTGAACACGGTGCAGGGCATCAAGGAAATCAACTCCACGTCATCGGAAGGAAGCTCGAACGTTCGCATCACCTTCCATCTCGACGTCGACATCGCTACGGCACAGCAGGACGTGCAGGCCAAGGTGGCGCGCATCCGCCGCTCGCTGCCGCCCAATGTCGAAGAGCCGACGGTTCAGCACTTCGATCCGAACGACTCGCCGATCATGGCGATCGGCGTGCAGAGCAACGAGCGCGCGTTACGCGACCTCACGGTGCTCGCCGATGAGACCATCCAGCCGCGCCTCGAGGCCATCGCCGGCGTCGGTGGTGTGAACCTCAATGGCGGGCGTCGCCGCCAGATTCGCGTTCAACTGGATCCGGATGCGATGCGGTCGTACGGCGTGAGCCCCATCCAGGTCACGCAAGCCCTGCAGCGCGAGAACCAGGACGTTCCGGCCGGTCGCGTGGAGCGCGGCCTCACCCAACAGCTCGTCCGCATCACGGGTCGCATCAAGGATCCGCTCGCGTTCGCTGACGTTGTGGTCACCGTGCGCAACGGCCGCCCGGTTCGCATGGGTGACGTCGCGACCATCGTCGATGGCGTGGAGGACCGCCGCAGCACCGCCGAAGTCGACGGCGTGCCTGCGGTGGTACTGGAGGTCCTCAAGATCTCCGGCGCCAACACCGTGCAGGTCGCCGACTCGGTTCGCGCCGCGCTCGTGTCCCTCGAACGCCAGCTGCCGAACGACGTCCGGATGACGCTCATTCGCGACGACTCCCAGCGCATCAGGGACTCGCTGCACGACGTCGAGCTGTCGCTCGTGCTTGGCGCGCTCCTCACGATCGCGATCATCTACCTCTTCCTGAATTCGTGGCGGTCGACGGTAATCACCGGCCTCACGCTGCCGGTGTCCATCATATCAGCGTTCTTCATCATGTGGGTCGCGGGCTTCACGGTGAATACGATGACGCTGCTCGCCTTGTCGCTGGCGATCGGCCTCCTGATCGACGACGCCATTGTGGTACGCGAAAACATCGTGCGCCATGTGGAGATGGGAAAAGACCATCACCGCGCCGCCAAGGAAGGCACTGACGAAATCGGTCTCGCCGTCATCTCGACGACGTTCGCGGTGGTCGCCGTATTCATACCGGTTGCATTCATGGGCGGCATGATCGGCAAGATCTTCTTCCAGTTCGGTGTCACGGTCGCGTTCGCGGTGCTCGTGTCACTCTTCGTCTCGTTCACGCTCGACCCGATGCTCTCCAGCATCTGGCACGACCCGGAGATCGAGGAAGGCCATCACCCCGAGCTCAAGCGCAACCCGATCAAGCGTGCGGTGTTCGCGTTCAACCAATGGTTCGAGCGAGTGGCGGACCGGTACCCGCATTGGCTCGGCCGCTCGCTGGACCATCGGTGGCCCATCGTCGGCCTCGCGGCCTCGACGATCGTCGTGGCGTTCTTCCTCATTCCCCTCATTGGCTTCAGCTGGATGCCCGAGACGGACGCCAACGAGTTCAACGTCGGATATCGCGTGCCGCCGGGCTCCCGGATCGAGTACACGCAGGAGAAGGGGCGAGAAATCGCGCGCTTTCTTCAGAGCTTGCCGGAAGTAGAGCACCTGCACCTGAACGTGGGTGGCGGCTTCATGGGCACGCCCAACGGGGGCCGTGTCGCGGTCATCCTCAAACCAAAGAGTGAGCGGACGCGCTCACTCGCAGAGATCCAAAACGAACTCCGCGGCAAGCTCAGGACCATCCCGGGCGTCCGTCCGTCCATCACGGCACAGCGCACTGTTTTCGGCGGCGGCTACCGCCAGCCGATCGTCGTCAACGTACAGGGTCCCGAGCCCACCCGCCTTCGCTTGGCGGCACAGCGCGCACTGAGCGTGATCCGCACCGTGCCTGGCGTCGCCGAGCCGAATTCGAGCGAGGAAGGCAGCATCCCGCAGCTCGATGTGCAGGTGGACCGGCAGGAAGCCTGGCGCGCAGGACTCGGCATCCAGAGCATCGCTTCGACGTTGCAGCCGCTCTTCTCCGGACAGCGCGCCACGCGCTGGGAAGATCCGCAGGGCTACAGCCACGACGTGATCGTCGTGTACCCGGACTCGATGCGCGTATCTGCAGAGGACGTCGCCTCGATTCCGGTAGCCAGCACAGCGATGACCTCGAGCGGCGGACCGGCAATGATCGCGCTGTCACAGGTTGCTCAGGTCCGCGCCGGCGTAGGACCGCAGCAGATCGAGCGACGCAGTCTTGAACAGCAGTACTCGATTTCCGCCGGCGTCTTGCCGGGCTATGCCGTCGGCGCCGTCGCGGACCGTGTGCAGGCAACGATCGACTCAATGGGCTTGCCTCCGGGATATCGCGCGGTGTTCACGGGCGATATCCAGAACCTGAACGAGACCAAGGGCTACGTGCTCGAGGCCATCCTCCTCGCCGTGGTCTTCATCTACCTGATTCTCGCGTCGCTGTTCGGGTCGTTCCTCCAGCCGCTCAGCATCATGCTGGCGCTGCCGCTCAGCTTCATCGGGGTCACGCTCGCGCTCCTGGCCACGCGCGGCAACCTGAACGTGATGACCATGATCGGGGTCATCATGCTGATGGGGCTCGTCACCAAGAACGGCATCTTGCTTATCGACTTCACCAACCAGCAACGCGCCGCGGGCCTATCGCGCCGCGACGCCCTGCTATCCGCCGGCCGTGTCCGACTGCGCCCAATCGTCATGACGACAGTCGCGATGATCTTCGGCATGCTGCCGTTGGCGCTCGCGCTTGGCCCTGGCGCGGAAGCGCGCGCGCCGATGGCGCGGTCGGTGATCGGCGGTCTGATTACCTCCACAATCCTCACGCTGTTCGTCGTACCAGTCGTGTATACGCTGCTGGACGACGCTGCAGCGTGGGTCGCGAACCGCGGGAAGCGCCCTCGCACGCGAGCGGGCGCAGCACCGCCGATGCCGGAGACAGCCACCGCTGGCGACTGAGCCCCGACCGGGGGCTCCCCCTGTCCTTGACCTTTCGCGCAAAGCCCCTTACTAGGGAGGGTTCTAACGCGCACGTAACAGCACACTTTTCCAGAACTCTAAGGAGGGCGGCCATGCCGCGGGGTGACGGGCAGAACGAGTATCGCTTCGCCGATCGCGAAGACGAGGCCGAGGATGTCGGCTACGGTGGTGGTGGTGGTAGTGGTGGTGGTGGTGGTCGCGCCAATTACGACGAAGACGAAGACGACGAAGGCGGCTGGGCAACAAATCGAGAAAGCGACGGCCTCTGGGACAGCACCGACGACGTCGACAACGAAGACAGTGATGCCGAGACGCCCGAGGCGGTTCCGGACGCGGACGAAGACGATGAAGACGCCTTCGGTCGTGCACCTATGGCCAAGGCCGCGAAAGCCTCGGGCGGCAATTCGAAACCCGTAGCCGCGCCCGCGAAGAGCGCGCCCGCCAAGTTGGCGAAGCCGGCCAAGGCACCGAAAGCGCCCACGAAGGCCGCCAAAAAGGCGAAGCCGAAGAAGGAAGAGAAGGCGAAGAAGAAGGACAAGAAGAGCGGCAAGAAGGACAAGAAGAAGAAAGGCAAGTAGTTCCCCGTCAGGCGTCTGACGGGCCTCGTCCTTCCGAGTCCACTTGGAATCTCCGGTCACGTTGTTGCGCGCGCATTCAAAGCTCGCGCCGTGGAATGCGCGCGGACTCGCGGCGCACGTCACGGCGCTCGTGGATGCCGCAGGTGTCCGTCCCACGAACGCATCGGCGCGCGCCGCGCCGAGCGCGCGCGCGGTGCGCTTCTACGTCGCCAGTGGCCTGCTCGACCGGCCGGATGGCGCCGGCACGTCAGCGACGTACAACTACAAACACCTCCTCCAACTCCTCGCCATCAAGATCCGTCAGCGCGAAGGCGCAACGCTCGAGGTAATCAAGAAGGAGATGAAGGACTTCACCGGTGATACGCTCGAACGGCGCGTTGCGACGTCGCTCGCACCCACACTTGGCATCAATCAGGACCTGGCCACCCGCCGCGAAAGCGAGTCCGCCACCGCGTGGCGTCGCGTTTCGATCGCCGACGGCATCGAGATCCATGTACGTGAAGACAGCCCCGCGTCCCGCGAGAATGCTGTCATAGCTATCCGCGAGGCTGTGCGCTCCGCGCTCGGCCGCGAAGACGTTCGCTAGCGTTCCCCGGAGTCGCTGTGCTGTCGTTGATTACCGGAGTGGGCGCCAAGGGCCAGGTCGGCGAGACAGTTGCTGGCGCGCTGGCTCGGCGGGGCGACACCGTACTGCTCGTCTCGCGGGATGCGACGGAGGTCCGAGCCCGTGCGAATGAGATCGTGGAATCCGGCGGGCGAGCGCAAGGCTACCCATGCGATTTGTCAGACGCGGCGGCGGTCAGCGAACTCGCCGCACTGATTCGCAGCGAGCACGGCGACGGGCTGGACAACCTGGTGAACCTCGCCGGCGGTTTCGCTTCGTCCGGCAAGATCGCCGACAGCGATCCGGCGCAGTTCGCGCGCATGTGGCAGATCAATACCTCCACCGCATACCTCGTGACTCGCGCGTTCATGCCGCTCTTGATGTCCGCCAAGGGAGCGATCGTATTCTTCGCGTCCGAAGCAGTGCTCGAAGGAATGCGCTCATCCGGCGTCTCGGCCTACGCGGCGTCAAAAGCGGCCGTCATCGCCATCATGCGGTCCGTTGCGGACGAGGGCCGAGGGTCGGGTGTGCGGGCAAATGCCGTGGCGCCGTCGACGGTCCGCACCGCATCGAATCAAGGGTCGATGGGCAAAGAAGCCCGTTACATCGAGCGTGAGGATGTCGCCGCGGCCGTCGCTTTCCTCTGCTCGCCAGAATCCAAGGTTCTGACAGGTCAAGTCGTTAGGCTGCGCTGACTTACGTCGACTGTTGGCGGCGGTACTCAGGCCGTAGCTTCTAGTCATGAGCCTCGCCGTGCGCCGTCGTCCTGCCGCCAGACAGGTGGCACTCGATCGGTCACTCGAAGCGCTCCCCCTGTTTCGGCTGTCGGACTCGGCCGACGACACGTCCATCGCGTTTGAGCTTGAGGACGGCGGTCGCTGGCGCGTGCTTCCGGCGCCCAACGAGCGATTGCCGGGAACTTTCGACCAGGACGTCTACGTCGAGATTTGCCGACGATTTCAGGAAGCGGATCAGCCACGGGACGGCGGCGTCAGCTCACGTTGCACAGCTTCTTGCGGTCAATCGATCGGCGAGTAGACGGTCGCACGTACGACCAACTGCGGTCCGCACTCAGCCGACTGGAGCGCACGACACTCGAGTCCACAGGAGCCTATTTCTCGTCCAGCGCCGGTCAGGTCGTGAGCGGACAATTCACAGTTCTCTCCTCGGTCTCCATCGAGCGCCGCCGCAACATCGACCGCGAGCAGCTGGGCCTCTTCGCGGCTGTTCCCGCGTCGGAACCGGGTGTCGCGCGGGTGGTACTGCATCCATGGGTTCGCGACAACCTGCTGGCCCGCCACGTCGTGACGTTGTCACTGACGCGCTATTACGCCCTCCAGTCTCCGGTGGCGAGGCGTCTCTATCGCCTGCTCGAGATCGCGCGCGCAAACGGTGTGCTCAGTTGGCGTGTCTCATTGGAAAGGCTTCGGGACACCTTGCCTTTGGTGCAGAAGTTCCCGTCGCATTTACAGCGGGTGCTCCAGCCCGCGCACGTGATGTTGGTCGAGGCCGGGTTGGTGCGCGATGCCGGGTTTCGACAGCATCGCCGCGAGTGGTACGCCGAGTACGTGTTGGCTTCGCGCCCCGAGTAAGAGGCCCACAACCGCTGTCCACGCAGTAGCTTGGTACATCCCTGCTCCTGGTTCTATTCCTATGCGCAGCTCCAGAAAGATCGCCATCCTCGCCGTCGGCATCCTTCCGTTCGTCGCAGGAGGGTTTCTCTGGCAGACGCGTATTTCGCAGCAGGGAGAGTTGTTGCTCGATCAGGTGCTCGGGTTGATCTCTGACCGCTTCGTCGATTCAATCCCGCAGAGCGCCATCTATGAAAAGGCCGCTCGCGGATTGATCCGTGAATTGAACGACCCCTATACCGAGCTCTTCTCGCCGAAGGACTACCAGACCTTCGGACGCCGGACCGGCGGCCGATACGGTGGGCTCGGAATGAGCATAGAGGGACGCGACGGTTCGATCGTTGTCGCCAAGGTGTTCCCGAATACCCCAGCGGAGCGCACCGGCGTGCGCGAGGGCGATCGCATCGTCCAGGTCGACACGATGTCGACCCGCGGGTGGTCCACTCAGCAGGCCAGTGATGCCATGACGGGAACGCCCGGCACGCAAGTGCGTGCCAAGTTTCTGCGTCCAGGCATCGAGCAGCCCCTCGACTTCCTGTTCACGCGGGCCATCGTGCACGTGCCGGCCGTTCCTTTCACGCTCGTCTTCGGCTCGGTCGGATACGTCCCGCTGCAGAGCTTCAACGAGAACGCGGCCACCGATCTCGAAGCCGCCATCAAGAGCGTCCAGTCGCGCGGCGCCAAGGGCGTCATCGTCGATTTGCGCGGCAATCCGGGCGGTATCCTCGAGCAGTCGCTGTCCGTCAGCAACTTGTTCCTCAAGTCGGGCATCGAGCTCGCTTCCGTGCGCGCCCGCGGCGGCGACAATCAGTCGTACACGTCGCGCGGACAGCCGCCCCTTCCGACCGTCCCGCTGATTGTGCTCACCGATGAGGGCTCCGCGTCCGCCAGCGAGATCGTCGCCGGCGCGCTTCAGGATCACGATCGCGCGGTAATTGTCGGACAGACGACGTTCGGAAAGGGCCTCGTTCAGTCGGTCTACAACCTCGACGGCGGCTACGCGCTCAAGATCACTACGGCAAAGTGGTACACCCCGAGCGGTCGGAGCATCCAGCGCGAGCGCAAGTTCGTGGACGGGCGTTTCGTCGAGGATGTGCGCGATTCGGCGGAGACCGAAGCCAGCAAGAAGAGCCGCCCGGTGTTCAAGTCTGATGCGGGTCGTACCGTCTATGGCGGCGGTGGAATCACTCCAGACGTCATTGTCTCCGACGATACGGTTCCCGCCGGCGACCAGCAGATTGCGCGTTTGCTGGCATCGCGGCAGGAGTTCTATACCCTGCTGCTGGACTACTCACTGGAGCTTTCAAAGTCGGTGAAGCCCGACTTCAGGTCGACGGCGGCCTGGCGCCAGGAGCTGCGCACGCGCGCGGAAGCCAAGGGTCTCAAGTTCGAAGCGAAATACTGGGACAACGGCTCCACGTGGGTGGATCGTCAACTGGACCACTGGGTGGCCCGCTATGCGTTGGGCGACTCTGCCGCCAAGCGGCGTGAGGTTGTAATCGACGCGCCGCTGCGGAAGGCGATCGACATGATGAACAAGAGTCAAACCCAGAAGGAACTTTTCGCCCTCGCTCAGGCTACGACCAACTCGTCGGCCGGCACTCCTGCGCCCAAGAATCAGTCGGCGGCGCGCCCACCAAAGAACTGAGTCGCTTCTGATGTTCAGATCGGCACACACCGCCGCCGCGATTGCGACGGCGGTTCTCGCATCCCTCGCCCAGGCACAGCGGAGTGTCGCTCCCGGGCAGGGTGAATCCCGCCTCAGCAACATCCGGCAGATCACGTACGGCGGGGAAAACGCCGAGGCGTATTTCTCGCCGGATGGTCGCTGGCTGACGTTCCAGTCGACACGCGACGGTCGCTCGTGCGATCAGCAGTACATCGTTCGCACCGATGGCACCGACCTGCGCCGCGTGTCCGACGGCACCGGCAAGACGACGTGCGGCTACTTCATCGAGGGGGGCAAGCGCCTGCTGTATGGCTCGACGCACGCGCTCCAGAAGGAGTGCCCCACGCGTGCTGATCCGTCCAAGGGTTACGTCTGGGGCTTGGCTCCGTTCGACATCTACACGTCGGATCTGGACGGCAAGAACCGCAAGGCGCTGACGAACTACGGCGTCTACACCACCGAAGCCACGGTGTCACCCGACGGACGGTCCATCGTGTTCACGTCGCTCAAGGACGGTGACCTGGACATTTACACGATGAACACCGACGGGTCGAACATGAAGCGACTCACCACCACGCCCGGGTATGACGGCGGCGCGTTCTTCTCTCCAGACGGAACGAAAATCGTGTACCGTGCCTGGCACCCGGAGGGCGACTCGCTCGCGGCGTACCGGGCGCTCCTCGCCCAGAACCTTGTTCGCCCGAGCAAGATGGAAGTCTGGACCATGAACGCCGACGGCAGTGACCAGCGGCAGGTGACTCGGCTTGGTGGCGCCAACTTCGCCCCGTTTTTCACGCCCGACGGAAATCGGATCATCTTTTCGAGCAACCACAGGAATCCGCGGAGCGCCAATTTCGACCTCTACCTCGTAAACCTCGATGGCAGCGGCTTGGAGCAGGTGACTACGAACGCGACGTTTGACGGGTTCCCGATGTTCAGCCCCGACGGCAAGTACCTCGTCTGGGCGTCAAACCGCAACGCGCCGCAGCCGAACGGAACGGACCTCTTTCTCGCCGAGTGGAGGCCCTGAGACACTCCTCGATGAGGTTGTGTTATACTGTTGCAGCTACACGGGTTTGGTCGTCAGCAGCATGCCGAGTTGTGTCGTAAAATCGGCTCATAATCAACCCGCTGACTTGAGGCATTCATGGCTGTGAGGCGATGGCTCGGCGACGCGCTTCTCAACGCCGGCCTCGTTACCAAGGCTCAGCTGGATGAAGCCCTCGCCGTCCAGAGCACGAGCGGCGACAAGATCGGCACCGTGTTGGTCGACCTGGGGATCATCACCGAGACCGATCTCCTCCGAACGTTGTGCGACGCCGCTGGAATTCCGTTCATCAGCGAAGCGGAGTTGCAGCCGGAACCGGACGCTGTCGGTCTGCTGACTGCCGACCTCGCGCGCCAACACAGCGCTATCCCGGTAAAGCTGGAAGGACGGCACGTCGTCGTTGCGATGGCGGACCCATTCGACCTGCTCGCGCTCCGCGCGCTCACCCGTGCGATTGGACGTTCAGTGAAAGTCGTCGGCGCCGCGCGGCCCGCGGTGCTAACCGCGATGGATCGCAGCTACTCGGTGGCGGCCGCCGGCGGCGGAGTGATGGTCGCCTCCGGCGGCAGCGCAACGCCTGCGCCGGCGGCTAGTCCGCGGCTGAGCGTGGCTCGCGGAGATACGAGCGCACCCCGCGGATCAGTTGGGCGGCCCGGGTGGCCCGCCACCGGGCCGTGGCGCCTCGGCGACGACCCGAACAGCGCGGCATCGCTGGTGAGCGACCTCATCCGGCGCGGCGTCGAAATGGGCTCGACGGACATTCACATCGAGCCACGCGAGACCGGCCTGAACGTCAGGTATCGCGTCGACGGCCTGTTGGTGGACGGGCAGGTATTTCCCAAGGCGGCGCAGGCGGCGATCATCAGCCGGATCAAGATCCTGTCCACACTGGACATCGCCGACGCGCGCATGCCTCAGGATGGGCGCACCCAGTTGCAGATCTCCGGGCGCATGGTGGACCTGCGCGTCTCGACGTTCCCGACGCTGCACGGCGAAGACATCGTCCTGCGCATCCTGGACCGCGGGAACGTCTCGCTGGACCTCGCGAAACTCGGCGTCGAGACCGACGACTTGATCCTCCTGCGCAGCGCGCTGATGCGCCCGCACGGAATGATCGCTGTCACCGGGCCCACGGGTTCGGGCAAGACAACCACGCTGTACGCGGCCCTCGCCGAGCTTAGCAGTGGCGACCGCGCGATCATCACGCTCGAAGATCCAATCGAGTATGAGCTGCCCGGTGTGCGGCAGTCGCAGGTGAACGTTCGCGCCGGCCTGACCTTCGCCACCGGGCTGCGCTCCATCCTTCGCCATGATCCCGACATCATCCTCGTTGGCGAAATTCGCGATAAGGAAACCGCATCGATCGCGTTGAGCGCGGCGCTCACCGGTCACTTGGTCCTCACCACGCTCCACACGACCACCGCGGCCGGAACGATTCCCCGCTTGCTCGACATGGGGATCGAGCCGTTCGTCATCGCGACGGCCATAACCATGCTCGTGTCGCAGCGGCTCGTTCGAATGTTGTGCAACGAGTGCAAGGTGCCCGTCGAGATGCAGGCTGCCGTACGAAAACGCTTCGGCCTCGAGGGGTATACCCTGTATGGGCCGAAGGGCTGCCCTTCTTGCCGCGACACCGGCTATCGGGGGCGCGTCGGGATCATCGAGATCCTGCCCGTGACGCCGGAAGTCGTCACGGCGATCAATGATCGAACTGCACCCGAACAAATTCATCGCGAGTCCGGCCGGCCAACGCTGTTCGAGGACGGAATCCGGAAGGTGCAGGCCGGGATTACGACGCTCGACGAAATCCTCCGCATCACCGCCTGACGCCCCGACCTCGTGCCTGACTTCTGGTACCGCGCGCTCACCGGCTCCGGGGCCGTCAAAGAGGGTTTCACCACAGCCTCGAACGAAACGGAGCTCGAGGAGCAGCTCCGCGAGGAAGGCACTTTCCTCATCACGGCCAAGATCAAGGAGCGTGAGCGTTCTGCCGCAGACGCAGTGATTCCACGCAAAGAGCTGCTGGCGTTTCTGGAGTTTCTGTCGGGCTCCTTCGCGGCCGGATTGCCGATCCTCTCGATTCTCGACGACGTTCAGCCGCGACTCAAGTCAGCAAAGCTCCGGACAATCATCGCTGCAGTTCGGGCCGCGGTGGCCGATCAGGGGAGCAGTCTGTCGGCCGCCATGTCACAGTACCCGAAAGCGTTTCCGCAGTTGATCGTCGCCACCATTCGGGCAGGTGAAGCCAGTGGCCAGCTGGCGATTTCCCTCGAGCAACTTGTGGAGCACTTCGATTGGCAGGAGAACATCTCCGCTTCGGTTCGCCAAGCGACGATGTACCCAATCATTGTTCTGTTCGCCGTCGGGCTGCTGGTCACCGGACTGATCGGATTCGTGTTCCCGCGCATCATTCCAATCCTCCGCACGCGTCAGGTCGAACTGCCATTGGCGACACGAATCATCATGGCCGCGTCGACGGTGGTTCGGGAGCACTGGTTCGCTTTGCTCGTGAGCATGGCGATCGTCGGCGTTCTGCTGGTCCTGATCAGGCGCAGCGAAGAGGGCCGGTTTCGGACTGATTTGCTCCTACTGAAAGTGCCGGTGCTCGGAAAATTCGTTCTGGAAGTCAACATCGCCCGCGTGGTCACGTATCTCAGCCTGTTCTATCGCGCCGGCGTGGATCTGCTGCAGTCGCTCGCGCTCGTCGAGTCCATGGTGACGAACGTTGTGATAGCGCGCTTGGTGCGTAACGCGCGCGAGGGTGTCGCGGCCGGTGAGACCTTGGCAGCGTCGTTCGGTCGTTCTCCGCTCGTGCCGATGGTGGTCATGCGAAGCCTGGCGCTCGGTGAATCCACAGGACGACTGGACGAGGCGCTGGACCGCGCCACGGTTTACTACGGGCGGGAGATTCCGGCTTCCGTGCGGCGCGTCATCACGTTGATTCAACCCGCACTGATCGTCGTGCTCGGCGGTGTGATCCTGCTTGTCGCGCTCGCCATCATGCTGCCGATTCTCAACATCTACAACACCATCGGGGTGCGCCGTTGAGCCGCGTGGTCGGCGTCTATATCTGTCCGCGGGGCGTGTTCGGAGTCGAGTGTCGCCGCAAATCGTCGGGCATTGAGATCCTCCGCTCCTTCGAAGCGCACGGACGAATCGATTCTGCTGCTGGCGCGATTCGGCAGCTGACCCAAGTACTGTCTTTTCACGGGATCAAAGGCGGCGAACTCGCCGTCGCCGTGCGTGGACTCGGCGCTGCCCACCACGTGCTGTCGTTCCCGCGGGCCGCGGACGCCGTGCTCGATGCGATCGTCACGCGTGAAGTGCGCCGCCTCGAGCCACAGCTCGAAAACCCGGCAATCGGATGGACCCGCCTGGCCGACGGCGATGCGTCGGAGTCGGATCAAGCCGCGCAAACCGATGTCCTGACCGCCGCCTTTCCGGGGCCGGTCGTCACGGATCTTGAGGACGGCATTCGAGCCGCCGGACACACGCTGCTGCACCTGACCACCCTCAGTAGTGCGTTGCATCGCCTGGCCGAGGAATTCCTTCCGGCCGGCGAACCGGGCGCGCTTATCGCGCAGTTGCCGGACGGACCGTTCCTCGGGTACACGGTTGACGGCGCCATTCGACTCGCGGTGGAACCCCCGGTTCGCGATGAGGATGCGCTTCCCGACATCGAAGCCCTCACCGACGAAGCCGAGTTGGGCGCACTGTTCGTGCGTCAACAATTTCGTGGGGCGCAGATCACGCGCGCGGCCGTCATCGCGTCCGACGACGCGTATGCGGATGTCGAAGCTGCTGTCGGCGGGCGTCTCGCGGTTCCGGTCGAGCGCATCCCTTTGCCCGGCCTCTCGGCTGGAGCGGTCGCGGCATTCGGCGCTTTGCTCGACGCGCGTTCGGCGCACCCGGTTGGCGTTGCGGGTCACACCGTGGAGCGCCGCTCACGCCAAGCCGGAAGCAAGGTCCGTTCTGTCGCGGTCGCGATTGGTAGCGTTGCCGCCGTCACCGGTATCTGGGCCCTGAGCCAGGCATTCGCTGCCAAGGCGTCGGCCGATGCCCTGCACGACTCGCGACGTCGTATCGAAGCGGAATCCTTCGATTTTGCTCCGGCTCGCAGCACCGCGGACCGTCGCCGGACGATCCGCGACGCTGTTGCGGCCGTTCGGCAGGCGCAGGAGGAGCGCGCGTCGTTGCAACGGAACTTGGCCTCAATCGCCAACAGCGTCCCGAGCGCGATCACGCTCGACAGCATCTCGCTGGAACAGGGCCCGTCGACGTGGCAGGCGACCATGGGAGGCACTGCCACTGGGCCAACGAGCGCGCAGGCCGTGCAATCCCTTGGAGATTTCTACCGTCGCTTGGGCAGCCTCGCCCCGGTCGAGTCGCTGTCGTTGAATCAGTTGTCGTACTCGGACACCACCGGCCGGTCGCTCGTGCGATTCGAGGTCAGGTTCGGCGTCCGCTCCGGGTCGCGCGACTGATGGCGACCACTGCCACTGTCTCGAAAGGAAGAGGCCTTCGGCCAGAGATCGTGCTCGTGGTTGCGGCAGCTATCGCACTTGTGGTCGTTGCCCTCCAGGGCCTTCGATTGGCACGCCTGACCGCAGCGCGGCAGCAGGACGTCGACCGGGCTGAGGCCACGCTGAAGGTCTTTGCGGACCTCCGCAGCCGCTACAGACCGGCGGTTGCGGCGGAATCCATCGCTTGGCGTCGCGCGTGGCTTCAGGTGCGGGAGTTGGGCGCGGGCGGCGGCGATCGCCTGAACCTGACCCAACGTCTCACGCAGTCGGCCGAGGACGCCGGGCTCACGGGGGTGCGAGTGCTCATCGAGCCGCCCGATACCGCGAGCCTTCTGCCGCGTCTTTCTACCGAAGACATCCAGAGCAGGCTTGCTCCGTATAGTCTTCGTGTGGAGTGCCGCGGAGGCATGGAATCCGTGATTGCGTTCCTTGGGCGGCTGCCGGCATCCGTGTCGCCGATACGGGTGAGCTTGGTCCGACAGGACGGACGCGGACCGCACCGGATTTCGTTGGCAGTGTACGAGTTCACATTCATCAATGGCGCACCCCCTGAGTGGTCATCGTTTGAGCGTGGTGGTGCTGGCAGTGGCCGCAGTGGTGGCCCTGGCGGCTGAATCGATCGCGCGCGCCACACCGGCTGGATCGGCTGTGGTGCGTAGCGCGCCTGTCGACCTCGACAGTGTGCTCTCCCCGGTTCGCATTCCCCTGGGCAAGGCAACTGGCGACAATCGCCTCCAGGCCGATCCGCTCGCCAATCGACCAACGCCGCCGCAGGCCGGAACTGTTGCGCCCCGTGGCGGAGTTTCTACTGTTAGCACAGCGGCACGACGGGGACGCGGTCTGTCGGCGATCCTGATTGCGGATCAGCGATCGGTTGCCGTCATCGATGATGTAATCGTGGGCGTCGGCGATCGTCTGCCGAACGGAGCACGCGTGGACGCGATCCAACGGGATCGTGTCGTAGTGGTCGAGCGCAGAGGCCAGCGTCGCGTGCTCACCCTGACGACGGGGAGGCAGTAGATGAAATTGGCGGGCTGGGGTCGGTCCACGAGAGTGGCCCCATGGTTGGTTCTGGTTGGCGCAGCTTGCGCCAGCTCACCCGCCGTCGCCCCTACAACCGCCATCCGGCTCGACGCTCCTCCGCCCATCACCGAACCGCTGCCGAACCTGCCGAGCATTTCTCCGTTCGGTGGGATCGCTGACCCAAAAGCGCCGCGGGTGCGCGAACTCAACGCAGTGGATCAGGACCTCACGGCGGTCGTGCGCGTCCTCGCCGATCAGTTTGGCCTCCAATATCAGGTGGATCCCGCCGCGCGCGGCCGCGTGAACACCAGCCTGCGCAACAAGACGCTGCCGGAGGCGCTCGACGCCATCATGCCGCAGGGCGTCAGCTACGAAATCCGGAATGGCGTGCTTCGAGTGGGCCCGGCCCGGCTCGAGACGCGCACATTTTCCATGGATTACGTGGCGCTGTCGCGCATCGGCACGGCGTCAACGGTGATTCAGCGCCGTCTCAACGGTGGGCTGGGCGGGTCGCCGACGGGGACCAATCCCGCGTTCGGGAGCGGCGGTGGTGGCGCCGACGTGATCTCCGGCGTTTCCGTCGCCGACGTATGGGAAGACGTCCGCGTTGCCGTAGAGGCGCTGACCTTTGACGCCGCCGCACCAGCGACCGCAGCCAACGCTGCCGCCGGCGTGGCAGGAACGACCGGCGCGCGCACATTCTCGCGTTCCACGCCGGACGGACGCCGTCTCATCGTCAATCCCATCGCCGGTCTCATCACGGTGACGGCGATGCCGCCGCGACTCGAACAGATCGGCACGTTCATCAAGGGATTCGAGGCGTCGATTCAACGCCAGGTGTTGATCGAAGCGAAGATCGTCGAGGTCAACCTCGACCAGAGCTACGAATTCGGCATCGACTGGAACGTGTTGTCGTCGAAAGCGTCGCTCAGGCAAGCGAATCTCACGCCCGGCTCCGGAAAAGTGGGGGCCAACATCGGCTTCACACTCGGCAGCAATGCCGGAGCCACGGCCATCACTGGCGTCCTCTCCGCGCTCTCCAGTCAGGGAAATGTTCGCGTGCTCTCGAGCCCGAGGGTTTCCGCGCTCAACAACCAACGAGCGGTTTTTGATGTGACGACGGGCGAAATTGTCTTCGTCACCAACCGGGTGTCGTCGGTGGGCTCAGGTGGCCAGACGACCATCAGCGAGTCGGTCACGCCGACGCAGGTGAACGTCGGTATCGTCCTCGACGTCCTCGCTCAGATCGGCACCGACAATACCGTCACGATGAACATCCGGCCGGTGGTTACGAGCGTCGCACGCACCGCCACGTTCACCAGCGGCGGCAGCGTCTATCAGGCGCCGGTGGTCGACACGCGCGAAACCGATACGATGGCCCGCCTCCGCGGTGGCGAAACCATCATCATCGGCGGCCTCATGCAGAACCGCACGGAGAAAGTGAAATCCGGTGTGCCTTTGCTGCGGAGCTTGCCGATTCTGGGCCGGCTGTTCACGCGCACGGTCGAAGTCGAACGGAAAGCCGAACTGGTGATCTTCCTGACACCGACGATTATCGCCGGCCCGCCGCCGGCCGCCCGGTAGCGCGCCGCGATGTATGAACAGTTTTACGGGCTGACCGAAAAGCCGTTCTCGCTCACCCCGAATCCGAAGTTCGTATTTCAGTCCGAGCAGTACCGGATCGCCGAAGACGCACTCATCTACGGCATCGGGCAGAAAGAGGGCTTCATGCTCGTTACGGGCTCGCCCGGCACCGGCAAAACCACCCTCTGCCGCGACCTGCTCGAAAAGCTCGACCCCGAGAAGTACCGGGTCGCCCTGCTCTTCAATCCGTTCCTCAACGGCGTCGAGATGTTGCAGGCGCTCCTGTCGGAATTCGGTCTCGGCGACATCACGACAACGTCCCGAAAGGAACTGCTCGACCGCCTCAACACGTACTTGTTGCAGCAACTGGCCAACGGCCGGACCTGCATCGCCATCTTCGATGAAGCACAGCACCTCTCCACAGAATTCCTCGAGCAGATCCGTGTTCTGTCGAACCTCGAGACGGACACGGAAAAGCTGATTCAGATCATCCTGGTCGGTCAGCCGGAACTGCTGGTGCTCATCCGAACGCCGCAGATGGCACAGCTCGACCAGCGCGTCTCCGTTCGCTGCACCCTCACGCACCTGTCGCGCGATGAGGCGGCGCACTACGTCGCCCACAGGCTCAACGTCGCCGGGGCCCATGGACGCGTTCGGTTTCAGGAGCAGGCAATACGCATACTGCATGCCGCCACCGGTGGCGTCCCGCGTTTGATCAACCTCGCCGCCGACCGATCCCTGCTCGCCGGCTTCACTGCTCAGTCGAAGTCGATTGCAGAAGCTCATGTTCGCCAGGCGATTGCCTCCTTGAGCGGTGAGGATGGCATCGATTCGAAGGCCGCGGATTCGCCGACGCTGTTATCGAACCCGAACGGCCTGCCATGGTGGTGGAAGCGTGCCACCAGCGCGGCGGCCGCCCTCATGGTCATCGTCGCATCCTGGCTCTACTTCGACGGCACCGCCGAAGTGCTGGCAATGCGCGCCGCCCGATCCGATTCGCCGGCGACGGCGGAGCGGCACTATGAGCGCATCACACGCCAGCACTCGTCGTCGCGGCAGCGGGAGAACGCCTTGTTGCGGCTGGCGCAGTTTCAAGTCAACCGCGGTGCGCATCAGGCAGCGTTGGGAACCTTGGAGATCTTGAGACGCGAATTCGCGTCGGGACCTACTGCGCTGGATAGGCAGCTTTGGACGGCCAAGGCGCAGCTGGGAGCTGCTGATACGGTCGCGGCCTGCGCCGCGGTCATCGGTGCGGCGGCGGCTCGCGCGCTACCCGCGGATTTCGCAGCAATGGCGCGGGATTGCGTCGCGTACACTGCACGCGTTGACTCTGCCCGGGCGGCTGCCGCATTGCGCCCTCAAGTCACACCCGCGACTCCGGACTCGACGCGATGAGCCTGATCATGGATGCGCAGAAGGCGGCGCAACGCGAGAAAGACAGGCGCGCAGGCGCCGACCCCAATCGGGTGCCGTTGTTGGTGCCGCTCAAGACCCGAGACAAGTCAGGTCGCAATTGGCGGCCTGTCCTGTTGAGCGCGGTGGGCGTAGCCGCAGTGGCTGGCACCGTCTGGTTCGTGGTTTCAAGGAACGCGAGCACGACCCCGCGCGCACTCCGGACGCCCGGCCCCACCATCGCCAGCATCGCGACCGCCACCGCTGGCGAGCCTCCGTTGACGGATACGGCTCCACCGCGGGAAACGGCCGCGACCAGCATGGCCGCCGCTCCACCGGCCTCAACGAAGCGCCCTCCGTCGGCGCCATCGGCATCAACGGTGCGCAAGCCGGCGACGAAAGCCGCAGCGCGTCCGCCAATGATCGCGCCCGATCCGCCGCGTGAGAAGGCTGTCGAACCACGGCGCACTGCGGATCTCCGGGTCGCCGTCGACAATCCGCGTTCGGCGGAGATTGCTCGATTGTTCAGCGCTGGTGTCGCCGCACACCGGGCGGGTGACCTGACCACCGCGCGATCCGCATACGGTCAGGTGTTGGCGATGGCACCCAACGATATCGACGCGCTCAACAACCTCGGCGTGCTATACACGAGCCTCCAGCAGTACGACAATGCGGAGGCTGCCTTGCGTCGTGCGGTTGCCCAGGCCCCGTCGAACGCCGGGGCCTGGGCTAACCTCGGCACGTTGTTGCGCGAGCGCGGGCGCACGTCGGACGCGATTGCCGCATTCCAGCACGCCCTGACAATCGACCCGCGCCATCCGGGCGCACGCGTCGGCCTCGCGCAGCAGTACATCGTGATCGGCTCGCTGGCTCAAGCCAAACAGCACCTCGATGCGGCTCTGTTGGACTCACCGACCTCGCCCGAAGCCAACTATGCGATGGGTCAAGTGCGAGAACGCCTCGGCGATCGTGCCGGCGCCGTGGAGGCGTACTCAATGTTCGTCAGGGTCGCACCGCCCTCGCACGCGGGTTACGTGGACGCCGTCCGTCGACGTATCGAAGCCCTCACCGACCGAACCCCGTAGCCCGGCGGGCCGAGCCCATCACGAAAGAGAGGCCCGGGAAACCCGGGCCTCTCTTTCTTTTGCACTGCCCCGCTGGATCAGCGGGAAGACGTCAGGAAAATCTTGAGGCGACGCGAGGTGTTGATGTTCCTCCAGCGCACCGTGCCGCCGTTGCTGTCGGCCGTCGACTCGAGCAACGCCTCGATGCGGAATGCCAAGGCTGTGTTAGCGGCAGCACTCCCGGCATTCATGTGGATGTTGGCCACAACGAAGTTGAGCGAGTCCTTGAGCGTGTCGCCGAGGAATGCGCCCAGACCAATGGGGAGACTGTCGTCCGCCGCAAAGGTCGATGTCGTGGAGTACGGTCCCTTCCACCGTGACACGTGCGCGGCGCTGTACGCTACGCCGCTCAAGGCGGTGTCGGTCGCCGCTGTCGGCACCGTGGTGAGCTGGGAAAGGCGCGACGGGAATGTGCGGACATCGGCCACAAACGTGGTGATTGAAGTCCGCATCGTATTCACGCCGGACGTGACGGTGGTTTCATCGCCTTTGCCAATTTGGCTTGTCACCGCAGGAATGATGGCCGCGGCGATGATCGCGATGATCGCAATGGTGACCAGCACTTCCGCCAGTGTGAATCCGCGACGAGGGCGATCTCTGAACATTTCGAGCTCCTGATGTGATCGAGGCATGAATTGGTGAGCCGGCTGTGGCGCGTCAGTCCTGAGTGTCCTGGAGACTACTGAATCGGCATTGCAAGGAATTTGGTCGAATCGATGCCGCCTGTTGAGACCCAGCGCAGCAACCCTGCGGTCCTGTTGACGACGCCATCGAACTGAAGATCAATGCGATCGAAATCGGCGCCGCCAATTCCGGTGATCACGATCGTCACGTAGTTGATTGCGTTCGTGTTCACCACGCGCATGAACACGTTGGTAATCGAGCCGCCGTAACCCGTTGGAACGGTCGCTGTAACAGTGTCTTTTGCTACATACGGTCCAGCCCACTTTGCCACGAGGCCAGCGGTGTACGTGGCGCCATTGATGTCCGTATTGGCCGTCGTGATCACCTTCGAGAGGTCCGAATACTTGCCAGGATATCGCCGAATATCGGCCAGAAACTGCTCCACGCCGATTTGGACCGCGCGAAGGTCTTCCGTCACCCGACCGGCATCCCCTTTCAGAATTTGACCAGAAACAACGGGTAGCAGCGCAGCACCCAACAACGCGATGAGCGCCAAGGTCACCAGGACCTCAGCGAGTGTGAACCCCAGCCTTCGTCGTGCAGATCCGATAAGGCGTTGAATCAATGACCCTTCCGTGAACGAGCCCGAGCCGCACGCACGCGGCACTACTGAAAGGACGAGCGTCAGGACGGAAAGTCGCGCCGGGGAGCTACGATTTTCCCACCAACCCGAAAAGGACCGTCCTCGGCCAAAGTATGCAAGTGGAACATCGTACCACAGTGCGCCGTAAGTACTTTCCAGGCAATGGCTTGCTCTGTTTCAGCAGTTCCGGATGGCGATGTTGAACTTGAGCGTGTCTGAGCCCGCCGCCGACCACAAGATCGTACCAGTGGCGAAGTCCAGGGTGCCATCGAACTGGCGGTCCACCGCAGCCGCGACGGCACTGTCGACGTCGATCACCCGGATAATCAGCATTCCCGGTGCAACAACCGCATTTGTCGCAGGATTCCGGATCAGGGTGTCCAGTGCAGCCCCGTCACCGACGGTCACGTTGCCCGTGATGTTCTGCGTCATATATGGGCCGCGCCACGCATTGCGCTGCGCGAGGGTGAGGAGGTTGCCGCACGCGTCGGTCGCTGTGGCAGCCAGCGCGTTGGTCAGGTTGGACAGCGTCCGGGGATACTCGGTGACATTTCCGCGGTACGCCACGATCGCGTCCCGGAAACCGCTCAGCGAACTTGCGGTCGTGGCGGTTTGACCGCGGCGCAGCTGAGAGGACATGGCAGGAATCAGCACGGCTGCCATGGCCGCAATGATGGCCAGCGCGATCAGCACTTCCGCAAGAGAAAAGCCGCGCCGGCGCGATGTCAGCAAATGCTGCTCACGTTGACGAAGTAGTACATCGTGACGATGCCGCCCACGGGGGCAAGCCACTGAACCGTCCCGGCGGCGCTGCCGTCGCTGGCGTCGACGACGCCGTCCAGAAGCACGGCGTTGCTCAACTCCACGCTGTTCAGGAAATTGATGCGCACCCTTCCTGCGGTAGCGCTGAAGGGGACACGGGTAATTGTGTCGACAGCGATCCCGATGGGCGTGACTAGCCCTGTCGTCGTCGTAATCGGGAAGTTCACGAACGGGCCGAAGCTGTTCCACCGGGTCACGTCTCCCGCCACAAACGCGATCTTGCAGCTGTTGCCCAGCGCCGCGTTGCCCGACACAATCACGGTGGAGAGTTGGCTCAGCCGCGAGAGGCCCTTTGTGACGCGTTGCCAAAACGCGACGTTGCCGGCGGCCGTGTTGTAGATGGCGTCTCGGACCCTAGCCAGCTGCGTGGCGGCAGTCTCCACGTTCTGTTGTTCCAGAAAGCCAGCGAGGCTGGGCACCGCGACAGCCGCCAGCGCCAGGACAACCACGAGCGCTACCACCACTTCCATCAACGTGAAAGCTCGCTTGATGGACATCGCGCGACGCGACCACCGAGACCTTGTCACGCTCACAATCTACGACCGTTTCGGGGCCCTGTGTGTGTAGCCGGATACCGCCGGAGCATTGGCAAGCGTTACATTCAAGTTCGATTTTTCCACACAACAAGGACGACATAGATGCCGGAGTTTGGCGTGCTGGCGAGTTCGTGGTGGATGCCGGTGCTTTTTGTGGTCATTGCTGGCCACATCACCAATGTCTGCGTGACGCTGTTCCTGCACCGGGCCCAAACGCACCGGGGCGTACACATTCACGCGATCGTGGCGTTTCCGATGCGGGTTTGGCTTTGGATGACCACCGCCATCGTCACCAAGGAGTGGGTGGCGTGCCACCGGAAGCACCATGCCTTCGCAGATCGCGAGGGTGATCCGCACAGCCCCCTTCTGGAGGGGCTTCGCAACATCGTCATCAAGGGCGCCTTCTACTATAGAAAGGCCATTCGCCAGCCCGGCATGCTCGAGAAATACGGGAAGGGCACCCCGGACGACTGGTTCGAGAACAAGGTCTTCACGCCAATGAACGGGCTCGGCATCGCGCTCATGTTCGTCTTCGATGTCTACCTGTTCGGCTTCTTTGTGGGACCGGCCGTCTGGACCATCCAGATGATGTGGATCCCGTTCTGGGCCGCCGGCATCATCAACGGCGTTGGGCATGCCCTTGGATACCGCAACTTCGAGGTGAAGGACGAGAGCAGGAACATCTCGCCAATCGCGATCTGGCTGGGCGGCGAAGAGCTCCACAACAACCACCACCACGACCCGCGCTCGGCCAAGTTCAAGGCCAAGTGGTACGAGTTCGACATCGGATGGCTCTACATCCGCATGCTTCAGGCGTTTGGCCTCGCGAAAGTTGAGTACGCCAGGGCATGACGTGGCGTGCAGCCGGTGCGGCCAAAGCCGCGCCGGGTTCGAGAAAGCGCCATTCCCCGGCGCGATCGGCACGAGAGTCGTCGCGGAGACCTGCCAGGAGTGCTGGGGTCAGTGGGTCAAGCAGCAAACGATGCTGATCAACCACTATGGCCTCAACGTGATGGATCCGCAGGCCCGGGCGTTCCTCACGAAGAACATGCAGGCGTTCCTCTTCAAAACGGGCGCCGCTGAGGACGTCGACACCAGCAAGAAGGGCTCGATCAACT
>JANNRQ010000156.1:0-29455 GCA_031401495.1 Gemmatimonadota bacterium
GGTCGCGATTCCGTCAGTGACGACCGCGGTGCCGATGACTTTCATGCACCAGGGCAAGCAGTACATCGTGTTTGCCACGGGGTCGAACAGAGACACCAAGCTCATCGCGCTCAGGCTTCCATGAAGAACTAAGAACTAAGAACTAAGAACTAAGAACTAAGAACTAAGAACTAAAAGGCGCGGTCGGGATTTCCCGGCCGCGCCCTTTTCTTGCCTTAGTTCTTAGCTCTTAGCTCCACTTCAAGTCATGCTTTGAAATCGGCAGCGTACGAATCCGCTTGCCTGTCGCCGCGAAGATCGCGTTGCACATCGCGGGCGGTACCGGCGGCAGTGCCGGCTCACCCAAGCCCGTCGGCGTGAACTCCGTCTTGCGCCAATGCACTTCGATCACCGGTGCATCCTTCATCCGCAACAGCGGAAAGTTGTTGAAGTTGCTTTGCACGGCGCGGCCTTTGTCGATGGTGATTTCCTGTCCCATCGCCTCGCTCATGCCATCGATCACCGAGCCCTGCACCTGTGCCTCGGCGTTTACCGGATTGATGATCTCGCTGCCGATGTCACCGGCCACCCACACCTTGTCCACCTTCACGACGCCGGCCTTGCTGACCGTCACCTGAATCACTTCGGCGAAGTGGCCACGATGGCTGTAGTAGCATGCCACGCCCATCGCCGTGCCCTTGGGGAGCTTGGCACGGTCGTTCCAGCCTGACTTCTCGCGCACCAACTCCAGCACGCCCTTCATACGGTCCGGATTGAGCGCGTTGGGGTTGGTCTCGCCGGTGAGCGTGTTGGACAGCATGTCCAATCGGAACTGCAACGGATCTTTGCCGGCCGCGATGGCGCATTCATCCAGGAACGACTCGTGCGCGAACGCGATGCCGTTGCTGCCAGGGGCGCGCAGGAACCCCGTCGGGATGCCCGCGTTCGGGATGTACGACATGCCGACCGAGAAGTTCGGCACGAAGCGCGACGGGAAGAGCAAAGGGCCCATGCCCACGCCGCGCGTCTCGACCCATTGCTCCTGACCCTGCGCGTTCATCCGTTTGTCGCCAAACGAAATGACGTGCTCCTTGTACGCGGTCAACTTGCCGTCCGCGTCGATGCCGGCCGACATGTTGTGCCAGCCCGCCACCCGATACACGTCGTGCTGCGTGTCTTCCTCACGCGTCCACAGCAGCTTCACCGGTACACCCGGCACCTTCTGCGCGATGGCTGCCGCTTCGACGAGGTAGTCGTTGGAAATGCGCCGGCCAAACCCGCCGCCGCCGCGAATGAAATGGATCGTGATGTCTGTCTGCTGGAGGCCAAGCATCGCGGCCGTCAGCGCGCGGCCGCCGCCGTTCTGCGTCGGCGACCAAATCTCCATCTTGCCGTCCTTGAACAGCGCTGTGGTGTTCATCGGCTCCAGCGCGGCGTGCGCCAGGAACGGATAGAAGTACTGCGCCTCGACCTTCTTGGCGGCGCTTCCCAGCGCGGCGTCAGGGTCGCCGTCCTTTCGCAGCTCTCGCTGCGGTGGCTGCTTGCTCAGCTCTGCCGCGCTGGCGGCGAAGCCTGCGCTGCTCGAGGCCACCGTCGGACCATCATCCCACGCGACCTTGAGGTTCTTCCGGGCGTTGTTGGCGTACCACCAGCTGGTCGCGACGATCGCGACGCCGCCCAGCAAGCCGTCGAGCTGGGTGTTGGGGCCTGGCTCGACAACGAACGCATGCTTCACGCCGCGCTCCTTGAGCATCGCGTCCGTGTTGGCGCTCGTCACCTTGCCACCGAACACCGGGCACTTGGTGTACGTCGCGTACAGCATGCCCGGCATCGACACGTCGATGCCGAAGAGCGGCTCGCCCCTCACGATCTTCGGCACGTCCACGCCTTTCGTGCTCTTGCCGATGATCTTGTAATCCTTCGCGTCCTTCATCTTCACCGCGGTGAGCGCCGGCGGCGTCATCGTCGCGGCCTTCTCGAACATTTCGGGGTACGCGGCGCGACGGTTGCTGCCGGCATGAATCAGCGCGCCGGCTTCTGTCGTGATCTCCGCTTCCGGCACGCCCCAGGTCGCGGCGGCCGCACTTACCAGCACTGCACGAGCCGCGGCGCCAACCTGGCGCATCGGGCCCCAGCCGCTCGGAGTCGCGTTGCTACCACCGGTGCTCTGGCCTTGGAACTTGAGCGGATCAAAGTCGGCCTGCTCGACGCGGACGTTCTTCCATTCCACGTCCAGCTCCTCGGCGATCATCATCGGGTAGTGGTTCTTCACGCCCTGACCCAGCTCGGGATTCTTCGCCATGATCGTGACGATCCCGTCCGGCGTCATGCGGATGAACGCGTTCGGAGCGAAATCCGGAATCGCGGTCGCAAACGGCGCCGTCGCGGCTTCCAGCGTATCGAGGTGCGCGGCAAAGACGAGTCCGCCGCCCACGATGGAGCTGACGCGAATGAAATCGCGGCGTGAGGCAAGTGTCGGTGTCATGGCTTAGACCTCCTCGCCCGACTTCGCAGCCGGCGTTGCAGTTCCTGCCGCGATCTTGATCGCTTCCTTGATGCGACCGTAGGTCGCGCAGCGGCAGATGTTCGCGATCGTATCGATATCGTCGTCGCAGGGCTTCGGCACTTTCTTGAGCAACGCTGCCGCCGCCATGATCTGGCCGGCCTGGCAGTAGCCGCATTGCGGCACATCGATTTCCTGCCACGCCTTCTGGAGCGGATGCGAACCGTCTGGCGAGAGGCCTTCTATGGTAGTGACCTCCGCGCCGGCGACAGTGCCGACAGCGCGTCGGCAGGAGATCGTCGCGACGCCATCGACGTGGACGGTGCACGCGCGGCACTGGCCAATACCGCAGCCGAACTTCGTGCCCTTGAGATCGAGCTCGTCGCGCAGCACCCACAGGAGAGGCATGTCCGCCGGGACGTCGACTGTCCGGCTCTTTCCGTTGACCTTGAATGTGACAGGCATTGGTTTCCGGTTCCTCAGGGTTTCTTGACGTAACGCTTCAGGGCCCGCTGGCCGACTTCAGCGCCGTAGATGTTGCCTTTGCTATCCGTTGCTACGCCTTCGGCGGAGCTCGTGCTCGTTTGGGTCGTGTCAGGATCGGGAATAAGCGCGGTGACCTCGCCGGTCTTGGCGCTGCCCACGCGGATGCCTCGCTTCCAGTCCTTGCGGTCAGGCGCCACTGTGCCCGACTCCGCGTCGGCCACGTAGATCACGTCCTTGGCGTCTATGAAAATTCCGCTGGGTCGGCTGAACTGATACCACGTGGCCAGGTGCTTGAAGTTCTGGTCCACGATCAGGATGCGGTTGTTGCTGCGGTCGCCGATGAACAGGCGGCCCTGCGAGTCGAAGGCCAGCGCATGTGGCTGGAGCAGTTCGTCTACCGCAGCGGCGTTGGGCCCGCCGCGCTTGCCGTACGACATGAGAAACTTGCCGGTCTTGTCGAACTTCAGAACGCGTGCGTTCGCGGTTGGACCGTTCGCATGACCCTCGGCTACGTAGACGTCGCCATTCGGTGCGACCGCGACCGCATTGGGCTGCCAGAAATAGTCCGGCTCACGCCCGCCGCCCGACTTGCCCAGCGTCAGCAACAGCTTGCCGTCCGGGCTGAACTTCATCACCTGATGCCCCTTGGTGGTGTCGCGCTGGGGCGGCCTGCCATTCGACCAGTCTGTGACCCAGATGTTGCCGTCGCGATCTACGGAAAGGCCGTGCGGCACCTGAAGCACGCTCTCGCCGAACGCCTTTACCATCGTGCCGGTGGCGTCAAATTTCAGGATCGACGGAAGGTTTGACCCGACGCACGAGTTGGCGCCGCAGCGATCCAGGGCCCAGATGCTGACGCCGTCCTTGTCGATGCCGACGCCGCTGGTGGAGCCCCACGTGCGGCCCTCCGGCATCTTGGCCCAGCCCACAACGGTCTCGTAGGGATTGGGCGCGCTGTTGGTCGGCGTTGGCGCCTGTGCAGCAACGGCCGATGCCAGGAAAATGGGCAGAAACGCAACGCGGGTCATTGAGCTCGGGGTTGACGTCCACAGTAAGGTTGCCGCACTCACCACCGCATCGCAACCTGACTGTTATCGGCGCCGGAGGCCTATCCCTGTCATTCCGAGCGAAGCGAGGAACCTGCAACCTTGTCATTCCGAGCGAAGCGAGGAATCTGCAGTTCGACGGCAGATCCCTCGCTTCGCTCGGGATGACTGCTAAGCGGCAGATTCTTCCATCAGCGGCCTCGCTTGTTGCGACGCTGTGGCGCCGCGTCCGCTGGACGTCGTGATGATTGCCACCCCCGAGAGGATCACGGCCGCGGCGACAAGAGTTCTCACTGTGAGCGGCTCCGCGGCGAACATGGCGCCAAGGGCGACCGCTATCACCGGGTTCACGTAGGCATACGTCGCCGCCTGCGCGGGCGTGACAACGCCAAGCAGGTACACGTACGCGGTGTATGCCACCAGTGAGCCGCCCAAGACGAGGTAGACCCACGACACGATCCCCTTCGTCGTCAAGTTCTCGACTGAGAACCGCGGAAAGTCGCCGAACAGGATCGCGGCGATCAGGAACGCCACGCCAGCGGCGCTCATCTGGAGGGCGATCGAAATCAACGCAGACCGCGGCTTTTCCTGATGCCGCGTGAACAGCGAGCCGATCGCCCAACTCATCGACCCAAGGAGCAGGGCTACGACGCCGACCGGATGGATGTCGCTCACCCCGACGAAGATGCGTGGGCCAACGAGCAGGAGAATTCCGACCAACCCGAGGACGACGCCGAGCACCACCGGGGCCCGCGGGCGACTGCCCTTGGGACGTAGCCAGTCAGCCAGCACCATCCACAGTGGAACGCATGCAACGATCAGCGCGACGATGCCAGAAGGAACGAACTGAATTGACCACACCACGGCCCCGTTGCCGAAACCGAGCATCAGGACGCCGCTTAACGCGGCCGACCGCAGTTCGCCTCGCGTTGGCGACTGCGCGCCGCGCAGCCTGGCGAACCCGTACAACAGGCCGCCTGCCAGCAGCATCCGGGAGCTTCCCATCAGGAACGGCGGCATGGCTTCCACGGCGAACCGCGTGGCCAGGTAGGTCGAGCCCCAAATGAAGTAGACCGCGGCGAAGGCAAGCAGAATCCGTACGCGATCGCGTGCGGCCCGAGCGGCCGGCGTCATGCGATGGCTGCGTTGCGTTCTTCAGGAATCGGAATTCGGGCAGACTCCTTGAGTGTCCCCAGCACGATCGTTGTGCGGGTCGAGATCAAGCCCGGCAGGGTGCTGATTTCCGTGCGCAGGAGTCGGCCCAGATCCTCGGTGTCGTACGCGCGGACTTTCACGAGGAAGCAATCCTCGCCGGCGATGTGATGCACCTCGAGCACGTTGGGGTGCTGCATCAAGCGGTCACTGGCATCCACTTCGCCGTGCTTGTCCTGCGTGCGGATGTAGATGAAGGCGGTGAGGCCGAGCCCGATCTTCTTGGGGTTGAGGCGAACCTCGTAGCCCTGGATTACTCCGCGCTCCTCAAGTTTTCGGAGGCGCTCCAACGTCGCGCTTGGTGCCATTCCAACGCGCCTCGCAATCTCGGCGTTCGGAAGTCGCGCATCCTGCTGGAGGAGGGAAAGGATACGCCGGTCCATTTCGTCTATCATGCTGAAAATATGACATTTTACCGCACAAAACACAAGTAAATGTCAATATTTCAGAATATCATGCGCGCTTGGCTGTGAACTCAAGCGGAGGAGGGCCGGTCGGGGTCATAGTTGTGCAAATGGCGTCCCCGCTCGCTTTGGTCGCAGACGACGGCAATGACGATCGCGAGCTTGCCCGTCGCGCCGCGTCCGGGGACGAGCGCGCGTTCGAGACGCTGTACGAGCGCCATTCCGGGCGTGTGTTCGCGCTGTGCATGCGCATGTCTGGTTCGCGACAGCAGGCCGCCGAACTGACTCAGGATGTGTGGGTGAAGCTGTGGCAGAAGCTGGGATCGTTTCGTGGCGAGTCGGCGTTGTCGAGTTGGATTCACCGGCTCACGGTGAACCACGTGCTCACCAACGCTCGGGGTGAGCAGAGGCGTCATATGCACGAAAGGCCGGAGTCCGGTTCGCCGACGGATGACCACGAGCGGGGAGTGGCGGTTCGGGAGCCCAGTGTGAGCCCGAAGTCGGTGGAGGACGCGATCGATTTGGAGAACGCCATCGCCGCACTGCCGCCCCGTGCGCGCACCGTGTTCGTGTTGCATGACGTCGAAGGCTATCAGCACGACGAGATCGCGAAGTTGACGGGAACCGCCGAAGGTACGTGCCGCGCGCAGCTGCATCGCGCGCGCAAACTGTTAATGGAGGTGTTGGAACGATGACGACTGATCACCTCGACATCGAAACCCTGAGTGCATTCGCGGACGGCGAACTCAACGCGGTTCTTGCGCACCGTGTTGAACGTCATGTCGCCGGGTGCGCCGAATGCCGCGGCGACCTCGATGGCGTGCGTGGGCTTGTCGCGAGCGCTGCGGCGCTGGCGCGCGACGTTGCCCCGCCGCCGGAGGTGTGGGAGAATATCCGTGCCCGAAAGCCGAGTGCCGAGAGCCGAGAGCCGAGGTGGTGGCACAACGGCTGGCTCGCGGCCGCGGCAGCCGTGGTGCTCGTCGCCGGCACCGCAACGATGATGTTGCTGGCGCGACCCAGCGGCGTCGCCAAGGGCGCCAAGCTCGCGAAACACCAGGCCGCGACGACGCCGGTGGTGCTCGCTGCGGTCGAGCGCAACTATGCCCCCACACTCGACGTGCTCCGCGAAACGCTCGACGCTCAGCGCGAACAGCTGGCGCCGTCGACTGTGCGCACGCTCGAGCACTCGCTCGCGGTGATCGATTCGGCCATCGCCGAAGCGAGCGCTGCGCTCGTCGCCGACCCGGGCAGCGCCGACCTGCTCAACCTTCTCTCATCCAGCTACCAGCGCAAAGTGGAATTCATGAAGCGCGCAACATCCCTGCCGTCATCTCTATGAAGACACTCCTTCGCACCGTCGTTGTCGTCACCCTGTTCGCCACGCCACTCCGCGCGCAGCAGAAGGTGAACATCCAGCGCGCCGTCACGCCCAACGTATCGGTGCGCCTCAATGGCGCCCTGAGCAGCGTCCGCGTCATCGCCTGGGAACGCGACTCGGTCTCGATCACCGGCAGCATCGGGGCGGGGAGCCGCTTGGACGGCGGGCCGATGGGCGGTACCGCCGCCGTGGGCGGAATGAAGTTCTACGTCGAGGCCGCCGACGAGGCGGGGTCGCGCAGCAACAAGATCGAACTGCGCGTGCCCCGCAACGCCCGCGTCTGGATCAAGGCGCTCAGCGCGGACATCGACGTTGCCGGTGTCGCCGGCGGTCTCGACCTCAACATCGTGGGCGGCTCCATCAAGGTGACCGGCAAGCCGCGCGAATTGATCATCGAGTCCATGGATGGCTCCGTGCAGTTCAACGGTGTGGCCGACTATGCGCGCATCAAGACAGCGACAGGTGATATCAATCTTCAGGCGCACGGCGACGATTACAGCGTCACCACCGTCAGCGGAAACATCACGGTGACCCCGCAAACGGACTGGGCGTATCAGCGCGCCCGATTCGAGTCCGTCACCGGAGCGATCACGTTCGCGGGCGACATCGCGCGCGGTGGCGACGTGCGCTTCGACTCGCACAGTGGTGCCATCGAGCTCAGGTTGCCGTACCGAGTCAACGCGGAGTTCGATTTCGTCACCATCACCGGCGCGATCGAGAACAACCTCACGAACCATCGGCCGGCTGTTGGACGCGAAGGGCGGGGGATGGAACTCGGCGTTTCAAGCGGAATGGGTGGCGCGCGCGTCCAAGTGAGGAGCTTCAAGGGCAATGTGAAGCTCACCCCCCGATAACCCGGAGTTTCCCAATGCGCACCTACAAGCTTCTCGCCCTTAGCACGCTTCTCGCGGTCACCGCGTTCGCCAAAGCCGGTCCGCCCTGGATTTCAATCGAATACCCGGGCAACCCGTACTCGCAGGACCGCGACGCGTACCTGTTCGTCCACACGTTCCATCACGGAACGCCGGTGCCGAATCCGGTGAGCGGAACGGCGGAAGGAATCGTGCAGGGTGAGCGGCGCACCGTCGCGCTCAAGTTCGGGAGCACATCGCGCCCCGGCGTGTACTCACTCGCCAAGCAGTGGGCGAACGAAGGCACGTGGACGCTCGTGATCGCCGGCACCCAGGGCGCGGGCGAATCCAACACGGTGTACGCGGTCGTCGAACTCGGCTCCGACGGACGCGTGGCATCCGTGAGAGTCCCGACCGTGAGGAAGGGTGCTCACATCCTGCCAGCGCTGGTGCAGATGTCCGAGATCGACGCAGCGCTGCGCGAGCGCGCCGGCCGGTTGGCAACGAAATAGTCATTCCGAGCGAAGCGAGGAATCTGCAGTGAACCTGCGGATCCCTCGCTTCGCCCGGGATGACAGATCACCACGGCGCGGTGGCGACGGTGAGTCCTGCGTAGATGGTCCGGCCCGGACCCGGCTCGTAGAACTTTCCCGTCGTCACCGATCCTGCTGCGTTGACGGCGACGGACGAGACGTACTTCCGGTCCAGCAGGTTCTGCACCCCGATCACCGGTGTCAGGCGTCCTCTGCTGAACGCGCCGCCGGCGCGCACGTTGAGCAACGCAAAGCCGGGTGCTGCAACCGCGTTGGCGTCATTCACCTGGATCTTGTCCTTGGCGATCCACTCGACGAGCGCGAACCCGTGCCGTGCGCGATACGAGGCGCTGAGCTGCATCTGCTGCTTCGGAACGCCTGGAATAGTGTTGCCGGCGTACTGCGTCGTGCCGCTGAGAAAATCGCGGAACGTGAAATCTGAATAGGTCCAGACGCCGTTCATCGCCAATCGCCCGAACGTGGCCGAAAGACTCCCCTCGGCGCCGCGACGGCGCGTGCGGCCGGCGTTCCGGAAGGCGGTGCGGCCGCTGCCGATATCGAAGGGGATCAGCTCGTCTTGCACGTTGGTGGCAAAAATCGCGGCGTCGAATCGGAAGCGTTCGAATGCAACGCCCTTGAAGCCGAATTCCGCAGTGCGCGACGACTGTGGCGAGAGGGCCGGATTCAGTCCTGCGCTGCTGTCCGGCTTGTTGACCATTTCCGTCGTCGTCGGCGTCTCGAAGGCGGTCGACACGTTGAAATACACCATGTGCTCCGGTCGCAGGCGTACCGCGACGCCCACCATCGGGCTCCACGCGCTCATCCGGCGGTCGCCGGAATCGTCGCGTCCATCCGACGTGAACTTGTCCGAGAGCTCAAACTGCGTCTGGTCGTATCGCACTCCAGCGGTCGCGTGCGCCGCGCCGAGTTCGGCCTCCACACGCCCGTAGCTACCGACGCTCATCACGATCTCGCGCTGGTCCAGCGTTCTGTTGCCGCGGTCGACGTTGATGGTTGGGCACGCGGCGGTGGGAACCGCGAGACCATTGCAGTTCGCCCAGTTCTTGCGCGCATCGCTGAGGCGCTGTGACTCGCCGCCGACCGTGAGTCGAAGGTGGCGCGGATTGTTGTGCGCGGGGGCCCGTGTGTACCGGACCGAGAGGCCGTTCGTGATCCGGTCGATGCCTACGGTGCTGAACGCGAGCGGGTTATCCAGCGTGCGCCAGCCGTTGAAGTATTGCGCGTGGATTTCATTGCCGTCGCCGAAGTGGCGGCGCGCCTGAAGCCCGGCCTGCAGCTGGTCGACGGCCTTGCGGGCCTTCTTGGTGATGGACTGCGGGTCCGCCATTTCCGGATTGGTGTCGAACTGGATGCGCGTCAGCGCGCCCGGGTTGTTTGCCGTCGGCATGTCGAGCCCCATTGCCGTCAGCGTGATCTGCGTGCCGCGCCACTCGCTTCCGGCGCGCAGGAAGCCGTTGCGCAGTTTCTGTCGCGAATAGCTCTGAAACTCGCCGCCCGTCGTGGTGCCGCGAGACCCGTCGCTCGTCGTGGCGCCGATATTTCCCTGGTACCACGCATGCGTCGTGGTGCCGCCGAACATGAGTGCCTGGCGGTGCGTGGCGTTGCTTCCGTACCACTCGCGCAGCTGCGCGGCAACCTTGGCTGCCGGGGGAGGCTGCGAGCGCAGGTCGATCACGCCGCCCGATGCATTGCCGTACAGCGAGGACGCGCTGCCGCGAATCGTTTCGACCGTGCCGACCGCTTCAAGGTCCAGGTAATCGAGCGGCGTCTGGCCGTCCGGCATCGTGAGCGGCATGCCGTCGCGCAGTACCCGCAGCGAGCGGACGCCGAACGGAGACCTGGCGCCGAAGCCGCGAATGGAAATGCGCGCGTCTTGCGACGGATTGGTGCGGTTCGCGACCGTGATCCCGGGCAGCAGGAACAACGTCTGCTCCGGCAGCGTATGGATCTGGCCCGGCGAGACGCTGTCCGGGCGGGTCGCTGAAATTGCGTACGGCAGCTCCAACGGCGATCGCGCCCGGTCGCGTGTCACTTGGACCGCCGGGAGTGTTCTGGCCGTCGTGTCTTGCGCCCAGAGCGGCGCCGCAAGCAACGCCGCCGCCGCTGTCGTCCTGAGGGAGCGCAGCGACCGAAGGATCTCCTCAGTTCCCAAGAGATCCTTCGCTTCGCTCAGGATGACAACAATCACTGCTGCGGGATCGCCGGAGTGGCCGGCGTCGCCGGTGCACCCAACTGATCTTTGCCCTTGGACAGGTATGGAATGCCCTTCGTCATCCACTCCGGCGCGGGCATACCGCGGAGGTGGTGGTTGAAGAACTGCTCCATGCGCATGGCCATGTCCTTCTGGTTGGCGCGGCTCGCCGGATTGTGCACGTCGTTGTTGTAGTTGATCAGGTACACCTCTTTGCCAAGGCGTCGCAGGCCGACAAACGCCTCGATGCCCTGGTACCACGGTACCGCGTCATCCATGTCGTTGTGCATGAAGAACACCGGCGTCTGCACCTTGTCGAGCCAGAAGAGCGGCGAGTTCTCGATGAAGCGCGTCGGGTACTCCCAGATCGAGCCGCCGATGCGGCTCTGGCCTTCTTCGTACTGGAACGCGCGCGCCAGACCTGAACCCCAGCGGATGCCGCCGTACGCGCTGGTCATGTTCACGACCGGCGCGCCAAGCATCGCCGCCGAGAAGATGTTCGACTGCGTGATCATGTAGAGGCCCTGGTACCCGCCCCATGACTGGCCCTGGATGCCGATGCCCTTGGGATCCACGAAGCCACGCGCCATCAGCGACGTCACGCCCGGGACGATCGACTTGAGCGCGCTCGGTCCCGGATAACCGTCCTGGTACGCGATATCCGGCGAGAAGACGAGGTAGCCGTTAGAGACGTAGTGCGTCGCATTGATGACGTTGCGTCCGGTCGGCGGCACATAGCTGTGCAGACCCTGCGACAGCTGCTCGTAGTGGTACACGACCATCGGGTACTTCCTGGTCGAGTCGAAGCCCTCGGGCTTGTGCAGCAGGCCCTTGAGCGGAATGCCATCGGCGCTGTGCCAGCGCACCAGTTCCACGGTGCCCCAGCGATAGTCCTTCTGCTGCGGGTTGGCGTCCGAAATCTTCGTGAGCGACGTCACGGACGAGCCGATGTACAGGTCCGGGAATTCCGTGAACGTGCCCTTCGTGACGATGTACTGCTCGACGTCGGCCGCCTTGATGAGGTTGCCGTACGAGGCGTTCGCCGTCAGTGTGATCGTCGGTTCCTTCGTGGTACCAAGGACATCCGAAGCGAACACCTGCGCCTTGGTCTCTTCGTTGACGCCACGAAGCTGCAATGGCTTGGACGGATCAATGCCGCGATCATCGTTCGTGGTCGCGCCGCCGCCGCCGCCGCCACCACCGAATCCACCGCCACCGCCGGCGAGGCGCAGCGTCGTCGTGTTCTTGCGGCCGTAACCGTCAGTGACGTTCACGGGGGCGCGCACACCGGCCGGGTCAATCTCCCAAATGTCAAAGCGATCGTAGACCAGCATCGAGCGATCGTCGCGTGTCCAGCCGGCGATGCCCCACGCGGGGATCGCTTCACCCGGCGTGTCGTACGTCTCACGCGCAAAGCTCACGCCCTTCGTAGCGCTGGTGACGTCTGTCGTCTTGCCGGTCGCGATGTTGTAGGTGAACCACTTGCCCTTCTCGAAATACGCGAGGTACTTGGCGCCGGTTGAGAGCTGCGCCGCACCGTCAAATGCTTCGCGAACCAGTTTCGGAGTGCCGGTGGTTGCGTCGATCAAATACACGTCGGTCAGTCCGTCGCCCCACATCGCGGCGACCATGTACTTCTCGCGGCTGTTGGCGAGAGCGATACGGCCGTCGTCGGACACCTGTACCTGCGGAATCGAGTCGCTGGCCAAGCGCACGAATTTCTTGTTGGCGACGTGGTAGATCGCCTGAAACGTCTCGGTGCGATCGCGCCCCGCGCTGAGCTTTTGCGCTGGTTGAAGCGCAGGGTCCTTGAAGTGCCACAGGTCAAACACCGCCTTGCCGACGAGAGAGTCGGCCGGGACCGTGTCCACCGGTGGCGCAGCGACGCCGAAGAGAATGGCGTTGCCGTTGCGTGTGAACGACACGTTGGCGGACTCGCGGACGCGCATGCCAGCGCCGACGATGCTTGACGCGACGGCCGCGCGCGCCACGCCTTCTTTCAGCGTGCCGTGATACAACGTGAACGTCGCGTTGTCCTTGCCGAACTCATCGCGGTTGGTGACGAAAGCAACCTGCGCGCCCGTGCGGTCCAGCGTCATCTGGTCGTAGTCGCCTTTGCCGGACACGAGCGTCGCCACTTGGCCGGTGGACAGGTTGCGGGAGAACACGCCGTCTTTGCCATCAATCCGCGAGACAACGGAGTACACGAGCACCTTGGCGCTGTCGTCGAATGCGAACTCAAGGATGTCAGCGATCGTCTCTTCAGCGCTGCTGGCCATGTTGCGCAGCGTCAGCGTCGAGCCGAAACGGCGGCGCGAAGCGGCGGGACGCGCGCCTTGCTGGCCCGCCGGCGCCGCGCCTGCCGGCCGCGCAGCAGAATCAGCCGCAGCGGAATCCGTGACGTTGTAGGCGATCCACGCGCCGGCCAGACGTGGCACGCGCACCGAACGGACACGCGGCACCGTGGTCACATTGCCGTCCGAGAGACGCACAATTGCGAGGTCCGAGCGGCCCTGCACTTGTGCCGCACGGCGACGATCGCGGGCGACCCGGTCGAACTCCGCCTGCGTCGGGTACGTCATGACCAGCGCGAACTTGCCGTCCGGCGTGAACTGTCCTGGGGCGATCTGCGGGCCGCCGGGTTCGTCTTCCGGGTTGCCGCCGGCGCGCGGACGCAGCCCGCCGGGCACGTTGTTGGGGCGCCCAAGGTAGCCGCGCGCAACCTTGTATTCGGTGGCGCCGCTCGTGGAGCGAACGATGAACTCACCGTCGCCGACCTGAGGGGCAACCGTGTATGCGGCCCATTTGCCGTCATTGGTGATGATCGATCCTGAGATCGCCTTCCACTTGTCCCAGTCGGCCTGCGTCAGCGCTTTCTTCTGCGCGTGGGCCAGGGAGGGCAGGGCGACAAGGGCGGCAACAATGAAGCTGCGTGTCATCGACATGGGCTGAATTCCTGGTGGAGTGAAACCGCGTCAAATGTACGAACGGCCGCGTGCATGTGCTGGCGCTTGCGCCACGGCGACGAACTCCGATTATTGACGTGCTCTGGTCACGTTCGCTCCGCTCAGTGCAGGCGCCGCCGGCCAACCCACACTCGACTCCCCGTGCTCCCCAATCTCGTCGTCACCATCTGCGTCATCGCGGTCGCTGTCCTGCTGGGCTGGGCCACCTGGAGAATGCGCAAAGCGACGAATCCGTTCGCGAAGTGGGGTAGTCTCGTCGTTGGCGGCTTCGTGACGCTGATCATCACCATCGTCAGTCTGGCCGCCGTCAAAGGCTTGGCGTACGGCTATACGCCGCGCGGAAAGCCGGTGCGCGACATGAAGGTCGAGCTCACGCCGCAGCGCGTGGAGCGCGGCAAACACATCGCCGAGATGTGGTGCGCCGGTTGTCACACCCTGAACAACCAGTTGCCGCTGTCAGGAGGCAAGAATCTCAGCGACGATGCCGGCATGCCACTCGGAGACCTCTATCCGCAAAACCTGACGCCCGCGGGGCGCCTCAAGGACTGGACCGACGGCGAGATCTTCCGTGCTATACGGGAAGGGGCGGACAAGGACCGGAAACGCCTGCCCGTCATGTCCGCGCAACGCGTTCGCAACTTGAGCGACGAGGACCTGATGTCCGTGGTCGCCTACCTCCGCTCCCAGCCGGCGGTGGAGAATCCGACGCCGCCGACGCGCATGACGTTCATGACGGTGGCGATGGCCGGAGCCGGTATGCTCCCCATGCAGCCAGATCTCACCGTGGACACGATCATCGCGCCGGCGCCTGACTCCACCGCGACCTACGGCAAGTACATGGTCGGCTGGATGGGTTGCGACGAATGCCACGGTGCGCTGTACAAGGGTGGCGGCGGTGGCGTGATACCAATCACGCCGAGCATCCACAGCGTGAAGAGCTGGACGCGCGACGGCTTTATCGCGACGATGCGGACCGGGACGACTCCTTTCGGCAAAAAGCTCGACTCGCTGATGATGCCGTGGGTGAATGTTGGGCGCGGTACGGACGCCGAGTTGACGGCGATCTACAACTACTTGAAAGCGCTGCCCAACTAACTCGTCACTGGCTTTTCGAGAACATCGGCTGGGTGATCGCTGTCCCGGTCTCTCCATTCAGGACGAGGACAGACGACATCTCGATGTCGCCGGCCAGCGACGCGGCCACCGTGCAGTACTTCTGAATCGATAGGTCGATCGCGCGCTCGGCTTTCTCGCGCTCGATTCCGTTGCCGGTGATCGTGAACGTCAGCTCGAGCTGTTCAACCCGACGCGGGAACTCGACTCGGCGCACCGCCATCACTTCGACGATCAACGCCTCAACAGGCGTGCGTTGCTTGGCCAGGATGTCCACGACGTCGGTGGCCGCACAGGTGCCGACGGCTCCCAACAGCGCTTCGACCGGCGACGGCGCGACCTTGGAATTGCCGTCGATCGTGTGGGTCCGAGCGCCGACGCCCGATTCGAACACCAGCCCGCTCTTCCATTCTGAGCGCGATCGCGCGATGGGGTTGCCGATGGACGGCCGCGCAGGGGCCTTGGGGTCTGGGGTGCTCATATATGGAAGGGGTCAGCCAATGCGCGTGCCGTTCTCGACGCGCTGATCGGGTAACAGCAAAACTACCTCCGTCGCCGTCGGCATCGCGCCAAGCACCAACACTTCGCTGTCAAAGCCTGCGATGCGGCGCGTTCCGAGGTTCACGGCCGCGACCACTTGTCGTCCCACGAGCTGCTCGGGTGTGTAGTGCGTCGTGAGTTGGGCGCTGGAGCGCTTCACGCCGAGCTCGGGCCCGAAGTCTATCGTGAGCTTGTATGCGGGCTTCCGCGCTTCCGGGAACGTGGCAGCGGTCAACACCGTCCCTACTCGCATTTCAACTGAACTGAAGGCTGTCATTTTGAGGAAGGAGGAAGGAGGAAGGAGGAAGGAGGAAGGGGGAGCCTTGAGGAATGCCTTCTTCCTCCTTCCCCCTTCCTCCTTCCTCCTTCCTAGTGTTGGTCCATCCAGTCGACGACGTCGTTCGCTGGCCGTTCCCAGCCCGGCTCGCTCATGATGTGGTGCGCGAATCCGTCGTAGACGCGAATCGGTGAGCGGTATTTGGCCGCGATGGCCCGCGCGATGCGCGGCACGATGAACTTGTCGTCACTGCCATAGACCACGAGGGTGGGGCAGGTGACCCGACGCTCGTTCACGCCGACGATGCCAAAGCTGAGGTCGAATCCCGCGCGCCCGCTCTCTGGCACCAGTCTCGGGAAGAATGCTGCGCGGTCGGCCATGGGCGTACGATTGAACATCAGTGCGTCCGCGTCGCGCCGGTCAGGCTTCAGCGACGTAAACGTCGCCAGCGCTTTGGCGTACTTGAGCTGCTTCGTCATCAGGACCCAGCTGACAATGGGAATCCAGCGCGGCGGAGCTGACGCGAGCATCACGGCCGCTCGGCACGCGCCCGCCTCCGCGACCTTCTGCGCCAGCAGTCCGCCCATTGAGTGGCCGATCACGATCGGGTTCTTGAGCGAGCGGGCCACGTCCAGCGCGTCGGCCACATAGTCCATCACCCGCACTTTGCCGATGTCCTTCACCGGCCGACTGCCGTGGTGCCCACGCAGGTTGATGGCGTGTGACGCGTAACCGCGCGATGCGAGCAGGGCCTGGTAGGCCTCCCAATACCACGCGCCGCCATTGAAGCCATGAAGCAAAAGGACCGGCGGTTTGTGCGTCGCTGCCGGGGGTCGCTCTACGGCAACGATCAGGTCGCCGACGTTGGTGTTCTGGGGGGCCACAGTCGCTCCGGTTGAGAACAGGCCTGCTGACGGCGAGTATACCGCCATGGAAGCAACGATGGAACCGTATCGACACCACGTGATCGTCTGTACGGGCGGGTTCTGCACGCCCAATCGCGGCGGCCGCGAACTCTATTCGCTATTGCCGGAACTGCTGGACGAGGCCGACATGCTGTTCGGTCCCAACCGCGTAAAGCGGGGCGAAACGCCGTGCCTGGGCGTGTGCGCGGGCGGGCCGATCGTCGTGGTCTACCCGGAGGGTGTGTGGTACTCCGGTGTTACACCGGCCGCACTGAAGCGAATCGTTACCGAGCACCTGCGCGATGGCAAGGTCGTGGAGGACCTCGTCTTCCACCGGCTCTAGCCGACCGCTAACGCAGTCCCTTCACCCGAAGGAGCGAGGCGATGACCCGGTCATCGTCCGCGTCCGGTTTCAGTGCGGCGAGCACTTCAGCCTCAGACTGACCGGTTGCCGTCTTGAGGGCCGGCGGCTCTCCCCCATCCTTTTCGCGCGGCGTTCCGGCCCTGCGGTCAACATCAATGACAGCGGTCACCGGCGTCTCCCCGTCTGCCGACGTGCGGCGTACGCGCACGTCCGGACCGTGGGCCAGCTTCCTGCGGTAAAGGACGCTATCCGCCATGGCGCGAATACTGGCCGCGCGCGGAACCCGCCGCAATGCGAATCGCGTTCCGCGTAGTCGTGACTCGCGTCACACGGTACCTTTTACGCCAATGACCGGTCCAATCCAGCCGCGTCGGTTCTTGCTGGGCGCCGCGAAGAAGCTGCTCTTCGACGACGCTCCGCCGCCATTGTCTTCCGACCCGACCGACGACTTTCCCCGCCTGACCCTTCGAGCCCTCGAGAGAACCCGTATGTCCCGTTCGCGCGAACGTATCATGGAAAACCTCGAAACGATGTACCGCGAGGCGTTCGAGCGCGCAAAGGCGGGCGGGGACCCGGCCCAGATGGCGTCGCTCGATTTCGCATATCGCCGCGAGCAGCTCTATCTCGAGCTTCTGCTGGACATCCGCGACGCCGCCGAGCGTCGCTAGCCGCCCTTCTTTCGGCGCCAGGACCTGAAGGCGCCGAAGATGGATCCCGTGCCGGTTTTTTCGAGCCGCACCGGCTCCGGCGCTTCCTCTGCCTGCGGCCAACGCAGCGACGCGAGAATCGAGATCAACAGCGTGCCGATGACGACGCTGAGCGAGACCAGGATGTCGATGTGGACCCATTTCTCGATCAGCATCTTCACGCCGATAAATGACAGTATCAAGGCCAAGCCATACTTGAGCAGATAGAACCGCTCGATCACCGCGGCCAGCAGGAAGAACATCGACCGCAGGCCCAGCACCGCGAAGATGTTCGACGTGAACACGAGGAACGGGTCGCGCGTGATGCCGAAGATCGCGGGGATGGAGTCGACCGCGAAGATCAGGTCGGTGAACTCCACCAGCACGAGCACCAACAACAGTGGCGTCGCCACGCGCTTGCCGTTCTCGACGATGAAGAAGAACTTGCCCTCGTAGTGCGTCGTCATCGGCACGAAACGGCGCACCATGCGGACTATGGGGTTCTTGTCGCCGTCGAACGGCTCGTCGTGCTTGAACATCATGCGGATGCCGGTGATGAGCAGCATCGCGCCAAAGACGTACAGGATCCACTCGAATCGGGCGAGCAACACCGAGCCAAGCCCGATGAAGAAGCCGCGCATGATCAGCGCGCCCAGGATTCCGTAGAACAAAACGCGGTGCCGGCTCTCCGCCGGCACCGCGAAGTAGTTGAAGATCACCGCGATCACGAACAGGTTGTCGACGCTGAGCGACTGTTCGATGACGTAGCCGGTGACGAAGGTCAGCGCTGTGGCCGAGCCCTCGAAATACCACAGCCCCGCCGCGAAGATCATCGCGAGCGAGGCCCAGACGGCGACCCAAATGCCCGCCTCGCGCGGACGCACTTCGTGGGCCTTTCGGTGGAATACGCCCAGGTCCAGGGCCAGCATGACCAGCACGAACGTGATGAACCCGACCCAGAACCAGATGTTGGTAGCCATGTCGTGTAAAAACCTAGCGATCCGGCTGCCCGCACTGAGCCGGACCGTCCGAGGGCCGACTGGGGCCGAGACCGGGACCGAGACCGGGACCGAGACGCGTCGAACGGACCTGACGGCCGGCTCAGCGCGGAGGTTATCAGGGCGATCGCCGCTGTCCGTCTGCGTTCGCTCGCTCTATTGCTACCTCCCCGTTACCACAGCAGCACTTCTGGAGGACGCTATGAAGTGTGGGTCTTTGTTCGTTTCGTCGCTGCTATGCCGTTTCGTTTGACGAGGCGTACGAGAGTGCGGTGCAGGCGCTCACTTCGGCAGTCATCAACGCCGCGGTGAAAAAGCACCTCGATCCGGCCAAGACCATCATGGTGCGCGCCGGAGACATCGCGAAGAACCCCGCCAACGATGGTGACGCCCTAGCGGCGCACGGGACTGCGCCTACTGAATCCTGCCGGCGCAAAACTGGGATACATCGTTCCCCACCACAAAGTGGAGTACGATCTGGGCGTCTCGCGCCCGGAGCGCCGCGCTGCAGTCCGCGTCGCCCTGCGGCAGCGCGCTGGAGCCGGCGGGGAGGGACAGCCCGACCACGGACTGCAAAATCAGCTGGGCGTCAAGTGCTGCCACGGATCCGCTGACATCGATGTCGCCGCGCAGCACGCCACCAATCACCATCTTGCCGCTCTTCACCGACACCCCGGGAAGGAGGTTCGCAAAGGTGAGCGCGGCGTGCGCCTCACTGACGACAACTGCGATCGCCGTCTGCTTGGGGAATGTGTCGTTGACGAACCGATAGAAAAGTCGCGCCAGGGTGAAAGGCGCACCACCACGCCCCACTGCGTCGGCCGAGGTCAGTCGGAGCTCAGCGGCATTCACGAGGTTCACCTGTGGCGCCATGAAGTCGCCGACCCGGGCTGAATCCAGACGAACAATGGTCGAGTCCCAACTGACCGTCGCCGCATAAGACCCGAGGGCGACTCCCGTGGCCGACGACAAGTCAGCGGTCAGGTCCAGCCTCGGCTTGAAGCCCACGCGCTCCCGTAACGAGTCCGGCGTTATGCGCACGAACACCTGTGGCGGCAGAACCCGCGCGACGGCGGTCGCTGCCGAAAAGTCCAGGAGAAGGTTCGTGAAATCAGTGGCTGTGAGTTCGCTGAACGCTGGGGTAATGACCGTCCGCTTGCCTGCAGTGTCATTCACGAACCGATAGAACAGACGCGCCAGTGTTGGTGCGCCCCCAAGACCGGTGGCGTTCACCTGCGTGATCCGGACCTCGGCGCCGGACACGTAGTTCACAAGCGGCAGGCCGAAGGTTCCGGATCGCACCGAGTCGAGCCGGATCACGGTTGAGTCCCACACCAACGTGGCGGCGTAGGAGCCAAGCAGCTTGCCGGTCGATCCAAGGTTGGTGGTCACGGTGAGCGTGTGCAGCTGTCCCTTGACACCGCTCACAGAGTCTGGCGACAGGCTCGCATTCACTGCGGCCGTCCCGGCATCCGTTGCTGGTACCGCTGCGCCACACACCACGACAACGAAGGCGAGGCCCGCCACGTGTCGTCCTCGCTTCATGGCCGCCCCGATGTCACGAGTCCCGGCAGCAGGTTCGTGCCGTCCACGGCGTTCAGCTCACGCATCGTGAGGCGCAGCGCCGGCTCGATGCCGCGGGTGCGTATCCGGAGCACCACGCTGACCAGCGCGCCCGGCGCGAATCCGTCCGGCGCCGCGCCGGCGAAGTTCACGCGTCCCGGCAGGCCAGCGTTCTCGACGCGCATGCCGCCCTCGGGTTTCTCCACGCGAACAACGCGCACCGATGCGGAATCGAACCGGAGTTCACCGTGATAGCTGCCGATGCGAACCGTTGACGACCGAGCAATCACGCACACGGTGACCGTCGCCAGCGTATCCGCCCGGCGCCGCGGGCTCATGGCGACAAACGCCTCAACGTCGGCTGTTCTCGCCGGCGTCCGCGTACACGCCGCCTTGGCCGCGGATACAGTTCCGGCCACTTGCAGAGCCAACAGCGCGGCGACCAGCATCCTATCGGCGGGAATCGCGATAGAGGTCGCGCTCTACACGCATATTCGCGCGTTGATCCTGAAATGCAACCGAATTCATTTCAGTGATCGTGAGCTGCAGGGTCTGGAGTGCCTTCGGTTCTTCGACCTCAAATACAGCCGAGAGCAGCTGGTCGTCCGCGAAGCCTTCGGCGGACGCGCCCGCCGCCTTGAGCGTGCCACGCTCCGTGCCGTTTGCGAGCACCATGCCGAATGCGGATCGCCCGGCCTCGATAAAGCGCAGCGAACCGTACCGCAGGTCCAGTGTGAAGCTGCCGACCTTACCGACGGCTGCTCCGCGCACCGCGCGTATCGTAATCGTGACACGGTCGCCGACATTCGGTGTGGGGTTGGAAACCGTGATGAACGCAGACATGCCGTTGTCGCCTACGGCGGCCGGCGCCACCGGCATCACATCGGTGAGGCGGTCGTGGTCGGTGCAGGCCAGAGGCGCCGCGACTGCCAGCGCCACCACACAGCAGTTGAGCCGCCAGCGCGGGATGGAAAGAGTGGTCATGGAATCACCAGTGCGTGTGTCACCTGAACGGTGAGTGGAAGAAGGTCAGTGAAATCGTGTGCGTTCAGCTCGCGGGCTACCGCCTTGAGTGTACCGGTCGCCGCACCCGTCGCTGTCTTGAATGTTATCCGGAGCAGCTCAACCCGCCCACTGAATCCGGTCACGTCGGCCATCGCCAGCGTCAACTTGCCAGTAGACGTCGTGGCCGCGTTGATGGTCGGCGACACGCCGCTCGCACCATTGGCGTGGCTCTGGTACAGGAGCTGGGTCGGGCTCCATTCCACGTCAATAGTCGCCGACCCCAGTTTCTTCGCGGACGTGCGCATGTCCACAAAGACCGCAATCGTCATCGTCGTGTCGCGTGGGTAGCGGAAGCGATCTGCGCTCGTGACAAGAACGGGTCCGTTGGGTTCAGCAACAACGGCCCGAATGGAGTCCGCCAGTGCGCCGAGTGTTGCGACGATCACGGTCTGACCCTTGGCGACCGCGGTGATGGTGCCGGCGCTGCTGACGCTGGCGATCGCAGCGTCGCGACTGGTATAGGTCACTGCCTGCCCGGCCATGGTCGTGCCGTCCTGCGCCCGCACGATGGCCGGCGCGGACTTGCCGCTGCCGACGTCCACGATTTCGATGCCGTTGGCGAATGCGATCGACGACGGTACCTGGCTGAACACGGCGGTCGCTGTCGCTACCGCCGGCGCGAGGCCCGTGACGGTGGCGTCGAAGGATTGCGAGGCGGCACCGATGCCGAGCGTCAACGAGGCCTGTGCCCGGCCCTGCGCGTTGGTCATAGTGCTGTCGGGTGAGATACTTCCGCCGCCAGCCACGGCGCGAAAGCGCACTTTCACATTCGGCACCCCGAGATTGTCCGCGGCCCGCACCTCCACGACAAACGGCAGCGGCACAACCGTTCCCGCACTGCCCGTCTGCCCGCTGCCCGAGACCGTAACGACCTGCGTGGCGGCCGGGATCAGCGTGACGCGAACCGTGTCTCGAAGAAGGTTGGGTGTTGCCACGGTAATCCGTGCGGTACCTCGCACGCCGGCGCCCACAAAGTCGCCTCCGGCGGACGGAATCGTTCCCAGCGCCGGATCGAGATTGGCCCACGTCAGGCGACTCACAAACTCCGGCTCGCTGACGACGACATCGGCGACGGTCGTCGCCACCGCCGCAAACGTGATGCGCCCAGTGGCGGCGATGGTCGTGTCGCGCGGCGAGATGCGCACCTTGCTGGCCGCCGCCCCGGGTCCGACCCAGAGTGGAACGAGGACAGGTGGCGGCGGTGCGGTGGGGTTCGCACCAGCGTAGGCCGTCACGGAAACTGTTCCGGAGAACAGCAGCATGGAGCCACTGCGCATCTCGAGCACCGCGGTAAGGCGCTCTTCCGACTTCGTGAGCGCCACCTGCAGGGCGACGACGATGGAGTCTTGCCCCTCGAGAATCGCCACGGTCGTGTCCTTGAGCGTGTCGACTGTGCCGGGGCGGATCAAGACCAAGCGCAGTGACTCCACGATCAGTCCGAACTTCGGCAGCGAGGCGTAGATGGCGGCCTCGCGCGGTGCGAATCGCGGCTCGATGATCACGCGTGCGACACCGCCGTGACCGCCGCCGAACAGCAGGTCACTGCACGCCAGCGTCAAGGCCGCGCCAAGAAAAGTCAGTGCGCGCAGCAATGAACGGCGGGGCGATCGGGTGAAGCCACGAGCATCGTGGTGGCGATGCTCGGAGGGAAGGTCGCTAGAGCTCACGGCGGACACCAATAGGGGTATGGGACCCCCCGCATGTCCGTGCTGCCCGTCACGCCCGGACGGGCCAACAGTGACGCCCGTCATATCGCTTTCGTGCGGCGGCAGCGCTATTTCCATTTGATGCACAGTGCATGCATTCGGCCCACGGAGTCAACATGATGGGAACGGCGCAACTTGTTGTAGGGGCAGGTATGTTGTCGTCACCCGCCACTGTGTCATGCGCGGATATTTCCTCCGCTTCGGACGCCGGATCATGATGCAATCAAACTACCGTTGCCTTCTCGCGGCGCTCGGGCTGAGCGTGATGCTCGCGGCCCCGAGTGTGTGCGAGGCGCAGGTCTTCAAGCACGGTGACGTAAACGGCGACGGCGTAGTTACCGCGCTCGATGCACAGGCGATTCTGTCGGCGGTGGTCGGGCTATCCCTGCCGAGCGGCTTTGTCGTGGCGAACGGAGATGCCGACTGCAACTCGGCTGCCGGCGCGCTGGATGCGCAGATCGTCTTGAGCTACGTGATCGGGCTGCCCGTCACGCAGTACTGCGTGGCTCAGAACTTCGGTCCAGGTGCCACGGTGGTGCGCATTTCCCCGACGGACACGTCTGTGCTGGTGAACCGCGGTCTGATGTTCCGGGCCACGCTCAAGGACAGCGCCGGGTTCGAGATTCAGCGGCCCGTCGCCTGGACGACGCCCCATCCGGAGCTGATGTCGATTGACAGCGCGCGAGCGGACACGGTGTGGGTCAAGGGCAAGACCAACGCCGGCACTGCCATGCTGACCGCGGCTGCGGACGGTTCCGTGGGGTCCGCCACCGTGAAGGTGGTGACGTCTTATGCCGGGATCGTGATCCAGCCGCAGCGCGGCGACACCCTGCGTCAGCTGTTCCTCGCCCGGACGTTCAATACCAAGACGCGCGATTCACTTGGGGTGCTGTCTGGCACACCGGCCGCGTTCTGGACCGTGAGTGACACCAGCATTGCCAGTGTCACGCCGGTGCCCCCCGCGTCCAGTGCATCGGGTGTTGTCACTTCCAAGAGTACCGGCACCACGTGGCTCAAAGCCGTCTCCACCGCGAGCGGCACGGTAATGGACAGCGTGCCCGTTGTGGTGGTCCTGCCTGCGCTCACTTCGTGCACGGGACTGGGCGGGACGCTGCACCCAACGTCCACCTACACCACGCCGCAGACGTGGTCGGCCACGACCAACCCCCACTACGTCACGGGGACGCAGACGTTCAACAGCGGATCCCGCCTGACGCTCACGCCGGGAACGCTCGTCTGCATCAACTCGGGCGTCGGCATGAACTTCAACGCCGGCTCGCGACTCATTGCGCGCGGCCTCCCCGGGAACAAGATCCGGATCACGACGGCGGCCAGTGGCACGTTCTGGAGCGTGATCCAGTTCGGTGTAGCCACGTCGTATTCCGGCACCCCGCCGTTGGACACCAGCGTGGTCACCAACGCGGTGATCGAGCGCGGCTCCGTCTCCACCAGCACCGCGGCGCTCAGCGGGCGGGAGCAGCACACCCTCATTCTCGACAGCGTCTCCGTCCGCGAAATGAATGGCATCGCGGCGCGGGTCTACGGGCCCGGCAGCCGCATGAGCCGTAGCACGATTGACACGGTGTCTTTGGGCACGACCGGCGGACAACCGGCGGCGATTGTCGGGCGGGGCACACTCGAGTTCACAACCATTCGCAACGGCCCCAACGGCACCGGTGTGCGCTTCGATGAGGCGGGGTTTGTTCACGACGTTTCGATCGTCGGCGGCGCGGGCATTAGCCAGGTCTGCTGCTCTGACAGCGCCCGCGTGAACAACGTGACCATCACCGGGACCACCCGCCTGGCGCTCGACCTTTCCAACGGCTCGCTGGCACGCTCCTCGGCCAACGTGACGGTGTCGGGTGGTACCGCCGGCGCGTTTACCGGCCGACTGCACAATCTCGCCGTGCTGTTCAACGACTCCTTGAAGCAGGAAACACTAAAGGCAAACGGCCGCGACACGTTGTACGTGAGCGGAAACGGCGGGGTGCGCAATACCATCGTGACCGTGCGGCCGGATCTTCCGTGGCGAGTAACCCAGCTGCTCCAGATAGACTCCGCGGCGCGACTCGATGTCCGGCCGGGTGCGACGCTCCTCTTTTTCGGCGGCTATCTCGCCATGCAGAACGGCGGCCGCCTCAACGCACGCGGTACCGCGGCCCTACCGGTGACCTTCCAGCTGGTTCCGGGCGGCAGCTTCAACGGCCTGCTCTTTAGCGATCCGCCGTTGCCCGGCGGCGCGGTGCCGCCACCCATTGATACGAGCTACATCGTCAATGCCCGCATCAGCAATGCCAGCGGAATCTGCGGCTACTGGACGTGCTCCGCGGTATCCACATACGCGCGGCACATGGTCGTGATTGACAGCTCGGTCATCCGGCAATCCGGCTCTGGCGGCGTGGGCCTTGCCGCGCCCGGAAGCCGAATTTCGCGGAGCCGCGTGGACACCACGGGATCGCCAACCGCCAGCTACCCCGGGATCTTCCTGGGTGCCAAGACGTTGGCGGAGAGCACGACCGTGCGCCGCAGCGGCAACATCGGCATCAACGCAGACGGAGACTCGTCGCGGGTACGGGCCGTGCGGGCCGTGGGCAGCCTTGGAGTGGGATTTCAGGCCGACGACGGCCGCATTTTGGCGGATCAGGGCGCGGTGCGAGCGGATAGCGCCAATGCGTACGGTTTCCGCGGCAGCATCGAGAACCTCGCGACACTGGCGCGTGACTCGGCTTCACAGGTCCTTCTGGTGGGCAATGCCGACAGCATCCTCACGATCACCGGCGGTACGCTCACGCGGGACACCATCACCGCCATTCCGCAGCTGCGATGGATCCTCGAATCCACGATCTACATTGACACGCTTGGCCACTTCCGGCCGCGGCCGGGAGCGCGCCTTTCGTTCTATTATTCCGGAATCACTCTGCAGCGCGGCGGCACGATGGACGCACACGGTCAACCCGGCAAGCTCATCCGGTTTGAGCCAAGTGGGTCCACCTACTTCTACGGCCTGCGATTCGACAATCCGGGTGGCGGCGGTGGGCCGTTCGCGACCATGCCGGTTGCCCTCAGCACGCTGATCAATGTGCGCGTCGACTCGGCAACGGGGCAGTGCGCCGTGTACGGATGCGCCGCGATTGCCACCAGCGACCGGCACGCCGTGATCGTGGACAGCGCCCATGTGCGCATGTCGGTGAGTGGCGCTGTGCACCTGGCGGCGGCGGGCAGTCGAATCTCACGAAGCACGATTGACACGACCATTGGCGCGTCGTACGTCGCGCTTGCCCTGGGCAAGAACACCCTTGCGGAGAGCACCACCGTTCGCCGTAGCGGGAGCACGGGCGTGTACATCGGTGGCGCCGTCAACGACACTGTGCGGATACGTGCGTTGTCGATCCTCGGCAATGTCGGCGTCGGGCTCCATGCCGAAGCGGGCAAGGTGATCGCTGATTCCGCCAGCATTCTCATCACCGGCAGTGGGTACGCCTTCCGTGGCTACGTGGACAATTTCGCGGCCATCGCGCGCGATTCGCTTTCACAGCTCAAGTTGCTGGGGAACACGCAGGACCTCGCGGTCATCGTCGGACGGAGCGACCGTCCGTTCGTCGGACGTCCGGGACGCCTCGATACCCTTCGGGTCATTCCGCAGCTTCCATGGCAAGTCACCTCCGACGTCTACATCGACACCCTCGCACGGTTGCTGCCGAGTCCGGGCGCACGCGTGGGCTTCTGGAGCGGGTCCATGCACTTCACCAGCGGCGGCCGGCTCATCTCGCGTGGTACCGCTTCTGCGCCGGTGCGGTTCGAGAAATACAGCCCCCCATCCGGGCAGTTCTACGGCATCCAGTTCCAGAATGCGGGCGGATCGGCCAGGGACACCAGCGTGATGGTCAATTCGGTCGTCCAGACGCTCGAATACTGCGTGAGTGGTTCGATGATCTGTTCCGGGCTGGCGACCTATGATCGCCACGTCCTCTTGATCGACAGCACGACGATCCGTAGTTCGATCTACACGGCGGTTTCGCTGGCAGCGCCCGGTAGTCGAATCAGCCGATCGGTGATCGATTCCGCGGGTCAGCCTACGTCCTATCCCGGCTTGTGGTTGGGCGGCGCGACACTGGCCGAGTCAACCACAGTTAGCAACAGCCGCGGAACCGGAGTGTACGTCGGCGGTGCGATCACGAACCTCGCGGACACCGTGCGGCTCCGATCCCTGACAATCACGAACAGCGGGGGCATCGGCTTGCACGCGGAGGCCGGGCGCCTCGTAGGCGATTCCGCCTCGGTCACGACGTCGGGGAACAACACACCGTTCCGCGGTTTCGTTGACAACTTCGCCGTGATTGCCCGCGACTCGATCGCCCAGTTGAAGTTGCTCGGCAACGTGGACAACACGGCCGTGATCGTCGGGCGCAGCGACCGGTCCTTCGTCGGGCGACCGGGGCGCGACACCATTCGGGTGATTCCTCAGTTGCCGTGGCTTGTTACCAGCGATCTGTACTTCGACTCATTGGCACGCCTCAAGCAGGGTCCGGCCACCCGAATCAGTTTCTGGAGCGGCGGGATGATTTTCCGAAACGGCGCGCGCCTGCTCGTTCGTGGCAGCGCAGCCCAGAATGCGGTGTTGGAGCGCCACAGCCCGATCTCCGGGATTTTCCACGGCATCCAGTTCCTCAATCCGCCCGGCGCAGCGGTGGACACCAGCTACCTGATCAACGCGCAGATCCGGACCATTGAGTACTGCCAAAGCGGGGCGCTCAACTGCTCCGCGCTGGCGACCCACGAGCGGCACATGCTCATTGTGGACAGCAGCACGATTCGCGCGTCGACCTACACCGCGGTGTCGCTCGCCGCACCCGGCAGCCGCATCTCGCGAAGCCTCGTTGATACGGCTGGCCAGGTGTCGTCCTACGCGGGCGTGCTGCTGGGTCGCGCCACCATGGCCGAATCCACTACCGTGCGGTTCAGTCGAGGCACCGGCGTGCAGATCGGCGGCAGCATCACCGTGCCGGCGGACACGATCCGCTTGCGCGGCGTGCAGATCCAGAACAGCGGCGGCGCGGGTCTTCACGCCGAGGGCGGATTTCTGGTCGGCGACTCTGGCAGCGTCACGCTTAGCGGCAACGCGTACCCGTTCTACGGCTACATCGACAACTTCGCGGTGCTGGCGCGCGACTCCATCCAGCAGGCGAAGTTTTTGGGCAACACGGATGATGTCGCGTACATCATCGGGCGCAGCGACCGACCGTTGATCGGGAAGCCGGCGCTGCACAGTGTCGTGCCGCTCACGTTGTGGGCCATTCCCCAGCTGCGCCTCGAGTTCCGGCAACAGGCCTACTTCGACACGCTTACGAAATTCCAGCCACGGAAGGGCGCACGGCTGCGCTTCGAGAACGGGGGACTGAACTTCGAGGGAGGTGCCACGCTCTACGCCGTTGGCACGGCCCTGGACAGCGTAAACGGGATCACGTTCAAGCCAGCGCGCGCCGGCGTCAATTTCTACGGCCTGCTGTTCGCCAACCCGGGCGCGCCAATGGGCGGATTCCCGCCACCAGATCCTATCGCGACGAGCACGATGTCGTTCGTCATGGTGGATAGCTCTAGCGGCCAAGGCGGCGGATATTTCGGCGGCTCACCGGCCATCACAACCGGGGACCGGCACCAGGTGATTATCAGCGATGCGCGACTGCGGCGCTCGCTTACCGCCGCCATTTATCTCGGCGCACCGGGCAGTTCCATCACCCGCGTCCGGATTGACACCACCGGCAATCCCACGTCCAGCTCTTCGGCAGTCGCCCTGAACGACAGCATCGCCGTGGACAGTCTCACAGTGTACCGGCCGGGATACATCGGCATTTACACGTTGGGCCGCGGCATCACGTTCAAGAACGTGTTGGTGCGCAAAGGCACGAGCTACGGGTTGTATTTGGACGGAAACTCCGCCACCGGGTCGCAAGGACTCACGGTGTCGGCGCAGTCACTGGGCGCGCTCACCTTCACCGCTGATTCCAACGCCTTGGGCGGGGTGCTCATTCTGGCGGACACTGTGCGGCTCGCCAGTTGCGTCGTACGGGACAACGGCACCACCGCATTGCATCACGGGGTCGCCGTGAACTCCGCGCGCCTGGCCGTGGAGGTCCACAACTGCAGCCTGATCAACAACGCGGGGAACGGTGTACACAATACGACCGCTGTGGTGGCGAACGTGATTGACGCCGCCAACAACTTCTGGGGTGACGCCGGTGGGCCGACCGTAGGGACCGGTGATGGCGTCAGCGTCAATGTCACCGTGACGCCGTTCTGTACCATCGTGTGCACGACCCCGGCGTTCATGCCTATCGGTTCCGGACTCCCTCCGACGCCAGCTATTCCGGCCTCCGATCGTCCGACGCGCGGTCTGTTGCGAGCGCGGCGCCGCAAGCGCCTGACAGCCTAGAACCGCGCGATTTCCTCGATCGCTTTCCTCACGTCCTCTACCTGCGGGAGGATCGCGTCCTCCAGCTGCGGCGCATACCCGACGTACGTGTCGGTGCTCGCCACCCGCTTGACCGGCGCGTCCAGCCATGGGAAGCAGTCGTCCGCAATGCGTGCCGCGATCTCGGCGCCGTAGCCCCACGACTTGGAGTCCTCGTACAGCACGATGACGCGGTTGGTCTTCTTCACCGACGCGTACA
>JANNRQ010000157.1:0-9508 GCA_031401495.1 Gemmatimonadota bacterium
TTCTTTGGCAGGTCCACCTGCGTCTTGTCGCCGGTGATGACCATGCGCGAGTTCACGCCCAATCGCGTCAGCAGCATCTTCATCTGCATCGCGGTCGCGTTCTGCGCTTCGTCCACGATGACGAATGCGTCGGCAAGCGTGCGGCCGCGCATGAACGCCAGCGGCGCCACTTCGATGGTATGCGTCTCCAGCGCGCGCTGAATGCGCTCGAACGGCATCATGTCGTCCAAAGCGTCGTACAGCGGGCGAAGGTAGGGATCGACCTTGGCCTGCATGTCTCCGGGCAGGAAGCCAAGGTTCTCGCCGGCCTCCACCGCCGGGCGCGCAAGGACGATGCGACGCACACGTTTGCGCGTGAGCGCGTCAACGGCGGCGGCGACCGCGAGGTATGTCTTGCCCGTTCCGGCCGGGCCAATGCCGACGACGATGTCGTGCTCGGCGATCTTGGCGAGATACTCGGCCTGTCCGGCGGTTTTTGCCTGGATCACTTTGCGCATGCCCGGCAGCGCAACGCGACCCGCGCCCGCGCCGCCGTCACTCTCGGGACCGGACGTGTCGTTGCCCAAGCGGAGCACGTCGTCCGCCGTGAGCGTATCGCCCTGCCGGGCGATCTCCACCATCCGGCGCGCAACGGCAGCGGCGCGCTCCGCAAAGTCGGACGCGCCGACGATGACAATGGCGTCGCCGCGCAGCGAGATCTTCACGCCGAAGAGGCGCGAGAGCTCGAGCAGGTTTGCATCGTTGACGCCGGCGAGCGTGAGCATGTCGGCGCCCTCCGTCGAGACACGTACGGTGACGGCGTCATCCGCTGGCGTCGCGCGCGGGCCGCTGCTCATGTGCGCGGTGCTCACGTTCCTTCCTTGTTTGCGATGCGAAGGCCGAGGTCCAGAAGATCCTGTGTAGGTACGGAAACCGGGGCGCCTTCGAAGAGCGCGCGGGCTGCCGTGGTTTTCGGGAACGCGATGACGTCCCGCAGTGACGTGGCCCCCGCGAGTACCATCGCGATCCGGTCGAACCCGAGGGCGATGCCCCCGTGCGGCGGTGCGCCCGCGTTGAGTCCCTCGAGGAGGAATCCAAAGCGCGTCTGCGCGTCATCGGCGCTGATGCCGAGGGACGAGAACGCCTTCGACTGCAGGGCCGGGTCTGCGATGCGGATGCTCCCGCCGCCGAGTTCGAGTCCGTCGCGCACGACGTCATACGCCAGCGCGCGCACCTTCTCCGGCGCCGTCGCCAACAACGGGATGTCGTCCGGATGCGGCGCTGTGAACGGATGGTGCACGGACGACAACGCTCCCGTCGCCGGGTCCTTGGCGAACATCGGGAAGTCCACGACCCACAGGAAATGGTGGCGCCCTTCGGGAATCAGGTGCAGGCGCGCCGCCAGCGACTGACGCACGCGATCGAGCGCCGGACTCGTGATGTGATCCGGCCCCGCGACGTACACGCCGAGCGATCCTTCGCCAATGCCAAGCGCGTCCCCTGCTCCCTCGCCGAGGAACTTCGCGGCCGGACCTTCCAGGGGACCGCCGGAGCGCTTGAGGCGCACGAGGCCGGCGGCGCCGGCTGACTTGGCCTCGGCTTCGAGTTCGTCCACCTGCTTGCGAGAAAGCGCCGCGCCGTTGGGCACGAGGATGCCGCGCACGCGGCCACCGGCGGCAATCGCCTGCTTCGCGATGCTGAACTCGGACGCGGCAAAAAACGTCGTGGCGTCCACGATCTCGAGACCGTAGCGCGTATCGGGCCGATCGCACCCGTAGCGCTCCATCGCGGCGGCATAGGTCAGCCGAGGGAAAGGCTTTTCAATGGTCTGGCCTCCAACCTGCCAAAGCGCGGCGAGCAACGGCTCCGTCATGGCCATGATGTCGTCCGCGCCCACGAACGACGCTTCGATATCGATCTGCGTGAACTCGGGCTGGCGATCCGCACGCAAATCCTCGTCCCGGAAGCAGCGCGCCACCTGGAAATAGCGGTCGAAGCCGCTGACCATGAGCAGCTGCTTGTAGATCTGCGGCGACTGCGGCAGTGCGTAGAACTCGCCCGGATGGACGCGGCTCGGCACGAGGTAGTCGCGCGCGCCCTCCGGTGTGGGCTTGGTGAGAATGGGCGTTTCGATCTCGAGATAGCCCGCGTTGCTCAGATGAAGGCGAGTCGCCTGAAGCAGCTTGTGCCGCAGGACGAGATTGTCCTGCAGCTCTTCGCGGCGGAGGTCGAGATACCGATGCCGCAGGCGAAGATCCTCGGCCGCCAGCTTCTCTCCCTTTCCACGCGCGACAGGAATCGCCGGAGTTTGGGCCGCGCTGACCACGCGCAGTGACGTCGCGATGACCTCGACGTCGCCCGTTTCCATGTCCGCGTTGCGCATCGTGTCCGGCCTGCGCGCCACGTCTCCTTCGATGAGGACGACCGTCTCGTTGCCCAGGGCGGCGGCTGCGGCGCAGACCTGCGGCGCCGTGCGATTGGGGTCGAAAGACACCTGAACGATCCCCGCGCGATCGCGAAGGTCCAGGAAGACCAGGCCGCCCAGGTTGCGCGTACGGTGCACCCACCCGCCCAAACGCACGTGATTGCCGACGTCGGAGGCGCGCAACGCACCGCAGAGCGATGTCCGGAGAGATGTGCTGTCGATGTTCGTCACGCGAGCGGCGCCTCTCGCTTGCGCCTGTTGAGGAAGGAGGCTGCGACAACTCCTGTAATGCCGCCAAGCGAATCCGCCACCCAGTCCGCGAACTCCGTACTGCGGCCGGGAATGAACTTCTGGTGCCATTCGTCCACGGCCCCAAAAACCGCGATGCTCGCTGCGACCAGGATCAGCGACCGGACCATGGCTCCCCGCCCCCGAACCGCGACCGTCACAAGGCCGGCCAGCACGGCATACATGCTGAAGTGAGCCACCTTGTCGAGCGGCCCAAGCTGCCGCGGCACCAGGGCGGTTGGCATCGACGTGGCTGAAATGATCACCCCCGCCCAAACGAGCGGGGGTAGCCAGAGTCGAGCGCTCAAATGTTGTCTGCCATTGCCAGTCCCAATTCTAATCCTTGCGTGCCACGTCGGGTAGGATTCGGTTCCCTGACACGGCCTCGGAGCAATGACACAACCTCAAGTATTACAAAGAGTTGTAATACACCATTGAAACCGATATCTTAAGCCCGTGAGCAACTCCGCCAAGGCTGCGCCGGCCGCCGAAAACCTGCTGAACCTGGCCCCGGACGCTGCCCTCGCCCGGCTCACCGCGTTCTTTGCCGTTGAGGGCGAGCCGGCCTACCGGGCCAAGCAGGTGCTGGCCCACCTGTGGCAGAGGCCAGTCACTGGGTTCGAGGGCATTACGACCCTGTCCAAAGCGCTGCGCGAGAAGCTGGCGGCCGCGTTTGTCCTGCCCCGCCTTGAGATCATGACGCGTCAGAAGTCGTCGGACGGCACGGAGAAGTTCCTCTTCCGGCTACCGGACGGCGAAGCGATCGAGGCCGTGGCGATTCCGGAAGGCAAGCGGGTCACGCTGTGCATTTCGTCGCAGGCGGGCTGCGCGCTTCAGTGCGCGTTTTGCGCGACCGGCGCCATGGGATTCGCCAGGAATCTCGAGACTTGGGAGATTGCCGGCCAGGTTCGCGAGATGCGAATGCTTGAGCAGCCCATCACCATCACGAACGTCGTGTTCATGGGCATGGGCGAGCCGATGATGAACTGGAAGGCGGTCGACCCGGCCCTCACGATCCTCAACAGCCCCGACGGTCTCGGAATCGGAGCGCGGCACATCACCATCTCGACGGTCGGCGTTCTGCCCGGGATCGTCGCGCTGAGCAAGCGGCCTGAGCAGTTCCGCCTCGCCATCTCGATTCACGCGCCAACGGATGACCTGCGTCGCGACCTGATGCCGATCAACGTGAAGTACCCGCTGCGCGACGTGATCGCCGCGGCCAAGACGTTCGATCGCCGCATCACGTTCGAGTACGTGATGCTTGGCGGCGTCAATGATCAGGAAGTGCACGCGCTACAACTGGCGCAAATGGCGTCGGAGTGCAAAGCGTTCGTGAACCTGATTCCCCTGCATCCCGGCGGCGCTCGCGGTTTTTCACCGTCGAAGAATGCCTCGGGGTTCAAGCGCGAACTGCGAAACGCTGGCGTCGAGGTGGCCGTGCGACGCAGCCGTGGCATCGACATTGCCGCAGCGTGCGGACAACTACGGGTAGAACGGTTGGGGCGGCGGGCGCCACGAGCGCCCCACGAACACGGTGATGTCCAGATAGCGTGACGAGTCGGGGCGCGATTCCACGCGTGCCCCGCCGAGTGCCACCGCGACACGCTGCGCCCAGTCGGGATGTCCTGAGCGATCCAATACGAGGACGCTGTCGAGTGACTCGGCACCGGTCCCAGTGCTGGCTTCCACGACATCGAACCCGTGGTCGCGCAGCACCTGCGTCGCGCGCCGTGCCAGGCCGCGCACGCTCGACGCGTTGACCACCTGCACCCGAACGCGCACGCCTTCCGGCGCCATTGCTTCCGCCCTGGGCTTGGGCGCCGAGGGTGCCTCGGCGCCCCCACGCCTCATGCCGAGCCAGATGGCGGTGCCGACGACGGCAATGCCTGCCGCGACGATGAGGATCCGCCTCAGCGTACGGCGTGCCATAGCTCCACCGTCTCGGGAAACAACTCGGCGCCCGTGTTGAGCGACAACGTCATTCGCAGGCGCACAACGTCACGGAAGGCACCGGCGAAGTCCCGTGGTACGCGCGCTGCGATCCGCGCGCGCTCGGTTCGCAGGAACTGTCGTCCCGGCTCCAGGAAGTCCGCCATGTAGAGTGCCTTGCCGGTCGTCCCCCAGCGAGCACTTCCCACCGTGTGATGTCGGACCGCGTCGAGCACGTCGGCACGATGCTCGCCGTCGAATCGCGCGTGATTGGCAGCGGCCGGGCCGTGCAGCAGCTCTGCGGCACGTCGCTTGTCGCCGCTCCACTTCCTCAACACCCGCACCGGCGCGTCGCGATAGGCATCGTGGAGAATAGCCGCGGCGCGCCAGCGCGCTGCCACGGCTTCCGGAATGCGCATGGCGCGTGCCCACCGCTCGAGGAGAGCGACCACGCGGCCGACGTGCGCGCGCCGCTTCTTCGAGGCAAGGGCCCACAGCGGGAACTCGATCGCGGGCTCACGCTTCATTGATAGCGCGGCGAAGGTCCCGGATGCGGCGATCGCCGATGGCCTAGACAAAGCTGTCGCTGACACGAATGCCGAGGCGTTCCGGGTTTTCCGTCTTGATGATGGTGCGTTCGAACGTTCCATCCGCGCGACGGGCCGCAAGGTCAACAAGGCTGCCCTGGATGAGATTCCCCATCGCGTCGCTCAGCAATCGCACGATCGGCCGCGCCAGCATGTCCGGCAGCGGGTTTACGGCGTGTACGACTCCGATCTCGAACGTGTCCATGACGACGATCGTGCCAGTTGGGTAAATGCCGGTCAGGTTGATGAACGCCTTCACCACCACCGGATCCATTCCGCGGCGCGGATTGTCGCGCAGCTCCTTCATTACGTCTGCCGGAGTGTACGGGATTGTCTGGTACGCGCGACGGCTCGTTGCCGCGTCAAAGCCGTCCGCCACCGCGACGATCTTGGAGTAGACGCTGAGTTGGCGTGGCCGTCGCGGCTTGGGATAGCCGCTTAGGTCCGTCTTCATATGGTGTTCCATCGCCACCACCATGCTGCGGTACGGGTACTCCTGTGTCCCGCGCAATTGGAAGAGCGACAGGACGCCGAGCCATGGATGGTCGGCGATCATCCGCCACTCGTGGTCCGTGAGCCCGTCCGCCTTGTTCAGCACGTCGAGCGGCACGCGGGACTTGCCGATGTCGTGGAACAGCGCCGCCATGCCCAAGTCGTACAACTGCAGTTTGCTGAGGCCGAGTCGCTTGCCAAGCGCCACGGAAAAAATGCACACATTGACGCTGTGCGTGAACGTGTACTCGTCGTAGTCGCGAATCGTCGTCAGGCCCACCAGCGACGTCTCCTCGTTGAGGATCTGGTCAACGATGCCCTGCACGACACGCTTGATGCGTTTGACGTTCGGGCTCTTGCCCAGCCGCACCGACGTCATGAGTTCCTTCGTGACCGCAACCGATCGTGCGTAGGTGCGTTTGGCCCGCTCCTTGGAGGCTTCGCGATCCTCTCCGCTCTCCTCGCCCGGCTCGGCGAGGGTGAACACTTTGACGCCGGCCGCCTCGAGCTTCTCGGCGATCTCGTGGATCCGTTCCTCAGGCGCAAGGCTGCTGGTCCCTTGCACTGTCGACAGGAAGGCCACCCAGTCGCGCGGCGCCGCCTCATGCGCCACGCTTAGCACGCCGATGCCGCACACGCGGAACACGGACAGCACGTGGCTGAACGACGCAAAATTGTCGAGATCCAGTCGCAACCGCGTCCCGTTGACGAAGATGAATTCCCCGGAGACGCGCAGCTCGAGCTCCTGCTCCGATGCCACCAATTCCTTGCCCACGCTGAGCAGGTCGTGGATGGCACGGACCACCAGCGCGTTGCCGACCGGATAGAGCTTCACGGCGCGAAGCGCGCTGTACAGCGCGATGATCAGCGCGCGGCCGCGGTTGCGGACAAACGAGTCCCCGGCGCCCTCGCCCTCCGGCACCGCGATCGACTGTGTGACGCGTTTCGCCTGGTCGTCGCTCATGTGTTGCTGCTGCCCTTCAATGCGCGGAAGACCGCGTTGCGCACGACCACATCTTTCTCGTCCGCGCTTCTCTGGAGCGATTGTTTGGACTTCGTGCCGCCAACGCGGCCCAGTGCCAGCGCGGCGCACACGCGCAGCTCCGTGTCTTCGCGCTTGCCGAAAAGGCTCTTGCCGTTGAGGATGCCGTCGAGGAACGGAACTCCGGCCTCACCGCACATCGCGCCGTAGGCCTCGAACACCGTGGTCCGCTCCGTCAGATCCAGCGCGCGAGCGGCCTTCCCGTCCTTCACCTTGTGTTCCAGGCGCGCAAACGCACCGCGATGCTTCTTGGCCAACATGGTCTTCACGGCGGCGAGGCGAACTTCACGGTCCGCGTCGTCGACAGCGCGTTCCAGCGCTTGCAGTGCGCTGACTGATCCGATGGCGGTCAGGGCGTTCACGACGGCCAAGCGTACCGCCGGCGTCCCTTCGCCGAGCACGCGCGACAGCGCCGGTACGGCGCCCGCAAGTTTGAGCGTCGTCGAACGACGAATAGCCTCGCTCGACACCACCGCGTTATTCGACAGGATGAGTTTCACCAGTTCACCCGAGTGCGCGGCCGCCAATCGCTCCGCGGCGCTTTCGACCATCGCCTTCACGCTGGGATTCCGCAGTTTCGGAATCCACTCGAGTGCCGTGCCGAGCGCGCCCGGTCGCAGCTCGGAAAAGAGCGCAGCCAGCTCGACGGCAGGCGCCTGATCCGCTGTTTCGTCCAACGCCTGCAATAGCTGGCCCAATGGTTCCGGTGCGCTCAAGTGCTCAGGAATCCGGCTCAGCCGCTGCCGCTGCTCGTCGCTCACGGACTCGCCGCGCATGACCGCCACCGTGGTTTCCGCGAGGAGGTACGCGACGGTGGTGAGCTCGCCGGACGCGAGCAGCAGCGGCAGCAGTGACTCAATGAGGTCCGCGACTTCGTCGCGGGACGAGGGTTGCGCTTCCCAGATGTCGAGCAGAACCGACATGACGTTGCGACGCAAGTCGCCGGCGTATTCGCGCTCGATCTCGCGGCGCAAATAGTCGAGTTCGCGTTCGTCCAGGAAGTAGGCCGTGGCGTCGAAGTCCTGCATGTTGACCACGGCGGGACGGGCCGAATCCGCAGGGCTTTGGGCGACGGCGCGAACCTGACCTGTTGTCGGCGCGTCGGTTGCCTCGCTGCCCCCGCCGCCGCCCGCCTCACCTTCGAGGGGCGCGACCGCCTCGGTGCCGACGTCCACATAGCGGTAACGCAGGTTCGTGAAGTCCGCTTCCCACAGCATCGTGAGGAGGTCGTCCTGCTCCGGCGCGGCGTTCCGGGCGCGCTGCAGAATATCGAGCATCTTGGACAGCTCCTCCTGCTCGAAGCCGGGTTTGATACTGATCTCCCGGATGCCGTCCTTGAAGAACGTCCACGGTAAACTGTCCGCCGACTTGGTGGGTTCCACCATCACCGCGACGCCGAACCACTTCACCTCGGTCTCGGTGAACGTCAGCGAGACACTGTCGGCCTGCTCCCACACTGGAACGAACGACGCCCGCGCGGCTTCCACCGTCTTCAGGTAGACCGGATTGTTCGGGAGGTACATCTGGTGCGCGCGGATCGCTTTCACGAATGCGCGCAGCACCTCTTGTAGCGGGCCCGGTGCAAACGGGAGTTCCTCGAGCTGTTCGTCCGAGATCGCGAGGATCTGTCCCGTCGGTCGGACCGCCGCCGGCAGGTGTCCGCTGGGCCGGTTCACAGGCGGGGCAGGTTCATGTCCATCACCTGCGCGACGTCCTCGCCGATGACGGCATCGGTGTTGCCCATCAAGAAGGTGGCAAGCCGATGCCGGTCCTGGCTCGGTCCTGCATCCATGCCGACCGGCCCCCCCTCTATGGAAGGGACCCACAGCCGGGTGTCCTCAAGGATCCGGCCGAGCGTGCCACCCGGGGGCTGCCAAGCAGATGAGGGTTGCACTTCGGTCCTTCTTCGGATAGTGTGTGGTTCGGCAGTTATTCGGTATCGGACCCAAACAGATACCGATTCGACGTCGGCCAGAGGGCCTAACGATGCCATTGACCAAGCGCCAGCGGGAAATCTTGACCTATCTCGACACCTATGCGGAGCGGAACGGCTACGCGCCGAGCTTCGAAGAGATCGCCGAGCACTTCAACTATAACTCGCTCGCCACGGTCCACGAACACCTCAGCAACCTGGAGCGCAAGAAGTACATCAAGCGCTCGTATAACGAGAGCCGAGCCATCGAGATCCTGCCGAACGATGTGATGCCCCGGGCGGTTGAACTGCCACTGCTCGGTTCAGTCGCCGCCGGTGTTCCCATCGAAGCCCTCGCGCACGACGAGGCGGTAACGGTGCCGGAAGCCATGATTCAGCGCGGCGGCAACCATTACGTCCTCCGCGTTCGCGGCAGTTCAATGATCGACGAGCAGATTCGTGACGGCGACTTCGTGATCGTGAATGAGCGCAAGAGCGCGGACAATGGCGAGATGGTCATCGCCATGCTGCACGGCGACTCGGCGACGGTGAAGAAGCTCTACCGCGAGCGCGACGGACGCATCCGGCTCCAGCCGGCCAACGAGAACATGGCGCCCATGTACGTCCACGAGAATGACATCAGCATCAAGGGCGTCGTGGTCGGAGTCCTGCGCCGCTACTAGCCGCCGCTACTAGCCGCGCGTAGGCGTTCCAGGCCCTTCATGCCTGCGCGCGAATCAACACCCTTCTCTGCCGCAGTGACTCCCTCGCGGCACGTTGGCGTGTTTGAGTGGACTAGGTGTGGGATCTAAGGAGGTTGTTCACTGAGGCATAACTGAGGAAGCTGGAGGTGC
>JANNRQ010000158.1:0-2857 GCA_031401495.1 Gemmatimonadota bacterium
CGCTTCTCGTCGAGGCCAAGTCGAGTGAGCAAATCATTGACGTCGACGACCTGTGAGTAGAGCGACGCCCAGAGGTCCACGGCTTCCCAGACCTTGATGCGCTTTTGCAGGTGCGCTTCCTGATGTTGGACGCCGATCTTCTGGCGCAGCGCTGAGGCGTTGCGTTGCGGATCGAGTCCGAGCACGTGAATGGTGCCGCGATCCGGCTTCCGGAGGCCTTCCACGCACTCCATCGTCGTGGTCTTGCCGGCGCCGTTGGGTCCGATCAGCCCGAAGATCTCTCCTTCGTACACTTCGAGTGACACGTCGCTCACGGCAATGGTGGAGCCGTAGCGTTTGCCGAGGTGTGAAACGGAAATGACGGTGCGAGGCATCCCTCAAACTACGTGGCGGGGTGCGGGTTGTTCCGAAGGTCGCGATCCCGACCGGGGAGACCTCGGGATCGGCTGGGGTGCCTGTCGCTCGGGCGCTCCGGCCAGCAGCTTTGAGGCGCTGTTCGTAGTTGATGGTGGTGGGCAACCCATTGCGGTACGACGGAGACAATCGTATGCGAAGCAGGACTCCGATAAATCGAACGCCACGGCGGTTGGTCGCGCTCTGTTCGCTTATGGCGCTGGCCATGGCGGCGTGCCGCGCCAGTGCACCGATCCGCGGCGCGGTTGGCACCGCGACGGTCAGTCAGGGCACGGTGGTAGCGACCAAAGCCAACGCGGCCGACGTGCACTTCATGTCCGGCATGATTTCACACCATGCGCAGGCGGTGCTGATTGCCGGCTGGGCGGCGTCGCACCATGCCAGAGCGGACATTGTTCGATTGTGCGAGCGGATCGTGGTGGGTCAGGCCGATGAAATCGTGTTGATGCAGTACTGGTTGCGACAGAAGGGCGCGCCGGTTCCCGATGCGAGAGCCACGCACATGAAGATGACCATGAACGGCATGGAGCACGACATGCTCATGCCGGGAATGCTCTCGACCGAGGAGCTTGCCGAATTGGACAAGTCGCGAGGGTCCGGCTTCGACCGTCTGTTTCTGCGGGCCATGATCAAGCATCATCAGGGTGCCATCACGATGGTGGACGAACTGCTGGGCTCTGAAGGGGCCGCGCAGGATGACGTGGTCTACAAGTTCGCGTCGGATGTCTACGCCGATCAAACCACCGAAATCAGTTTCATGCAGAAGATGCTGGCGACCATCCCGGCCGGCCCAGGCTTGTGAGTTTGTTTACTCGAGTTTCGCTTCGCGCGTTGCAACGCCACCTCAACGGATACCGTCTCGTGAAACCCTCTCGTTCCCTCTTTGTGGCGCTCGCGGTGGGCGCGTTGTACAGCGCAGCATGCGCCTCCTCGAGTTCGACGTCCTCGTCCTCCGGTGCGGGTCCGGTGATGGCGCCCAATATGTCCACGACGCCGCCAACACCCGATCCGCGTGTGGGGCTTCGGCCCGGGACCATGGCGCCGTGGCCGAAGGACACGTCCAAGCGCTACATCGTTCAACCGGCGGCTGAAGCGCTTTGGAATTTGCGGTTGTTGTCGAACAGCAAGTCGCCGGAGCCGTTTACCGGCGCCACGAATTCCGATTTGGCATTCATCGGCAAGTACGTCATTCAAGGCAACTATGACGGCTACCAGGTGTGGGACATTTCCAACCCGGTCAAAGTCAAGTCGGCCATGACCTATGTCTGCCGTGGTTCACAAAGCGATGTCTCGGTGTTCAAGAATCTGCTGTTTGTCTCCGGTGAAGCGACGAGCGGACGCGTTGATTGCGGTCTGCAGGGGGTGACGGATTCCGTCAGTCAGCATCGATTCCGTGGCATTCGCGTGTTCCGCTACGACGACATCACGAAACCAAAGTATGTCGCGAGTGTGCAGACGTGTCGCGGCTCGCACACGCACACGGTGGTCGTTGATCCGAAGGACGACAAGAACGTGTACATCTACGTCTCCGGATCGGCCGGCGTGCGCTCGCCAAGCGAAATGCCGGGCTGCTTGAGCGCGCCCGCCGACCCGAACTCGGCGCTCTTCCGAATTGAAGTCATCCAGGTTCCTCTGGATGCACCGGACAAGGCGAGCATTGTCGGATTCGGCCGCATCTTCAACGATCTCGGACCGCGTCCTGTGCATGCGGAGCCGGTGGATACCAGCGCTGGCCGCGGCGGTCGGGGCGGCGCGGGGCGTGGCGGTCCGCCGGGCGCGGCAGGCGCACCGCCAGGTGGGCGCGGCGGACGGGGTGGTGCCGGACCGGCGCTGCCGCCGGGCATGCGCGCCGGACCAAACCAGTGTCATGACATCACGGTCTATCCGGCTGTCGGGCTCGCTGGCGGCGCGTGCGGCGGTTACGGCCTTTTGCTGGATGTGCGCGATGTGAAGAATCCCAAGCGCATCTACGCCGCTGCCGACTCGAACATGTCGTTCTGGCACTCCGCGACGTTCAGTAACGACGGATCCAAAGTGCTGTTCAGCGACGAGTGGGGCGGCGGTACGGCGCCGCGCTGCCGCAGCACCGACAAGTATGAGTGGGGCGCGAATGCGCTGTTCACGATCGTGAACAACACGATGCAGTTCAAGAGCTACTACAAGATGCCGGCCGCGCAAACCCAGAACGAGAATTGTGTCGCGCACAACGGCTCGCTGATCCCGATTCCGGGGCGCGAAGTGATGGTGCAGGGGTGGTACCAGGGCGGCATCTCGATCTTTGATTGGACGGATGTGTCCAAGCCGAAGGAGATCGCGTACCACGACCGTGGTCCGACATCCGTCGACCCGTCGTTCCGCGCGCCGGGAGGTTCCTGGTCGGTGTATTGGTACAACGGCGTCATCGTGAGTTCAGAAATCACCCGTGGACTGGACGTCTTCGAGC
>JANNRQ010000159.1:0-26970 GCA_031401495.1 Gemmatimonadota bacterium
CTCCGAAGCCAGAAAGGCAGTACGTGAAGCTTTTTGGAAAGAAGGGCTTGTCAAAACCCGCGCTGTGAAGTCAAAGGCCGCCAGCGAAGAGGCTCAAAAATTTCGCGACTATTTTGACCGGAGTGAGCTGTTGCATAAAGCGCCCTCGCACAGGATTTTGGCCATGCTCCGTGGTGAACAAGAAGGCTTTCTTTCGCTGGACATCGCTCCGGACGAGGACGTTGTCGTTCCCATACTTAAGCATCAATTTGTAAAATCATCGAACGCCGCCTCAGGGCAAGTGAGTTTGGCCGTAAGCGATAGCTACAAGCGACTCCTCAAGCCATCCATCGAATCGGAAGTGCGCGATGAGAGCAAACAGAAAGCAGATACCGATGCCATCAATGTATTCAGCGCCAACTTGAGAAAATTGCTGCTGGCTTCTCCGTTGGGACAAAAGCGAGTGCTTGCCCTCGACCCCGGCTTTCGCTCGGGTATAAAGTTGGTTTGCCTTGGAGCACAGGGTGAATTGCACTTCAATACCGTAATTTATCCGCACGAACCGCAAAGGGAAACTGCAAAAGCGGCAACAATCGTAAAGGGACTCTGTGATAAATTCAATATTGAGGCGATTGCTATTGGTAATGGAACGGCGGGTCGCGAGACGGAAGCCTTCGTTAAAGCCCTTGATCTTCCAAAGACGATTCTTATCGTGATGGTGAACGAAAGTGGCGCATCAGTATATTCTGCTTCCGAGACGGCCCGGGAAGAGTTTCCTGACTACGACGTTACTGTACGCGGCGCGGTTTCGATCGGCAGGCGCCTCACCGATCCGCTGGCAGAGTTGGTGAAAATTGATCCGAAAGCGATTGGTGTGGGTCAATATCAACACGATATAGATCAAGTTAAGCTGCGCGCCGGGCTTGAGGATGTCGTGGCTAGCTGCGTCAATTCCGTTGGCGTAGAAGTTAACACCGCAAGTAAAGAGCTGCTCACATATGTTTCTGGACTAGGACCACAGTTGGCGAAGAGTATCGTTGAGTATCGTTCCCGGAATGGCGCATTTCCTGATCGGGATGCCTTAAAAAAGGTTCCGCGACTCGGTGGGAAAGCTTTTGAGCAGTGCGCCGGGTTCCTGCGAATCCGCGATTCACTCAAGGATCAGCGGAAGCTCGCGGATTTAGGCCGCGAGCACCGGCAACTCGCTCCCGTGGTTCAGGCCTATGAGCGCCTGAACAAACTGGTGAGCGAGAACGAGCAGGCGAGCCAGCTCCTTGCCGACCCTGAACTCGCGGACGAAGCCCGCCGCGAGTTCGACCAAACGCAGACGGCCATTGCCGCGATGGAGGAGCAGATCAAGCCGCTCCTCATTCCGCGCGATCCGCTCAGCGACCGAAACGCCATCGTGGAAATCCGCGCCGGCACCGGCGGCGACGAGGCGGCGCTGTTCGGCGCGGACCTGTTCCGCATGTACACCCGCTTCATCGAGCGGAAAGGCTGGAAGCCCGAGATCCTCTCCATGTCGGATGGGACCCTGGGCGGCATCAAGGAAGCGATTTTCAAGGTGAGCGCCGAGGGGGCGTTCGGATTGCTGCGGTGGGAGTCCGGCGTGCATCGGGTGCAGCGTGTTCCCGCGACCGAAGCACAGGGACGCATTCATACGTCGGCTGCCACTGTTGCCGTCCTTCCGGAAGCCGAAGAGGTGGATGTGAAGATCGAGGACAAGGACCTCCGCATCGACGTGTTTCGCGCATCCGGGCCGGGTGGGCAGGGGGTCAATACAACGGACTCGGCCGTGCGCATCACGCACTTGTCGACGGGCCTGGTGATCAGCCAACAGGACCAGCGCTCACAGATCCAGAACAAGGCGAAGGCGATGGAAATCCTGCGCTCGAGGTTGCTGGATCTCCGCGTATCGCAGCAGGAAGCAGAACGCTCCCGCATGCGGCGGACGCAGGTGGGCACGGGAGACCGTTCTGCCAAGATCCGGACGTACAACTATCCTCAAAGCAGGGTCACCGACCACCGGATCGGCTGGGAAACGCACAATCTCCGGGCGATCATGGATGGTGACATCGGCGGGTTGATCGAAGCGTTGAGGCTGGCGGATATCGAGGAGCGGCTCAGTGGCTGACAGGGGGGAGCGGACCACGGACGAGGTGCGGCGCGTGAGTAGCGTCGTGGACGCCCTGTCCCTGCAGTTGGGGTCGATGCGCGAGCCCAAGCGAGAGGCGCGCGACTTGCTGTCCGCGTTGCTCGACGTGCCGCGTCACTGGCCCGCGTTGCGCCACGACGAGGCCATCGACGCGGATATGTGGAAGCGCGCGTGCGTCGCCGCGTCGCGTCGCGCCGAGGGTGCCCCGCTGGCGTATGCGGTGGGTCGCACGAATTTTCGCCACCTCACGCTCGATGTGGATGAGCGCGTGTTGATCCCGCGGCCGGAGACCGAGTTGCTCGTGGACCTGGTCATTCAGCGGTGCAAGCCCGGTGGCGTTCTTGCTGACGTTGGCACAGGCTCCGGAGCGCTGGCGATTTCGCTCGCGCGCGAGGGCAAGTTCGAACACGTGATTGGCACCGACATTTCGTCCGACGCGCTCGATGTGGCCCGCACCAACGCCAAGTACTACGCGTCCATGACGCGCACAACGATGAGTTTCGTGCAGGGCGACCTGTTGGAAGCGCCGGTCTCGCATCCGCTGGCGGCGATCGTTTCCAACCCGCCCTACATCAGTTACAGCGAGATCGATGCGTTGCCGTTGTCCGTGAGAAATTGGGAGCCGGCGGTGGCACTCTTCAGTCCCGGCGACGGCATGACGACCACTGCGCGACTCGTGAAGCAGGCGGGCGATGCGCTGGTGCCAGGCGGGCTGCTGGCGCTGGAGACGGACTCGCGCCGCGCGTCATTGACGATGGAATTGCTGGCTACGGACGCGCGCTACAGCAACGTCACACTGCACCTCGACCTTACCGGGCGCGAGCGGTTCGTGCTCGCCAACCGCAGAGACGACCAATGATCGAAGAACGTGCGCGTGATGTCGGGCGCCTGATTGGGCAGAGCAAAGAGTACCAGGAGCTCAAGCGCGCCAATGACGCGCTGGGGAAGGACGAGGCTGCTGTGGCGGTCTTGAAGCAGATGGAGCAGTTGCGCACCGACGCCCAGCGTATGATTGAGCGCGGCGAGCGCCCGACGCCGGAGATGGAAAAGCAGCTCGATGGCCTGCTGCAGAAGGTGCAGGTGCAGGCGGCGTATCAGCGCCTCATCGCGGCGCAGGAGAATTTCGACAAGCTGATGCAGAAGGCGAATGACTGGATACTTGAGGGGATTGAGAAGGGCGCCGCGTCACCCATCATCATGCTCGGTTGAACCCAGGGTATAGGGTGTAGGGTTAGGGTATACGGTTCAGGGTATCCCGCGCCCCAATCATGCCGCTCATCGTCCTGGAAGGGCCCGAAGGCGTCGGAAAGACGACGCAAGTCGCCAAGCTGGCGGGGCGGTTGGCTGCGACGGGCCAGCGTGTCGTCTCATTGCGTGAGCCGGGTGGAACTCCGCTAGGCGAAGTTCTCCGCAACGCGGTCCTCCACTCCGATATGGAGATTGCTCCGGCGGCCGAGAGCTTGGTCTTCATGGCCGCACGAGCGCAGCTCGTTGTCAGCGAAATCAAGCCGGCCATCGAAAAGGGCTCGACAATTCTGCTCGATCGGTTCTTTCTCTCGACCTACGCCTATCAGGTCGCCGGTCGAGGCCTCAAGGCGGACGATGTCGTGGCGGCGAACTATCTCGCGACGGCGGGACTTCGTCCCGATCTCACGATACTCCTTGTCCTCCCGACCGATGTGGGGTTGGCCCGCGCGATGAGTCGGAGTGGTCACGATCGCATTGAGCGCGCGGACGCCGCGTTCCACGCTCGCGTGGCCAGCGCGTTCGCTGAGTTCGCAACGCCTGCCTGGCAGAAGCTCCATCCCGAGGCGGGGCCAGTTGTCCCGATTGACGCTGGAGGATCGGAGGACGAGGTGCACGCGCGCGTAGTCGCCGCCGTCCGCGCGGCGCTACCGCAGTTGATTCGCTAGTTACTCCACTAGCGGCCGGCTAGAAGCGGAGCGAGACGCCGACAGCAGGCCCGCCAGGCGATCGCGCTGGGCTCGCGGCCGGGCGGGAGTAGACCGTCTCCCAGCGCTCTGCACCGAAAACGGCGCCGAAGAAGGCACCGTACAGTGCGCCGCTGGCCGCCCCAGCGCCCGTACCCAAGATCAGATACGCAACCAGATTTTCCACTCTTTCACCTTCGACTACCCCCCCCACGAGCATCAGGCCGCCGCCGGCGATGCTGCCGATGAGCGCGCCGCGCCGCAATCCTTTGCGGGCCCCTGCGGCATACGACCGGCCCAAGTTGATTCGAACGCGCGCGACGGAGTTCCAGGCGATCGCTTGATTGGCGCGCGCAGTCGTGGTCCACACAAAGACTGAATCCGCCGTCTGCGACGTCAGGATCCCGTCGATGCGTGAGCGGTCCTTCAGGTCGACGCGAACCGGCGCGTTGGGAGCGAGTGTCGGCGCTTGCGCAGCCGCAGTCGTGGCGGCGATCAGGAACAAAGCGGCAGACCGGAATTGCATTCTCAGCCTCGACGGCCATTGCATGAGCTGAGACTTACCGCAGCCGTCCAGGCTCCACAATGCGAACGCCCGCCGGCGTCTTGAACTCGAACGCTCCGGTGTCCACGGGGGCGTTAGGCGTAAGCGTAAGCAAGCGAACTTTTCGCGTGAGGCCGGTTGCTTCGGTTGACTCGAACTGCCGGATCATCGCGTCGGCGGTGTCGATCCAGACTTTGGAGCGGATAAACGGCAGAGCCTGGCCCTGCTTGGCGGTGAGTGTCAGCACCCGCGTCGTGCGGCCGCCAACGGACTCGTGACCGTTGTCGATGATGTCGTACTTCGAGCGCGGCGTGTCGAGGAATTGGCCAATGAGGTCGGTGTTCTGCGCGCCTGCGTCCGCGTACGTCAGCTTCATCACCTGACCGGGCGTGGCGCTCTGGAGAAACACCCAAACGAACTTGCCGTCGGCGATGATGAGGTCCCCCTTAGGGTCGGTGAAGCTGACCGCGAGCTTGTCAGGGCGGCGCTGTTGGTACGCGCCCTTGGACGGCATGGACGAGCCCGTGATCGGGTTGATGATCGTCTGCTAGAACGTGGCGCGCAGCGTGTGCACCTTGGACCACTCGGCCACTGCGCGATCGATGACGCGATCAACCGACTGAGCGCCTGCGGGTGCTGAGAGTATCGCCAGAGCGGCGGCGATCAACGCTTTTCGCATTCTGACCCTGTTACCCCGCGTTTGCTGCTGCGGGTCCCTTGGCAGACTTGGCCCCCACGGAGCGGCCGATGGCGTCGGCGATCGGCCGAAGTTCGGACATCAACTCCGCGAACTGCTCGGGATACAGCGATTGTGCGCCGTCCGACAATGCGCGGTCGGGGTTAGGGTGCACCTCAACCATGAGTCCGTCAGCGCCCGCGGCGATGGCGGCGCGCCCCATCGGCGTCACCTTGTCGCGCAGGCCCGTGCCGTGGCTCGGGTCGCCGATGATCGGCAAGTGAGAGAGCCGCTGAACAATCGGGATCGCAGTGAGATCGAACAGATTGCGCGCCGACTGGTCAAAGCTGCGGATGCCGCGCTCGCACAGGATCACCTGGTCGTTGCCCTCGGCCAGGATGTACTCGGCGCTGAGGAGCAGATCGGTGATGGTCGCCGCCATGCCGCGCTTGAGCAGCACCGGCTTCTTGAGACGGCCCACGGTTTTCAGCAGCGAGTAATTCTGCATGTTGCGCGCGCCGATCTGAATGCAGTCACCGTACTCGGCGACGAGGTTTGCGCCTTCCTCATCCAGCGCTTCGGTCACGATGGGCAGCCCGGTTTCCTTGCGCGCCGAGGCGAGCAACTTGAGGCCTTCCTTGCCGAGCCCTTGGAACGAGTAGGGCGAGCTGCGCGGCTTGAACGCGCCTCCGCGGAGTGCGCTGGCGCCGGCGGCTCTTACTGCGCGTGCGGCCGAGACGATCTGGACCTCGGACTCGACCGAGCACGGGCCGGCGATGATGTGCACTGCCGCGCCGCCGAATGAGACGCCGGGCGCGATGGTGACGATGGTGTTTTCGGGGTGCCACTCGCGCGCAACCTGCTTGTACGGCTTGGAGACGTGGATGATCTCGGCCACGCCGGGCAGGGCCTCGATGCGCGAGCCGTCCACACGGCCGTCGTTGCCGACGACACCGACACTCGTGCGCTGGCCGCCGGGCATCGGGCGCGCAGCGTAGCCCATCTCTTCTATGGCCTGCACGACGCGCTCGATCTGGTCGGGCGTCGCGCTTGGCGTCATCACAACAAGCATTTCAGTCTCTCAGTTCGTGCGTCCAGCCGTCATGCGCGATGATCGTCGGCCCGCCGAACCGCGCCGCGACAATCGCCCGGATGTCCACCGCTTCCACGGGTGGGTAGAGATGTGTCAGTGCCAGCAGACCCGGGGCTGCTCGCTGAGCCAGCTCGCCACATTGTTCGGGCGTCAGGTGCTCGAGGATGGCCATCGACGTCGGCAGCGAGCACTCCAGGAGCAGGAGGTCGCAGCCTTTCGCCCAGTCCGCGAGCGCGAGGTCGAATCCGGTATCCCCCGAGTAGACGATTCGGCGTCCGTTCAAGGATACGGAATATGCCATGCTCTCGGGGGTATGCGGAACCTTTGTGCACCCCAGCACGGCGTCGCCGATGGCTGCTGTAGCGCCGGGCACCAGCTCCGTGACGCGCACTTCGTAGCCCGGATTCATGACCCAATCGCCATGCGCGGCGGCGAGTTTCTCGAGCAAGCCCTTGGTGCCCACCGGTCCGATGATGTCGATCGGGGCGGATCGAGGGGGGAGCATGCCGTACTTCCACGCGTTGATCAGCGCGGGGAGGTCGAGGTGATGGTCAACGTGAAAATGGCTGAGCACCACGTGGGTGATTTCCTGCCACGGGATCCCGCGCTCGGCCAAGCGGCGGGCGGTGCCGGGCCCGCAGTCTATCAGGACCTTCGCGCCACCGGGCTCCAGGTAGTAGCTGGAACAGCTCCGCGTCGGCGAGTGGGCGATCGTGCCCGTGCCCAATACTGTGATTCTCATTTGCGCTGTCATCCTGAGCGAAGCGAAGGATCTACTCGAATTGGGCAAGATCCTTCGTCGCTGCGCTCCTCAGGATGACAACCCTCAGGCGACCGCCGCAATCTCCTGGTCTACCTGAGCCCCTTTCATGCGCACCGAGACCACAGACGAAACGCCGGGCTCCTGCATCGTGACCCCGTACACCGCGTCGGCCGCTTCCGTCGTCGTCCGCGGGTTGTGCGTGATGACGATGAACTGGGTCTTTTCCTTGAATTGGTTCAGCATCCGCACGAACCGGCCGATGTTGGCGTCGTCGAGTGGGGCGTCCACCTCGTCCAGCACGCAGAACGGGCTCGGCTTGGTCAGAAAGATTCCGAACAGCAGCGACAGCGCAACGAGCGCGCGCTCGCCGCTGGAGAGCAGGTGGATGCGCTGCGTGCGCTTACCGCGCGGCGACGCGTGGATTTCGATGTCGCAGTCCAACGGCAACTCGGGGTTCTCGAGCTTCAGGTCGCACTCGCCGCCGCCGAACAGCGTCATGAAGATCTCGCGGAAGTGCTCGCGCACCCGCGCAAACGTCGTCAGGAACATCTCGCGCGCGGTGCTGTCGATCTCGGTAATCGCCTGTTGCAGGGACCGGCGGGCGTCGGCGAGGTCGGCGCGCTGGGTGGTGAGGAACTCGAGGCGCTTCTGGGTCTCCTCGTGCTCTTCCACCGCCAGCACGTTCACCGGACCCAGCTGATCGATCTGGTCCCGGAGCTGCTCGCCTTCGCGACGCAGGGTCTCGTTGTCCTCCACCATCTCGGTGGCACCTGCCAGCATTTCCTCGAGCGGCTTCTTCCACTCGGTCTCCATGCGGCCGCGGATCAATTCGCGGCGACCCGAGAGTTCGGTGAACGCCACTTCGGCTTCATGCAATTCCTGAAAACGCGCGGCTGACGACCGTCGAGTCTCGTCGAGCGCGTGATCGGCCGCGGTGAGGCGTTCGTCGGACGCGCGCACCTCCCGCTCGGCCTCGGCCAGGCGATTCTCGCCGTCAGACAGCGCGGATTCACGCGTCGCCAACTCTGCCCGCCAACCGTCGAGTGAGTCGTGCATGGCGCGATCGGCTTCCGACAGCTCGGACAATTCCGCCTTGAGCTGCTCCAGTCGCGCGGTTGCGTTCTCGGATTCTTCGTCCAGCCGCTTGGCGCGATCCGACGCGACCTGCATGCGGGCTTCGACCTGCGCACGATCGACCTGTGCGCGCGTGTGCGCCTCGCGGGCTTCGTCATGGACGCGGACGGCGTTGCCCAACTGCTCACGGGCGCTCGAGAGTTGCGCCTCACGCGCCGCGGCGTGCTCGGCGACGTGTGCGTGGTCGCGCGCCAGAGAATCCAGGGTCGCGCGCAGTACGGCGCAACGCTCGCGGAGCTTCGTGCCGAGCGTTGTGGCCTCGGCGAGTTCGATATCGAGGCGTTCGGACGCACGCGCCAGTTGCGCCTGTTTCTCAGCGGCGTCGTGCGCGGCCCGCTGGGCCTCGATCACGCGCTGGTCGGACGCGGCGCGTTCCTGTTCCGCCGAGAGCAGCGCGTCACGCGCGGCCGTCGCGGCCGCGTTTGCCGCATCACGTTCGATCGTTGCCTTTTCCAGCTCTTCCTTGAGGCCCGACAATTCCGCACGACGGCGCAGGGGACCCGCACCGGCGGCGTCACCCGGCAACCATACGGCGCCACGGGCATCTACGAACGCGGCGCCTTCGCCGGTTGTGCGGACGCGACCGAGCAGCGCGTTGATCCAACCGCGCGCCGTCGACGACGCTTGTATGCGCGCAGCCAGGGCGTCCTGCGCCGGCGCTTCGCTGGCCGCGGCGGCATCCAGCGGGAGCAGGAGGAGCGGGCCGGGGTTCGTGCGGCGATGCCATTCACGAACAGCGTCGGCCGCGGCGGCGTCCTTCACGAGCACCGCGTGCACGGAGGCGCCCAGGTAGCGCTCGACCAGCACGGCGGCGTCGGGATCGGTGGCGATGTAGTCGGACAGCGGACCGAGGACGGCGCCGACGCCAAAGCGCTCCTTGTCCTGAAGCAACTTGGCGGCGGCCGGGGCCATACCAACGCGCTCGCGCTCCAGGATTTCGAGTGCACTCACCCGGCTTTCGAGGGACGTGAACGCCTCGACCGCCGTGAGCATCGCGGCGCGCGCGGCAACGTCCGCGTCGCGCGCTGTGCGCTCCGTTTCGCGCGCCTTCTCGCCGAGGTGCAGTCGCTGCGTCGTATTGGTATCGGCCCACTCGCGCGCCGTGCTGGCTTCCGCGAACGCGGTGCGCGCCTTCGACGCGGATTCGTCGAGCTTGACGCGCTCGCGTTCGAGCAGGGAAGAGCGTTCGTCCGTCTCGTCCAGCTCGCGCTGGGCACGTTCGCGGGCGAGGTCAGCGTCGTGCACCCGGTCCTGGAATTCGCGCAGGGCGCGTTCAGCAGTTTCCAGCGCGGCGCGCGCGGCGATGACCGCCTCCCGGGCCGAGTCCTCAGCCACGCGTCGCGCGTCCATCGTGTGCTGGGCTTCGGACAGCTGCTCCTGGAACCGCGTCAGCTCATCGGACGCATCGGTGCGGTCCGTGCTGAGTTGCTGGCCGCGATCGGCGCCCTGCGCGGCCTCGGCTTCGGCTCGCTGGCGACGCACCAGCGCGTTGCGTTGACGCTCCTCGGCCACCGCGATCTCGGCGCGCAGGTGCTGCACCTGGTCGCGCTGGGTGGTGACCAGCTGCGACAGTTCGGCGCGGCGCGCTTCGGCGGTGGCGCGCGAGTTGTGAGCCGCGTCGCGATCCTGCTGGTGGCGCGCGACGGACTCGTCCGTTTGCGGCACCGCAGTCTTGAGCTCAAGCACACGGGCTTCGAGGCGCGTGAGTTCATCGCGCCACGTGGACATCTCGCGGGCGGCGAGGGCGATCTCGACGATGTAGCGGCGGTCGCGCAGTTCGACGAAACGCTCCGAGCGGCGGCGCTGGCGCGAGAGCGAGCGTACCTGCGTCTGCACTTCGGCGATCAGGTCGTCGAGACGCTGAAGATCGCCCGTGGTCTCCTCGAGTCGACGTTCTGTGGAGCGGCGCCGGTCACGGTACAACCCGATGCCGGCCGCTTCCTCGAACAGTTCGCGGCGGTCGTCGGGGCGGTCGGACAGCAAGGCGTCAATCATCCTGGACTCGATTACGACACCCGTATCGGCGCCAAGCCCGGTGCCCCGCAACAGGTCGGAGATGTCGCGCAGACGGCAGGGCGCGCGATTCAGCAGGTACTCGCTCTCGCCGGAGCGGGACAAACGCCGCGTGATGACGACTTCACGGAACGCGACCGGCAGCTCGCCGTCTTCGTTCTCGAAATGGAGCGAGACCTCGGAAATGTTGACCGGCCGGCGCGCGGTGGATCCCTGGAAGATGACTTCTTCCATCTTGGACCCGCGCAGCAGTCGAGCGCGCTGTTCGCCCAACACCCAACGGACGGCGTCCGACACATTGGACTTGCCGCAACCATTCGGACCAACGATGGCCGTGACCCCATCCTCGAAGGTCATGGACGTGTTGTCCGCGAATGATTTGAAGCCGTTGAGCTCGAGCTTGGTCAGCCGCACTAGTACACTCTCCCGGTTCGGAACACGACGGATGTGCGAACACCGGCGGCGCGCAGCATGTCCGCGAGCGGGTCGGCTTCTTCCTTGTTCTTGAACGCGCCCGCGAAGAGCCTGGCGGTGCCATCGGACTGGAGCAGTGCGTACACGGGCAACTGCTTGGCCTGATACATCGCTACCCGGTTCGCCACGCCGGTATCGGGCACTGCTCGTTCCACCTGTAGCGCGTACGGGCGTCTTTCGATGACGACTGGGCTCGCGTCGCTCATGCCCTTCGAGCGCAGCGTATCCAAGAGCGCAGACGCGGATGCACTATCCGCGTAGGCTCCGGCAACCACTCTAAACCACGGGGTTTCTCGAATGAGAACCGGTGTGAAGGTGCCGGCGCGGAAATTAGCGCCATTCCGCTGTAGCTCCAATAGCGCACCGGCCTGGGTATTGAACATCACCAGCGACAGTGCAAATGGGGAAAGCGACTGCGAGTCCGCTTTTGTGAGGAGCCCCATGTGGACGGCGGCTGCGGTGGCCGAGTCGTCGCCTGTGGCCATGGGCAGGACCATGCCGCGCATCGTGTCGTTGCCGCGGAGCCACATGGGGGCCCACGCCGAGCGCGCAAACGGCCGGTAGACGAGCCACCCGGCGAACAGCGCTGCCAGTAGCGACAAGGTCAGGCCGGCAATCGCCGCTCCGCGCCACCGCGACGTCTCCGTGAAGATGACGTACCCGATGCTTGGCCTTGGCCGCGTTCGCGTCACCCGTGGCGCTGCGACAGCCGGACCAGCAACCGTTCCGAGCACCCGTGAGACTGGCAGCCGGGGTGGGGCACGGTGGCCGACCACCACGCCACCGTCGAGCTGCACGACGAGGGGCCTCGACGTCGGGCGCGTCCACGCTGGCGACCAGGATCAGTAGGCCCTTCTCCTCGCGGAACCCGGCGGCCAGGCGCGTCCAGCGCCGGTTGGCCAGAATTTCCGCTTGGTTGGTGACGAAGACGCCCGTCGGCATGATGAACAGGTTCTTCACGCTGGGCACTTTCCGGGCGACGCGGTCCATCGAGACGCCGTACTCGAAGACGTCGGCCAATCCATGCGGGTCATCGGATGGCGCGAGCGCCTGGATCGGCGGAGCATCACCCAGCAGGTCGCCGAGGGCCACCGGCCGGCGCTTTGCCTGTTGTTTGGCGATGCCAAGGGCCGTGAGCGCCGTGGCAGTCACGTCCGAGCCAACGACCACGATCGAGTTGAGGCGGTCGAGAGAGCTGCTCAGGTCCCGGCCGGCCGCTTCCCAGTCAAACGTCAGGGACTGATCGCTCACGGCTCGCCCTCAAACACCCAGAACGATTGTTTGGACTCCCGGCCGGCCCGGTCGGCTTCCTCGCGGGTGAGGAATGGACCGAGGACCACTCGATACACGGTCTGACCGTTTCGAGACACCGGTACGACTCGGGCGTTTTCGCCGCCAACGTGGATGCGTGATGCCAAATCTCGGGCGCTCTGCTCCACCATGTAGGACGCGAAGGAAACTATGAACCCCTTGGGTCCGGCGGTATCGGTCGTGTCAGCGATAGTCGATGCCACCGAGTCCACTTGCGTCGAGTCCACGGCGACGCTGTCGAACCGAACGGGCTCGTCGAGCAGGGCCGCGCGCGGGCGGAAGCCGTCCCAGAGGAACGGATACCAGAAGTCGCTGGCGCCACCGCGGATGCGACGGCTGGACTTGAGGGTTTCGCCGTCGAGAATCACGACGTCGTCACCAACGGGCACGGCGACGGTGCCGTCGTACATGACGAAGGGCAGGTCGGCGCGCCAACCGCTGCGGATGCTGCCGATGACGTTCTCCGTGCCAATGGCGACCACCCACACAGAATCGTGATCGGCAAACTTCGCCAGCAAATATCGGCCGAACGGGTCCACGCGGAGGTCCTTGGCCTTGCCCGGCAACCTGAGCCGCTCGTTCACCGTCTCCCGGAAGCGATCAATCACGATGATGCGGTCGCGCGTATTGGTGAGCGCAAATACGCGATCACCGCTGGGTGACGCCGCCATCGCGACGATTGGCTCCGACGTCCGAAGCACGGCGCCCCAGTCCATGGTGCGCGTGCGGAGCACGGCGAGTCCGGAGTCGACGGCGAGGTACAGGCGGTCGCCGAGGTCGGTGCGAACGATGAGCGACGCCGAAGGGAACGGGATGTCCTCGAGCACCTTCTTCTCAGGCGGAAAGAGCTTGATCAGGCGCGTCTTGGCGCCCGTGCCGATTTCCACCAGAAGCTGGCCGCCAGGCTCGGGGTACAGCGCGGTCGCGGGCAGCGGCGGCTTGTAGAGCCATTCGCCGGTGGGCGTCGTGCGAATGATGCTGCCGTCCGGCTTGATGCCGAAGATGGCGCTGCCGTCCGCCGAGGCCAGGTTCGCGATCTTGGGGTTGGAGTCCACCGTGATTGTCCCGAGCCGAAGCTCGAGCAGGACAGCGCGACCGGTCACATCCTTGTACGCGAGGCTCCCGCTCTCGTCGTCGAAGGCGAGGACCTCAACCGGCGTCGGCGCCGGGTCGCCGGTCCAAACGATCGAATCGGTGCGTGGGTACGCGTGCGCGCGTGGCGCGCCGCCGTCGCGGGGAATGCGGAGCACCAGAGCCTGCGGGCCGGCGTAGCTGCTCTGCCCTGACGGCAAGCTCGAGAACTTGCGATCGCCTCCACCGCACGCCGCCAACAGGACGAGCAACGCCTGCGCGGAGCGCAGAGCATGCGAACGGATGTGGCGCATCAGAACGACGGCCACAGCGACCACGTCCAGAAGCCGCGGCGTCCACTCGGTCGGTCGAGCGGCACCGCGAAATCCCAGCGGAGCATGGCGTAGTTGTAGAGGTTCATCCGCACGCCGAAACCATAGCTCCGTAGCGGGTAGCGCTGCGTGGCGGCGTCATACTGGCTGGGTCGCATGCCATAGACCGTCTGGTCGCCGGACCACGCGAGCCCGGCGTCGAAGAAGACCAGGCCATCCACGGGCGGCAGTGTCACCGGCAGCACGCCCAGCTCGATGCGGCGCACCATCGGGAACCGCAACTCCGCGTTGACCACTGCGACGCGGCTGCCCAGCAGCTGAGTCGCGCTGCAGTTCGCACTCGACGCACCGACGACCGGGCACGTCTGGAACAGCAGGTTGTTGCGGTCGTACCCGCGCACAAAATCCGGCCGGGCGATGTACTTCATGAACTGCTGCTCGTCCGGACCGACGGAGATGCTGGCGTAGGCGCGGGTTGCAACCGTGAGAAAGTTGAACAGGATCGCGTCGTACCGCCGGTAGTCTGCCATGTACTCGATCCACGACAGCCCACCCGTGATGGGGCTCACCTGAAAACGGTACCGCCGGCCAAGCAGCGGACCGTTGTCGCCCATCAGGGTGTTGTCTGACACCCACGCGAGGTGCGCATCGAAGTAGGAGAGGCTCGGGTCGCGACGGACACTGTCCTTCGTGAATTGCGACGCCAGCGAGAAGTTCTGGATGACCCGCGTCAGGAAGAGACGCTCGCGCCCGATGGAGTTGAAGCCGACGCCCAGCTCGGCACGCGTGAAGCGGTTGATCGGGTACGCGGTGGTCGCGAAGAACTGCCGCGCCACGTACGTCGTGATCTCCTGCTTCTCGATGTTGGTCTGCGGGTCCCCGGTGGGAATCAGCGAGTCAGCGGACAGGACGTAGAGCGGTGTTTGCGCGAACGCGGTCGTGGTCTGGAGGCGGCGGCTGAGGTTGGAGTAGCCCGTGTACACGAAGGCCTCGGACACGCGGCCGTTGATCTCACCCGCGATGGCCAGTCGGTGATTGCCGAGCATATCGCTGAGGATCACCGTGGTGCCGCCGAACACGCTGCGGCCGTAACTGTCCGGTGAATAGCCAATGCTGGGACGTGCGACGTAGTCCGACTGGTAGCGCACACGATACTTGGAGTCCGTGAAGCGCGACGTGTCGGGCAGGGCCAAGTCGGCGCTGTCGAGCAGGGCTGCGATCGATACGCTCGGGCGAATCGGCGCGAGACCGGTGTCCGATTGGGCGCGCGCCGAGTCTCCGCTCGAAACCGCGGCGACCGCCTGATCGCGCCAGGGTTCCCGCTTGAGTGCGCGCGGGTTGTTCACCTGCCAGATCGTGTAGTCGCCGTCCTCGAAGTAGGTGAATGCCAGACGGTCTGCGCCGCGCGACCATGAAATCGAAGGGCTGTACTCGGTGATGGCCGAAATCGCGCCGACGACGTTGGTGAGGCGAGAGTGCTCCTGCGTGTCGGCGTCCCACAGAAAGACGTTGGCGGTGCCGGACCGGTCGGAGACGTACGCCACAGACTTGCCGTCGGGCGACCACTGCGGATTGGTGTTGAGTCCGCGCTGCCCAGGCAGCACCGTGACCGCCCCCGTCTCGATGTCCAGCGTGGCGATGCTCCAGCGCGCGTACCGGAGCAGCGTGGTGTCCGCGCCCCCGCGATCGGTCGCAAATGCGATTGTTCGCCCGTCCGGGGACCACTGCGGCTGGAGGTCGCCGTACAGGTCGTGAGTCAGCCGACGAAGATTCTTTCCGTCGACATCCACGACGTACAAGTCCGTGACGCCGCCGGAGTTGCCGCTGATGACGATGCGGCGTCCGTCCGGCGAGAACGTTGGCCCGGTGATGCCCTCGAGCTTGAGTGCGAATCGCCTGACGACCTTTCCGGAGCGCAGGTCCAGCAGGTACAACACATCGCGGCCTTTGTTCTGCGCGGTAAACGCGAGGAAGCGGCCGTCAGGTGAAAACGCGCTCTGCGAGTACAGAAGGCGCAGCTCCTCGAATGACGGATCGGTGCTCTTGGCCAAGCGGCTGACGCGCAGGCCGGTTTCCGCGTCGGCGAGCCACAAGTCGATGAACACCTCGCCGCGCTGCACACTGCCGTTCGACAGGAACGCAATCCGCTTGCCGTCGTGCGAGAGCGCCGGAGCGAGGAATATCTCGCCGCCGCTGCGCTTCTTGGTGAGCAGGGGCTGTGCAAACTTTCGCGGCCGGTCGTAGGACGCGATGGCAGGCAGGTGTGTTGTCTGCATCGCCTCGCGCCACTCGGCGCCGAGGTCGTCCAGGTCCATGCCGACTTCCCGGCGGAACGCGCGTTCCACGCCGACGCTCGGCACCATGTTCATGATCTGCCCGATGGTTTCGTCGCCCCATTTCTTCCCGACGAATGCCCAGAACGCGTGTCCGTACCGGTACGGGAAGTACTTGTCCGGATGGTCCGTGAGCTCTTCGATCGTGGGCAGGCTGCCGTTCAAGGCGGCATCGCGCATCCACGCATCAGTCAGCGGCGTGGATGGGCCGAGCGACAAATACTCGGCCATGCCTTCGGCGAACCAGAGGGGCGGGAGGTTCTGCGCCAGGTTCTGGAGCCCGTTGCCGGCGCGGCCGCGCGCGAAGATGTCGTACTGGAACGCGTGCACCATTTCATGCATCAGCACGTGCTCGAAGCTGCGGAAGTCGCCCGTGAAGTTGAGCAGCATGCGGTGCCGCAGCGCTTCGGTGACGCCGCCGGTGCCTTCGCCCAGGTCACCGGTGACGTTGTTCTGCCCGAAGTCCGTCCGCGACGCGAATAGCATGATCGGCTTCTTTTCGCGGAACTGGTGGTCGAGCACGCGTGACAGGCGGGCGTATGCGCGCTCCGCCATGCTGGCGGCCACCAGGGCAGCGCGTCTTTCCTCGGGGTAGTAGTAGATCAGGAAGTGGTCGCTCTCGGTGACGCGCCACCGGAACCGGTCGTACTGCACCTGGTTCTGCCCGAAATACGACTGCGCCACAGCGGGCGCGGCTGCGAGGAGCATGGCGGAGGCCGCCGCTCGCACCGCGGCGGACCAGCCGCGCATCGGCGAGCGTCGGCGTCCGCAGGTCACGCTACGGACTCCGGCCCGGAGAGTTCGAGCTCCACACGACCTTGGCGTCGCTCCACAGACGCTCCAGCCGGTAGAAGTCACGCAGCGTGGGATGGAAGATGTGGACCACAAAGTCAAAATAGTCGAGCAACACCCAGCGGCCCTGCGTCGTGCCTTCCACATGCGCCGCCCGAACGCCAGCGCCGCGCAGGTCTTCCTGCACGTGCTCGCCCAGCGCACGGACATGGGTGTCCGACGTGCCGCTTGCGATCACGAAGAAGTCCGTCATATCGGAAACACCCTTCAGGCCCAGCACCACGACGTCGTTCGCCTTGTTGTCGACGCAGATCGCGGCCGCCCGTTTGGCGAGGGCCGCGATGTCCGCTGCCGGAGACTGCTTTGATGCGGACGCCACTACTGCTTGATAACCCAGATGCGGATTTCAGGTTTCACATCGGCGTGCAGACGTACCGGCACGCGGAAGACACCCAGCGTCTTGAGCGGTTCGTGCAGGTCAATCTGGCGCTTCTCGATGTGGAAGCCCTGCGTCTCGAGTTGGTGCACGATGTCGGCGGGCGTCACCGAGCCGAACAGCTTGCCCTCTTCACCGACGCGCGCCGAGAAGGTGAGGGACACCTGCTCCAGCTTGGCAGCCAGCGCCTGAGCCGCAGTGCGGCGCTCGTTTTCAGCGGCCTCGAGGCGCTCCTTTTCCTGCGCGATGCGCTTGAGATTGCCGGCCGTGGCTTCGAAGGCGACGCCGCGCGGGAGCAAGAAGTTGCGGGCGAAACCGTTCGACACCTTCACGACGTCGCCGGGCTTGCCGAGGTTTTCAACGGCCTGTCTCAGAATGACTTCCATAGTTCTTTACCTGTTCGGGGTTGTTGTCGTTCTTGGTCTATTCCGCCAATCAGCCCAGGTATCGCCGAGTCCGAGTCCGAACGCGGCGACGCCGAGGATCATGAAGCCGAGCGCCGCGATGGCGTTCAGCACGGGCCACCACAGCATGGCGAAGCCGACGGTGGCGGTGACTGCCAGGGTGCCGGGCGCCGTGAAAAAGCTGAGCACGCCCAAACCGCGCACCGCGTAGATCGCGCTGAAGAACACCAGCAGGTTGCGGCCGAGGTCCCGCACGAAGGCGAGCGTCGGCAAGAAGAGAATCACGAGGCCGATGATCAGGCCCCACACAAGTTGATCGTTGAAACGGAATTCTTTGAGTTGAGCCAGCGGCGGGCCCAAACGGGTGCGCGAGAGCCGGTGGTACACCGACCACGCGATCGCGAGGGCGATCACCGACTCGAGCGCCAGCAACGACGGGAAAATTCCCTCGCCAGCCTGCGCCAGCGCCGCTAGCTGCTTCTCGGTTTCCGCCGGCAGTTCACCCACCTGCGGGATCCGCGCGACGATTTCGCTCCACTCCTTGGGGTACTGACCGATGAAGGCGTTAAGCGTCCCCATCGTCTCGGAGTTTCGGCGCGAAAGTTCGTCATGAACGGCGCGATTCATGCTCGCGCCGCTCACGGGCCCAAGGAGGCTCATGATCAACGCCAGCACGACCGAGCCCGACAGTGCTGTCAATGACCGCTCGAAGAACGGCCGGCGCGCGCCGAACAGGCACACGAGTCCGAATGCTCCCGCGAGCACTAGCGTCCAGCCGCGCGCGAGATTGTGAAACCCATCGTTGGCGCGTGGCGCCTGTGTCGCCAGGAACAACGAAAGGCCGATCGCCACCGCGGGAAGCAAAGCCCGACCGCCGGCCCACCACCCGACCAGTGTGCACGCCGCAAGTGCGGGGACGAAGAGCAGCATCGTCTCGTCCACGGGCAGCAGCGCGCGGAACTGCGGGATGTTCGGCACCAGCAGGAACGCCGCCAACCCCAGCAACAGTTTGCCCCAACCGCGCTCGACCGGAGCGGTTGTTGCCACGGGAGTCGGTGGAGCTTGGCTCGCGGTTGGCTCAGTCACGTCGAGGGCGGCTTACGGAACACGGAATGCGAGTTAACCCTGCATCCCGCGGACGTATGGAAGCAGCGCCAGGAAGCGGGCGCGCTTCACGGCCGTCGCCAGCTGGCGCTGGTGGCGGGCGCAGGTGCCGCTCAGCCGGCTCGGCAGGATCTTGCCGTGGTCGGTGATGAAACGGCCAAGCGAGCGGTCATCCTTGTAGTCGATGAAGTGCACGCGTGTTTCGCAGAACGGGCAGGACCGGGTTTGCCGGCGCATCATGGTTGCCATTGATCTATTCCTCGTCGTCGTCGTCTTCATCGCGCTTGGCATTCGCCGCGGCGAGTTGCTCTTCGGTCATCTCGGGGGCGCCGAGTTCCCGCTCGTGCAGCGTGATCAGGTAGCGGATCAGGCCATCTTCGAGTCGCAGTGCGCGCTCGTATTCGGGCAGCGCCTTGCCGTCGGCGTTGTAGCGCGCGACGACGTAATAGCCCTGTTCCTTGCGGGCGATTGGATAGGCGAGCTGGCGGCGGCCCCAATGGTCGACCTTGAGGTCGGCGGGGTTGCCCAGCAAAGAGTGGAAGCGGCCGAGCCGCTCGTTGATGGCGGCGTCTTCGAGACCTGCGTCGAAGATGTAGACCGCCTCGTAAGGACGAAGCACTTGTGGAACCTCCCTTTGGTCAGCGAGCCCCCCGCCGGTTCAAGGCGGGGGGAGGGTGAATGTGAACCGATACTGCACCTTAAACCTAAACCCTTAGTGCCCACATAACAGGGTGTAGGGTACGGGGTTAGGGCGCAGGGTTCAGTGTACTACGACGCTGTGAAATGGCCCATGCGGTGGCGTACAGCAACGCACCGATCACGTACAGGCCCTTGATGCCCACGGCCATCGAGGCGTACTCCAGAATTCCTCCGGCGATGGCTCCGAGCAGGTTCCAGGCGAGTGCCCGAGTGGTGTCCGTGCGGTTGGCGAAGAGAAACGAGAAGATCATCGACGCGAAGAAAAGTGGTGCCGCGACCAACAGGCCTGCGAGAGCCCACTGGCCGAAGGTGCCGAGCCAGAGCAGGTCGCTCGCGGGGATCGCATAGGCGACCAACAGGGCGGCGAAGAGGCCGCCAAACAGCAGGGGCAGTCGCGGAGCCCGGCCGCCTGCCACGATGCGATTGGCGATGAGCACCACGAGCAGGATTGACGCGAAGACGAGCAGGTTCACCGTCCACGTCGAGCCAAAGAGCAGCGACATCTCCGTGACGCTCTTGGTCTCGAGTAACAGGAAGCCCGCGCCCATGAAGAACATCGCGAAATCCGCGGCCCCGGCGAGAGAGCGTCCGGTTGCGCCACCAACGAGCACGATTGCGACCAGCGCGACGGTGAAGAGTGCCGCCCAATAGTGTCCGGGTACCGTGTGCTCGCGCAGGTAGAGATACGGCCAATTGTCGTGCGCGACGTCGTACCGTGAGCGGAGGTCGCTGAGCAGGGCGGGATCCGCCGGCGGTACGCGACCGGCCGCTTCGCCGGCGACGACGATCAGGTTGAAGACGTTCCTGTAGCTAAACGCCACGCCGGGCTCTGTGCCGAACGCCTCTCCCACCATTTGGTAGATCTTGGCGCCGATGTACGGCTGCGGAGACATGTGGTACAGGACCAGTGAGCCGGTGTTCTTGAGCCGCCGCCGCGCAGAGGCGAACGACTCGACGGTGTAGACGTAGTTGTCGAGCCGCACCGAGCTCATCCCTGACAGCAAGGTCTGGCTGTCGAGCGTGCCAAAGATGATGAGGTCGTACGTCTGCGTCGCGCGGCGCAGGAACGCGCGCGCGTCATCCACGTGCAGGTGAACCCGTGGATCGTCGTAGGGCTTTTGCGGGTGCAGTGCTTTGCCCAAGTCGGCGATGACAGGATCGATCTCGACTGCGTCGATGTGCTTCGCGCCCTGCTGGAGGAGGATGGCGATGTCGTTGCCGGTGCCCGATCCCACAATGAGCGCGGTGTCGACCTTGGTGACCCAGCGGTACGGCATCATGTAGCCGTTGCGCGCGGTGCGCGTGTACGCGAACTGAATGGCGCGCAGGCTGTCGAGGTCCATCACGACCTGATGCAGCGAACCGTTCACATCGATCTTGAACGCGGGTCCGTCCCGCTTCACGTCGATGCGATAGTACGGCGACCAATACTCGTTCGGCCCGCGTTGCTGTGCCGCGGCCACCACAAGCGTGGCGCCGGCGAGCGACAACGCCGCCGCGAAGCGCCGTTGATCGAGTGACGCAACCACCCACACCGCCGCGCCGATGCCGAACCACCACACGGGCCCGACGCGCAGGGCGCTCAAGGCGCCAAACGCGGCGATGCCGCACAGGCTGCCGCCGATGTCCCAGGCGTACGCGGTGAGCGCGGGCATGCGCTTGAACTGTTGGCCGAGCAACGCGCCGAGCGGAATGAAGAACACTGCGCAGATCGTGAACAGCGACACCACCACCACGGCCAGCGGAACCTGGCGTGTGCCGGCGCCATCGAAAATGCCCCAGAAGTATTCGTTGGGGTCTGCCGGCACGACGATGTCCGCGCGCGAGAAGAGCCACACCGCGCCTGCGACGGTCAGCATCGCCACCGGTCCGATCCAGCGCACTTTGGCAGCGAGGTCTGCACGGAGCAGGCCCACGCCCATGCCCAGGAACGTCGCGATGAGCACGAAGTTCAGGTAGAAACTGAACACGCGCACGTAGCCGGCGGTGTAGCGAATGAGCGCCAGCTCGAAAAAGAGGATCAGCGCGGCGTACGTGGCGACCCGCAGGCCGGTGGCGCGATCAGAATTCACGAGCCTAAGGTAGCCTCACCTGCAGATTCCTCGCTTCGCTCGGAATGACAAACGGTGCCGTTAAGTTTCCGCGATGCTCAAGCTCGGAATCGTCGGACTGCCCAACGTCGGGAAGTCCTCGCTGTTCAACGCACTCACGGCCGCTGGTGCCGCGGCGGAAAACTACCCGTTTTGCACGGTTGAGCCGAACATCGGCATGGTGGAAGTGCCTGACCCGAGGCTCGCGCGCATCTCCGACATCGTCAAGCCGAAGAAGATCGTGCCCGCCGCCGTCCAGTTCGTGGATATCGCCGGCCTGGTGAAAGGCGCGTCGTCCGGCGAAGGGCTGGGCAACAAGTTCCTGTCCAACATCCGCGAGACGGACGCGATCGTCCACGTCGTGCGGTGCTTCGAGGATCCTGACGTCACGCACGTGATGGGCGGCGTGGATCCGGTGCGCGACCGCGAGGTAATCGAGTTCGAGCTCGCACTGTCCGACCTTGGCACCGTGGAGAAGCGGCTCGACAAGACGAAACGCGCCGCGAAGATCGGTGAGAAAGAAGCGCAGATCGAATTGCCGGCGCTACAAAAGGCGAACGACTGCTTGAAGGAAGGAAAAGGGTTGTGGGAAGCGGGCCTCACGAGGGAAGAGCTCGAGATCCTCAGGCCTCTCACCCTTCTCACCGTGAAGCCCGTGCTCTACGCGGCCAACGTCGTCGAGTCCGAATTGAGCGGCGACGAGGGCAAGCACGTGAAGGCGCTTCGTGATGCCATCGGCAAGGGCCATGAGACGGCGGAGCTGGTGACGTTCTCCGCCAAGATCGAAGCTGAGCTGTCAGAACTGAAGGGCGACGAGAAGAAGGAGTTTCTCGAGTCGCTTGGCATCGAATCGGCGGGGCTCGACCGATTGATTCGCGCCGGATACCACCTGCTCGGCCTCCAGACCTACTTCACCGCTGGCGAAGTCGAAGTGCGCGCCTGGACGATACACCGCGGAGACACGGCGCCAAAGGCGGCCGGCGTCATTCACGGCGACTTCGAGCGCGGGTTCATCAAAGCCGAAACCGCCGGTTACGACGATTTCGTGAACAACGACGGCTGGAAGGGCGTGAAGGAGAAGGGGTTGATGCGGATGGAAGGGAAGGAGTACGTCGTTGCTGACGGAGATGTGATGTTGTTCAAGTTCAACGTTTGACGGCGTTCTAAGTTCTACGTTTTATGTAGTAGGTATTACGTACTACCTAATACTTAGAACGACGTCCGCCCGTTGAACCGATTCATCGCCGCTTCAGCACCGTCCGTCAGCCAGCACTCCACGAGCTCGGTCATCGTCGGCAGCAACTCAGTGACGAGCTTCGTGTCTCGCTTGCCGAAGTCCGAGAGCACGTAGTCGGCGAGGTCGCCCTTTCGCTTCGCAGAATCGTCCGGGCCGACACCAATGCGGAGGCGGGCATACTCCATTGAGCCCACCGCGCCCTGGATGCTCTTGAGTCCGTTGTGTCCGCCGGCGGACCCGTTTGCCCTAATGCGGAACGCGCCAGTCGGGAGCGCGACTTCGTCCACGACGACGAGCAGGTCCTTCGCGGCGGACCATCCTTCGCGACGGAGATACGGCCGCAGCGCCGCGCCGCTGAGGTTCATGTACGTCTGCGGCTTCACGAGGCGCACGCGCGCCGCGCCGACCTGACCGGACAGCACACGCGCGGCGCCGTCCTTCTTCCAGCCCGACAAACGCCAAACGTCGGCCAAGTGGTCCACTACCCACCAGCCGACGTTGTGTCGCGTCCGTTCGTACTCGGGGCCGGGGTTTCCCAGCCCCATGACGACTTTCATAGGACCATTGTCTGAGTCCACGGGCCCGCTGCGCCCGAACAGGGACGCAAGCAGGCCGCGGAGCACCGCTACTTCTTCTCCTTACCGCCCGCCGCAGGCTTGGCGCCTGCTGCCGGCTTGCCGCCTGCAGCTTCCTCGCCTTCCGCATCTTCCGGCTTGACCTTGCGGATGAGTTCCGGCTCCGCGGCGGCTTCAGGCGCAGCGGCACCCTCGGCGCCAGCGACCGGCGCTGCCACTTCCTCTTCCCTCGGCGCGGACACGAGGCAGACGGCCTGGCCCGGCAGATCGAGGCACTCGATGCCCGCGGGCATTTTCAGGTCTCGCACGTGGAAGCCGTGTCCGATCACGAGGCTCGTGACTTCGACATCGAAGTGATCCGGGATGTCCGCCGGATCGCAACGCAGCTGCAGCATGTGCAGGATTTCTTCGAAAATGCCGCCCGACGTACGGACGCCATCCGGCGTGCCGACGTATTTGATCGGCACGTGCACCGTCACCTTCTCACCGGCGACGAGTTCCTGGAAGTCGACGTGGACCAGCATGCGGTCCAACGGATGACGCTGGATCTCGCGAATCAGGGTCTTGGCGGTCTTGCCGTCCATCGCGAGCTCGATGACGGTGCTGGTGATGCGGACGCGCTCGGCGAGGCGATCGAATTCGCGGGCGTTGATCGCCAGCGGTTGCGGTTCACGGCCGTGGCCGTAGATGACGCCGGGAACGCTGCCGGCCGCGCGCAGCTTGCGCGCCGCGCCCTTGCCGGACTCGGTGCGCTTGGAGGCGCTCAGTGATGCGGTTGCCATTGTGTATTGGTCCTGTCGTGCGGTTCTGAACTTCGCAGCGAAACGTCCTCAACGCGGAGTCTACTCTCAGGAGGCTGCTTCCTCCCTACCATGACCGCGGTGCGACGGGCCCTACTGTCCTGCTCGCTAGTCGAAGAGCGAACTCACCGACTGTTCGGCGTGCGTGAGACGCACCGCCTTGGCGAGAAGTTCACCGACCGACAACACGGCCAGTTTGTCGAACTTCCGCTCGTCCGAAATATAGATGGTATTGGTGACCGCAATTTCGGTGATCGGCGCGTTCATCAGGCGGTCACGGGCCGGTCCCGAGAGCAGGGCATGCGTGGCACACACGTACACGTCCTTGGCGCCCATCTTCTTCAGCGCGAGGGACGCCTCGGACACCGTGCCCGCCGTGTCGATCATGTCGTCGACGAGGATGCAATCCATGCCGTCCACTTCACCGACGACGTTCATGACTTCGGCCACGTTGTGCGCCGTGCGGCGCTTGTCGATGATCGCGAGCGATGCGTCGAGGCGCTTGGCAAACCCACGCGCCATCTTGGCCGAACCGACGTCCGGTGCGACCACCGCCACGTTCTTGAGGTTCTTCTTCTTGTAGTGCGAGGTGAAGACCGGCATCGCGTACAAATGGTCCACCGGAATGTCGAAGAAGCCCTGGAGCTGGTGTTGGTGGAAGTCGAGGCCGAGCACCCGGTGTGCGCCGGCGCCCTGGATCATGTTGGCCATGACCTTGGCGCCGATGGAGACGCGGGGCTGGTCTTTGCGGTCCTGTCGCGAGTAGCCGTAGTACGGCATCACCACGGTGATTCGTGCCGCCGACGCGCGCTTGGCCGCGTCAATCAGGAGCAGCAGCTCCATGATGTTCTCGGCGGGCGGATTCGTCGGCTGGACAATGAAGATGTCGTTGCCGCGGATGTTCTCGTCGAGCCGGACGAAGATCTCACCGTCCGCAAAGCGAGTGACCGTGATCTTCGCCAGGGCGATGCCGAGAACCGACGCCATCTCCTCGGCCAGCGCCTTGTTGGCGGTGCCGCTGAGGAGTTTGAATCCGTGACTCGGTACTGAGAGGCCGTCCACTCTACACCCGGAGAATGGGAAATGGAAAATGGAAAATGGGCAGGGAATGGCATGGGCTCACCCATTTTCCATTCACCATTTTCCATTTTCCCGCAGTGCATTGCCCCCGGTGGATTCGAACCACCATTCTGCGGTCCAAAGCCGCATGTCCTGCCATTGGACGAGGGGGCAGTCGACTCGCCGGGAAGCACGTGTAAGCTATTCCCGCACTTCGACCGGGACAACACTCGTGCTCGTGCGCGTGAGCAGAACGGTCGTTCCGGGTCCGACGTCCTTCGGCAGCGTCGGGACTGTGTCGAAGACGCCGAACACGGTTGAGCCCGACCCGGACAAGCGCGCGATCAGGGCGCCGTCGGCCTTCATGGCTTCACGTAGCGTGGCCAGTTCGGCGTGGCGTTTCTCGACGACGGGTTCGAAGTCGTTGAACGACGCGCGCTGCATCAGGTCCCAGTCAATGTCGTCGTGGGCCAGCGTCGCGAGGCGCCGTTCGGCCCTGGGCGACAATGGCTCGACGACTTCAGTCGGCGCGGCGGCTCTGTCCTCGTCCAGCCAGCGGTAGGCATCCGCGGTGGAGACGCCGAATGGGGGGATCGCCAGCAGCACATCCTTGGCGGGAAGCGGGTCCAGCCCGGCGACTTCCTCACCGCGCCCTGCGGCAAACGCGCACGCCGATCCACTCACGAAAAACGGAACGTCGGAGCCGAGTTTGGCTCCGATGGCCTCCAGCGCCGAGGGTCCGAGCGGCCGTTCTGACACGGCGTCGAGCGCACGCAAGACCGCGCCCGCATCCGAGCTGCCGCCGCCCAAACCGCCGCCGGCCGGGATGTTCTTGATCAGCTCGATGGAGAACCCACTGGGCGTGCCGGCGCGCTCGAAGTACGCGATCGCCGCGCGGTACGCGAGGTTCTTCTCCGTTTGGCCGAGTCCGTCTGGAGGCAGGTGCTGTCCCGCGACATGCAGCGTCCGTCCCGCACCGCCGATGCGCACCACGATGTCGTCCGCCAGGTCCAGCAGCTGAAACATGGTGATGATGTCGTGGAACCCGTCATCGCGACGGGGGCCAACGCGAAGCACGAGGTTCACCTTTGCCTGCGCCGCGACGCGAGCGACCGGCATCAGGCCTTGAGGCGCTTCAGGTCGGCGAACGAAACGCCGCTGCGGGCCAGATACCACAAGCCGATCACCGTGATCGGAATCATCGAGAGGACGTGAAACGGGAGCGCCCAGGCGATCGCCTGTGTGTTGCTCACCCCATAAATCGCGAGGCCGATTTTCGCGGCCGACTCAAACGCGCCGAAAAACCCCGGGGCTTGAGGAACGGCGACGGCGAGCACGATGAGGCCTTGGATGATGAGCGCGGCTGAAAACGGTGCGTCGATGCCAACCGCGCGAAACATGATCCAGAACGCGAGGCCTTGGGTCAGCCAGAGTGCCAGCGCCCAGAGGAAGACTGCGAGGAAACGACGCGGGTCGCGAAGCACTTTCAGGCCGTCCACGAACGCGAGGACCGTCTTGCGCAAGGGCTCGGCGAAACGCGTCGGCATGCGGCGCAGGAATACCTCGCTCAACGACGTGAACTGCGCTGGCGCAAAAACGATCAACAGCAATCCGATCGTCAGGCCAACCATGAGGAATGCTGTGGTGGACGCGAAGGCGGACACGCCGATGCCGCCGGGAAAACTCGGATCGAGGAGGGCGACCGCAACGAGCAGGAAGACGACGAACGCGTCGAACACACGGTCCACCATCTGCGACGCGAACGCAGCGGAGAACGGAACGTTCGAGTCGCGTGACAACATGTATGGGCGGACGACCTCGCCCGCGCGCCAGGGCAGAAGGTGGTTGGCCATGAACCCGATCGCCGTCGCGCGCCACAGCTTTCCATAGGGCAGGCCCGGCGACACTGAATCCAGGATCGGGCGCCACCGAAACGCGCGGAGCGGGAAGACCATCGTACCCACG
>JANNRQ010000160.1:0-4768 GCA_031401495.1 Gemmatimonadota bacterium
CACGCTTGCCGACGCATTCGTCATCGTGGACGAAGCGCAGAACGCGACCGCGATGCAGATGAAGATGCTGCTGACGCGATTGGGCGTGAACTCGCGCATGGTCATCACCGGCGACAAGACGCAGGTGGACCTGCCAAAGAATTCCGAGTCCGGCCTCACGCAGGTGGAACGACTGCTGCCGGGCATCGACGGGATTGCATTTCACTACTTCACGGACGCCGACGTCGTGCGCCACCGTCTGGTGCGCGACATCATCCGCGCCTACGACTCGGACGAGGCCAAGACCTGAGCGTTCTTGTGGGCGTCTCGTCAGAAGGCGTTCGCGTTTCCCTCAGTCGTCAGCGCGTACGCCAAATCGCCCAGCGCGTCCTCCGCGCTGAGGGCGTGAAGCACGCCCTCGTCTCCGTAACGTTCGTGAGCCAACGCGCCATTCGCGCCCTCAACGCGCGTCACTTGAAGCGCAACCGCGACACCGACGTGATCGCGTTTGGGTATCGGCAGCCGGGGAAGCCACCAGCGTTGGTGGGCGACATCTACATCGCGGCGGAGGTTGCGCGCGATTCCGCGCGCGAGAATGGCGTCGGCATCCGCGAAGAGCTGACGCGCCTCGTCGTCCATGGCACGTTGCACGTGGCGGGGCACGATCATCCCGATCGCGAGCGCGAAAAGTCGAAAATGTGGAAGCATCAGGAACGACTCGTACAACAGCTAATCGCCGCGAAGCGCCGCCGAGAACCAATCGGCCGCGAAGCGGCCGCCGAGAACGGTTCTTGATCGCCGCCTGGGGTGTGGTTGCGTTGGCATCGTTCCTGATCGCGGCGATGCTCGCCGCCGTCGACGGAGCACTCGTCGCAGCAGGGCACGCACAGTCGCGCACCGTGTTGGGTGAACCGGAACGCACGCACCGCGCGCTGTCCGTGGCACGCATCATCGCTCACTTGGTCACCGGCGCCGCCATCGCGCTGGCGGTGGTGGCGGTGGAACCTTCGACGTTCATCGCGGGCGCTCTGTCCGTCCTGCTCGTCCTGGCGAACGTCTCGCTCGTTGAAGGGGTGGCGCGAGGTGCCGGCTACTCCCGCGGTGCAGCGGTTGTCACGCGCCTGGCTCCGAGCGCCATCGTAGTGGACCTTCTCCTTCGGCCCGTCACGACACTGGGCGGCTTCATCGAGTCACTGCTGAGCCGGATGATGCCACCCGCGGACGACACCAGCATTCCGCCAATGGACAGCGCCGAGCAGTTCCGCGAAGTCGTGGCCGCGGAGGCGGACGTGTCGCCGGCCGAAGCCGAGTTGCTGCACGGCGTGTTCTCGCTGGGCACGACGGAGGTGCAGGAGATCATGGTGCCGCGCGTGGACGTGGTCGGCCTCGACGCAACGACCCCGTGGTCCGAAATGCTCGACCGCGTCCGCAGTTCGGAGCACGCGCGCTTCCCGGTATTCGAGGAGACGCTCGACAACGTCGTTGGCATTCTGTACGCCAAGGACCTGCTGCCGACTGTGATTGCGGACGGCGAGCCACCGGAGGACTGGAGCACACTCGTCCGGCCAGCCACGTTCATCCCGGCCACCAAGACCATCGACCAACAGCTCAAAGAGTTCAAAGCGCAGCGCACGCATATCGCGCTCGTGATGGACGAGTACGGCGGCACGCAAGGCCTTGTCACGATCGAGGACGTGCTTGAGGAGATCGTTGGCGAGATCCGCGATGAGTTTGACGAAGAGGAAGCCGCAGGATTCCAGGAGGAGGGAGGCCGGTTCTGGGTGTCCGGCGGCATGTCGCTCGCGGACCTGTCAGAGATCGTCGGCGTCGACTTCAACCGGGAAGGACTGACAACGGTGGGCGGCCTGGTCTACAAGGCGTTCGGCCGCGTACCGCGTGCCGGTGAAACCACTCACATCGACGGGTTCCGCGTGGTGGTAGAGCGCGTGCGGCGTCGTCGCGTCGAGCGCGTCTATTTCGAGCACCAAGACGACGTTGAGGACACCGAAGAGTGACGCGCATCGCGCTGGGACTCTGCGTGCTGCTTGTCGCGCTGCTGACCGCCGGCGCCATGGCGGTTCGCTCCGCCAGCCGCATCTGGCTGCGCCATTGGGCGGAGCGACGCCTGCATAGCGCCGCTGTGGTGACGATGTATCTGGATCGGCCGCACCAGCTCCTCGCCGCCGCCCATGTCAGCGTCGCGCTCGTCATCGGCATCGCCGGTGTACTGCTCGGCTGGCACAACGCCGACGAGCAGGACTTCGCCGTGCTCGCGCTTGGCGGGTACGCTGCGCTCTTCGTCGTCGTGGGACAACTAATCCCTCGTGCGATCGCGCGCCGGTGGCCGTCGTTCGTGATTCCGCTTACGATGCCCGTCCTCCGCGCCGCGCAAGCGCTCACGGCGCCCCTGCTTCTTTCGGCCAAACCGGTCACCGCTGCGCGCACGGCGGCGCAGGACGACGCGGCGATGGAGAATCTGTTGCGCGAAGGCGAGCTCGAGGGCGTGGGGAAGCGCGACGAAATCGCGATCATCAGCGGAGTGATGCACTTTGGCGAACGCACCGTGCGCGAGGTCATGACCTCGCGGGCCGACCTGTTCGCCATCCCCGAATCACTCGACGTGCGGAGCACGGCCGCCCAAATCGCCGAATCGAAGTTCAGCCGGGTGCCCGTGTATCGCGATTCCGTGGACAACATCATCGGGATGTATCACGCGTTCGACGTCATCAAGGAAGGACCGGACGCGCGCCCGATGCTGCGGCCCGTCACCTCGACGCCGCCGGAAACGAAGTGCAACGATCTCCTCTTTCGCATGCTGCGCCAACGCGTGCACCTTGCCGTGGTGCGCCACGCCAGCGGCCAGACCCTCGGCATCGCGACGCTCGAGAACCTGCTCGAGGAACTCGTGGGCGACATTCGGGATGAGCACGACGAGCCATCGAGCCGGCCGGCGCGCACATGACCAGCGAGCACGACAAACTCCTCAAGGATTTCGCGGCGGGAAAGAAACCCGCGCTGGCGCGCGCCGTGTCGATCGTCGAGAACCACCGCGCAGGGTTCGACGAGTTGCTCGCCACATGGCACAAGCGGCTCGGCCGCGGGCGACGCATCGGCATCACCGGGCCGCCGGGAGCCGGGAAGAGCACACTCACGGCGCGACTCGCCGCGGCGTATCGGTCGGCGGGCCTATCCGTCGGCGTCATCGCGGTTGATCCCACGTCGCCGTTCACTGGCGGCGCTCTCCTCGGCGACCGCATCCGTATGGAAGAGGTCGCGCTGGATCCGGGCGTGTTCATCCGATCCATGGCGACACGTGGCTCACTTGGCGGGCTCGCCGAATCAACGGGTGAAGTGGCGGACGTGCTCGACGCGTTCGGCACTGATCGCATCATCATTGAAACCGTCGGCGTGGGTCAAAGCGAACTGGATGTCTCGCGCAACGCGGACAGCACCGTGGTGGTTCTGGTCCCGGAGTCCGGCGACTCGATCCAGACGCTCAAGGCAGGATTGATGGAAATCGCCGACACGTTCGTCGTGAACAAGGCGGATCGTCCCGGCGCTGACCGCCTGCGCAGCGAGCTGGAGTTGATGCTCGGCCTCCGAATGGGCGAGACTCTCAAGAACGTCCCGGCCCATCACGGCGTCCAGTTAGGAAGGCCAATGACAAAAGCTGAGAAGTTGGCCATGAACCCGGCGAAGGCTGCGAGAGAAGCAGGCCGAGACGTAGGTCACCCCGAGCGAAGCGAGGGGGCTGCAGTCAAGTGGACGCCGCCGGTGCTGCGATCCGTCGCGATGAACGGCGAAGGCGTTGAGGATGTCGTGTCGGCGGTCGACCGTCACTTTCATTATCTTGACCACAGCGGTGACCTTCACGTTCGACGCCGCGCGCGGTTACGCAGGCGCGTGGTGGAAGTCGTTGAGTCGAGGGTGCGGCGCCGGCTGTGGAACGACGCGCCTCTGATGGCGTGGCTGGACGAACAACTGCCGTCGCTGGAGTCAGGCGCCCGCAATCCGTTTGAAGTCGCGGACGCACTTCTGGCGAAGAGCGGGGACCTGTTGACCCGGACATCCCAATGACCTCGACCCGCGAACTTGCAGAACGCGCCGCCGAACAGGCGGAGCTGGAGCGTCTGCGCGCCGAAGTCGCCGAGTGGCGCAAGCGCTTCGCCAAGAGCGAGGTACGCCCGGGCAATTTCGTGAACTCCGCGTCCGAGGTCGCGCCGCTGTATACCGCGCTCGACGTGTCGCCGGACAGCGCCGAAGAGTTGGGCGTGCCGGGCATCTACCCATTCACCCGCGGCATCCATCCCACGGGCTACCGCGGCAAGCTGTGGACGATGCGTCAGTTCGCCGGTTTCGGCAGCGCCAGCGACACAAATCAGCGCTTCAAGTTCCTGCTCGAGCACGGCCAGACCGGATTGTCCACCGCGTTCGATTTCCCGACGCTGATGGGCTACGACTCGGACCATCCGCGATCCGAAGGCGAAGTGGGGAAGACCGGAGTCGCCATCTCCAGTCTTGCCGACATGGAAGTCCTCTTCGACGGCATTCCGCTCGATCAGGTCTCCACCTCAATGACCATCAACGGCCCAGCGATCATTCTCTGGGCCTTTTACATCGCGGCCGCCGAAAAACAGGGTGTCTCGTCCGAGAAGCTGCGCGGGACGATTCAGAACGACATCCTAAAGCTTGAACCCAAAAACGGGAATAGTAACCGCGGATAACACGGATAACACGGAATTGACGGTGGTTTTAATTCGGGTGTCTTCAAAATTATCCCTGCAACCGA
>JANNRQ010000161.1:0-30286 GCA_031401495.1 Gemmatimonadota bacterium
GGGTGGTTCGGTGTGTGGGGGGGGGTGGGGGGGGGGGGGTTGGGGGGGGGGGTGGGGTTGGCGGCGGTGGCGGCCGCGGGGATCGTGGCGGACGTGGGGGACGTGCGGGTCGCGATCGGGACAAGGATCGCGAGAAGGATGATCGCTAAGGGACCGTAACGTTCTCGGTTTTGTTCTGCCCTCGACCCCTGGCGCGCAAGAGCCAGGGGTCGAGCGTTTCCGGGAGGACCGTTCTCACGATCTCCCGGACGTGCGCAAGCGATGTAGCGTACGGATCACATGAAGATGATTCCGTGGCTCGCAGGACTCGTCGGTTCCTACGTCGGCTGGTTCCTGCTTTCAGGCCTGGGACTCTTCGCCGGCCTCATGGGTTCGCTCGTTGGCATGGCGGCCGCCGGGTACTACGGCGCGAAGTGGGTCAGGCAGAACATTTCCTAGGTATAGGGTCCAGGGTTTTGGGTATAGGGTGGCGCGAATCCTCCAAGCCCTGCCCTAAACCCTCACCCTATTTCTGACCGACGGCATTCGCCTGCCGCTCCAAGAGCTCCATACTTATCTAGTAGTTGTTGCGCATCCATTTTCCTGTCACTGCTCCTGTCACCGGCTACCTATCTGTTTCGCCCGACGTTCCTCGTGGCCGCGGTTTGCGCGGCGCCGGCGATTGCGCAGGGCACAATAGCCGGAACGGTTTCGGACCCCGACGGGCGACCGATCGAGTCCGCGGCAGTGCGCGCCGAGCTTGCGGACAAGTCGGCCGCGCGCGACGCGGTCAGCGACGAACGCGGCACGTTTCGAATCGGCGCGCTCGCCGCGGGCACGTACGTGGTCACCGTGCGCCGAGTGGGCTACCGTAGCGCGGAGCTGACCAGCGTGCGCGTCGTGGGTGGGCAGACGCGCACGCTGTCGGTCACGCTCACGCAAGCGGCATCGCAGCTCTCGACGATTCAGGTCATCGCGTCGCCGACGTCGGTCGACGCCACTACGCCCGAACTCACCACGCGGCTCGACCAAACCTTTACCGCGCTGCTGCCCAGCGCGCGCGACGCGTCCGGCCTCATCGCGCTCGTGCCGGGTGCGCGCAAGGACCAGTTGTGGGGCGGAGCCCCTGGGGTCTCGAACAACTACCAGCTTGACGGCGTGTCGATGAATCATCCGGGCGCGGGTGGTGATTTTCTGGGCCTGAGCGTGGATTGGATCGAGTCTCTCGAAATCAAGGGCTTGGGCGCCGGCGCGGAGTACGGAAATTTCCAGGGCGGTGTCATCAACGCGATCACAAAGACGGGGACGAACACGCGGCGCCACGCGATTCGCTTCAACTACGAATCGCCTCAACTCACCGCCACCAATTTCGATCTCGACGAGCAGGGCGTTGAGCAGGCGGGCCGGCGCGAGATCGGCGCTGAAGCGTTGGGCCCGTTGTTGCACGATCGCTTGTTCTATTTCTTCGCCGGCCAGTACGTGAGTCGCGACCTGCGCTCCCCGGATCTCAACACGCCTGCGGCGCGCGATTTTCAACGAGCCCGGGAAGAACAGGTCAATGCGCGTGCCATTGCCAAGCTCACGTGGCTGCCCGTACCTGGCCAGCGCGTCGATATCCTCGCTGGTTTTTCGAGGCTCGACGTCGAACATGCCGGCATCAACGGTATTGATGAGGCCTCGGCCACGTCGCGCGTCGATCGGCCGACGACCTACTATGGACTCGCGTGGAAGAACTTCATGAGCGCGGGAAACCAGGTGGAATTGCGTATCGCCGGGTTGTCATCGCGCGAATCGCGAACGGGCTACGCCGGCCCTGAAGTGCCTGGCGTGTACGTGCTCCAACCCGGGCGGCACCCCAAGTCACAGAACGCCGCATTCGACGAGCGCACTGAACCGTCGAGTGTCACCGGGACCGCGGAATGGCGCACGACGCAGCGTTTCTTGGGCGAACATCAGCTGACCCTCGGTGGTGAAGTGTCGCGTGGCCGCTGGCGCGACGAACGGACACGCAATGGAGGGCTGACCTGGCGTCCCTACCCACAGGATGTGGCTGGATTTGACGCCACTGATGCGAGCACGTGGCAAACGGTCGGCAGCGACTGGGGTGGCGACATGCGCCTCAACGCCGACGTCACGAGCGAAGCGATGTTCGTTCAGGACCATCTGTCCGTCGGCTCGCGCGTCACATTGGCGCCGGGCCTTCGCTACGGGAAGTGGACCGGATACATCAGGCCATTCTGCGCGACCGGAACCTCCTGCTATCGCTTCGAGGCGGTCCACGCCGAGGGCCTCGATCCCCGGCTCGGCGTCGCTTGGGACGTGTCGGGCCGCAACACGTTTGCGCTCAAGGCGCACTGGGGCCGTTATCACCAAGGGATGTACGCGTTGTTTTTCGATCGCGTCGTGGGCGCGAACGCCTACTCCAACCAGCGCTTCTATCATTTCGCGCCGCCGCTGATGAACTCGCGCCAGACCTACACGCCGGCGCAGCGCGACTCGCTCGGCTCCGGCTTCGAACAATTTCCCAACGAGATGATTCTCAATGCATCGGGGCGCGTTGAAGGCTACAAGCAGCCGTACGTGGATCAATCAGTGCTCGCGATCGAAAAAAGTTTCGGCGCCGCCTGGAAGGCCGAAATCATCTACACCAATCGCCGGAATGGCGATATCGTCGGGCTCAAGGATCGCAACCTGGCCAAGAACTACACGCCGATCCGGAATGTGTACGTCGACCACCGATACTTAAGGGGCCTCGTGCTCGACCCGAAGGGAGAGCGGCTGGTGCTCCCCGAGCTGTATGCCTCGAACGAGGACATTGCCAGAGCGCTCGCGAAATTTCGGACGTTGCCGGAGTCGCTCTTCGGTTACCCGACGGCGTACCTGCGGGCGCTCAAATGGAATCCAGACGTCGTGCTCACGTCGGTCCCCGAAGCGCGGCGCCGGTACGATCAGATTACGCTGACTCTCCGAACGCTGCAACCGAGCTGGCGGGCCGAAGGCTCGCTGACCGGGGCGCGACTGAAGGGAAGTGTCCCCGGCGTTACCGGCTACGGCACGACCGCGACCCGGTTCAGTGCCGGGCCGTTCGTGAACCCGAACGAGGGAATCAACGGCGACGGCTTTCTGCCGGACGCGCTGCAGATGGAAGCCAAGGTGTGGGCCACGGCGCGCCTGCCATACCGGATGGAAGGCGGCTTGGTCTACACCCACATCTTGGGGGAAGGTTTTGCGCCCACATTTGACATCCTCGGCCGGTACGCGTACTTGGACAGCATCGGCAGGGCATTTCCGATCGACCTGTTCCGTCATTCGTACGGCCAGACAGTGCTCACCGAACCGCGTGGCTCACGTCACTATGCCAGTCGCGGCGTCGTAGACGCACACATGGAGTGGCGCTCGCCGCGCCGCATGGTGCTGACGTGCGACCTGTTCAATGCGTTCGGCGAAAACGCCCTCGTGAGCGTCAAGACCGACCTCAACGATCAGGCGGTCTGGGATCCAACGTCGCGCTTTGGCGCACCGCGGTTGCGCGTCGCCCCGCGCACGCTGCGTGTGGGCGTTCGGATCGACTAGCGAGGCCCGATCACGGCGCTGCCGGGGTGGTGGGTGCTCAACTCGATTCCCAATACCCTGACTCGTTGAGCGCGAGACTATTTGGGTAGAGTCCGCCTCAGGGCGTTCCACCGCACCAACGCAGCATTTCCGTCCTTGAGCGCGGCACTGATCGCTGAACGCTGAGTCGCGGTTGGTCCGACGTCGGCTTGTTGCAGCGAATTCACGAGCGCGGCGACGCCGCTGAGTGAGGCGCGCAGCGTTCCCGGCCCGGGCGGACGCGGCGCGTTGTTGGCCGGCGCTGGCACGTTCGTGTTCGGCGCCTCAAGCACCGCGGTGATGTGCTTGGCGTTCTCGCTGCCGCTCGCCGCACGTGAAAGTGCCGCTCGCGCGGAGTCCACCGCGTCCGCCAGCTTCTTCTGCATGAAGTAGAGCGAGTCCGTAAGCGAGTAGGTTTCGCGCATCGCGACCGCCGCCGTCTTCACGCGAGGATCCTGCTTCACCTCGATCGACTGCGTAAATGGCTTGCCGTCCACGATGAGCCGCACCGTGTAACGGCCCGCTGCAACCCACGGCGCGCGTGGCGCGGGCGCGCCCTGCCCCGGCACCGAGTTGATGGGCAAGCCTGCGCCGCCGCCGCCGAATCCACCGCCGGCAACAACGGGAAGATTCTGATAGTGCACGTCCCAGAAGAAGCGGTGCGGGCCGGCCGCGGCCGAGAGTCGCGTCGGCTGCTTGTACCAATAGAGGGGCACGGGTGCGCTGGCTTCCGAAGGCACCACATATGGAAGTGAATCAGTGTTGCTGTAGCGCCGCACCACTCGGCCACGTGCGTCCACAATTTCGAGCGCCACCGCTGCTGCGTCCGCCTTGAGGACGTAGTCGATGGACGCACCGTCTGGCGGGTTTTCGCCCGCCGGCTCCTCCTTCGGCCACGGCATGTCGTTGCTCACGTTCCAGCGCACACGCATCGCCGGCGACGGCGCGAGGAGCTGCACTTCGGGCTGCATCGCGCCAGCGACAATCATCTGACGAAGTGGTGCGACGTCGTCCAGGATCCAGAACCCGCGACCGTGCGTAGCGACCGCCAAATCGTTGTCCTTCACGATCAGGTCGCGGACAGACGTGCGCGGCAGGTTGAGCTGGAGCGAGCTCCACGTGTCGCCGTCGTTGAACGAGACGTACACGCCCTTCTCGGTGGCCGCATACAGCAAGCCCTTCTTCTTCGGATCTTCGCGTAGCGCGTTCGCCGGACCGGCGTCGCCGGGGAGTTTCGAAATCTCGGCCCACGTCTTGCCACCATCATGCGTGCGGAAGAAATGCGGCTTCATGTCGTCCAGGCGCAACGTGTTCACCGCAGCATAGGCCGCCTTCTTGTCGAAGTGGCTCGCGTCAATCATGAACACTTTCCACCACGGTCCCATCTGCGGAGGCGTGACGTTGCTCCACGTCTTGCCGCCATTGGCCGTCGTGTAGATGAGCCCGTCGTCGGTACCGAACCAGATCGTGCTGCTGTCGATCGGTGACGGGCCAATGCTGTAGATCACGCCGCGCTGCTGCACGAGCGCCGGATCGGTGTATTTGCCGATGCTTGCCGGCAGATCGTACGTCTTTCTGGTCAGGTCGCCGGCGATCTGCTTCCAGTTGGCGCCGCCGTCGTACGTCTTCCACAGAAAGTTGTTGCCGAAAAGCAGCATTCTCGGATTTGCCTTGGAGAACACCACCGGCTGCGTCCGCACCTGTCGGTACGGGCTCGTGCCCGGCGCGAACTGGCGCCCGGCCAGTGGACCAACGACGGACGTCTGCCCAGTGCGGCGATCGAAGCGCGTGACGGCGCGTCCGCCATACACGATGTCCGGGTTGAGCGGATCCGGCGCGACGTAGCCGTACTCATCTACGCCCACCGGCAGCCAGTCGCGGTCGGAAATCACGCCGTAGTCGCCTCGGCTCGAGACGCAGGCGCTGCCGCTTTCCTGTTGTCCGCTGCACACGCGGTACGGGAACGCGTTGTCGGCGGCGACGTGGTACAGCATCGCGTTGGGCTGGTTGTACCACGAGCTCCACGTTTCGCCACCGTTGAGCGACACGACCGCGCCCTGGTCGGAGACCATGAAGACGATGTTGGGATCGACGGGATTGATCCAACCGTTCTGGTAGTCCTCGCCGCCGGGCGCGCCCTTGAACGCCGCCCACGTGCGTCCGCCGTCGGTGGATTTCCATGAGACGGTGGACGCCATGATGATCGTGTTTGGATCGCGCGGGTGCAGGATCGGCACTGGCAGGTCCCCGCCACCAATTCGGCCTGCCGGGCGTGGATCAGTGGTGATACGAGTCCAGGAGTCGCCACCGTCTTCGCTTCGATAGAGACCAACCGTCGCCGGCGGCCCGCTGGACGCCACCGCGGCGAAGAGCACGCTCGGGTTGGCTGGCGATATCGCGAGGTTCACCTGGTTCGTCGTGGGCGGGAGGCCATTCGTGAGCTTGGTCCACGACGTGCCGCCGTCGGTGGACTTGAAAAGTCCGCCTCCATTTCCGAGCCAGACAGCGTTTTCCCAGGGGCCCTGGCGCTGCTCCCAAAGATTGGCGTAGACGATGTTCGGGTTCGTGGGATCGATATCGACGTCGTTGCCGCCGGCGTTTTCGTCCCTGTGCAGCACGAGGTCGAACGACTTGCCGCCGTCGGTGCTGCGGTAGATGCCGCGCGCTTTGCTGGGACCGTACGGGTGGCCGAGCGCGGCGACGAAGAGTCGGTTGGGATCGCGCGTGTCCACGGCGATCTGCGGGATCTGCTGCGCGTCGGGCAGGCCCATGAACGCCCACGTCTTGCCGGCGTCCGTGGACTTGTAGACGCCATCGCCGACCGAGAGGTCCGGCCGCGGGAGGGCTTCACCGCTTCCTACATATATGATGTTCGGGTCCGAGGGCGGGATCGCGATGCTTCCCACGGACTGGGTATGGCCGTCAAAGATCGGCAGCCACGTGCGTCCTGCGTCCGTGGTTTTCCAGACGCCGCCGTTGCCCTGACCGAAGTAGAACGTGTACGGTTGCGCCGCAACGCCAGCCATGGCGCGGATGCGGCCTCCGCGGAACGGACCGATGGACCGCCAGCGCAACGGCATTTCTTGAGCCGCCAGGCTGCCGGCGCAGGTAAGGAGCACGAGGGTCCAGGCAAGGCGATTTGGCCGCGACATATCGGAATTCCGTAAGAGTTGGGCCGAATATGCCGACGAAGGCGTCGCCGCGCACGCCTGCACTGAGCGAAGCGAACGCCAGCACTGAGCGGAGCGAACGTATGAACCGACCCCAGCGCAGTGGCGGTCAGGAGCGTAGAATTTGCGTCTGTCTATTGGCCCCCCAAAACTCCGCCTCGCATGTCCCGCTACCAGTCCGTCCGCGCTGTCGCCGTCGCGCTCTTCATCACCTCCCCGATCGCCGCGCAGTCGGCGGCCAGCCTGCCGCTCAAGCGCGCACCCAGACCCACTGCTGCCGCGATCTCTGAAGCGGACCTGATGACGCGGCTCTACATCTTCGCCGACGACTCGATGCAGGGCCGACAGTTCGGGCGCGAAGGCAACATGAAGGGCACCGACTACATCGCCCGGGAACTCAAGCGGCTGGGGCTCGAGCCCATGGGCGATAGCGGCACGTACTTCCAGAGCCTGCCGGTGGTCGTCCGGAAGTTCACCGAGCAGTCCACGCTCGCAGTGGACGGCAAGCCGCTCAAATGGAACGCGGACTTCGTCGCGCGGCCCGCGCGCATGCCCCGCCTCTTCTCGAGCGCCCAAGTGATCTTCGGCGGCGTCACGTTCGACACCACCAACGCGATCACCCGTGAACAGGCAGCGGGCAAGATCGTGATTCTCCTCCCGGCTCCGCCCACAGTACCCGGCGCAGGATTCGGTGGTGGTGGTGGTGGTGGTGGTGGCGCTGCCGCCGCATTCGCGGCCCGCAACCCGATTACGCGCTACGCCGACGCAGCGGCGATCGTTTCGGTCGACCTTGGGCCGCTCAGCATGAGCCAGCGCGCCTTCATCAACAATCCGGCCGGCACGTGGACACAGCCGCCGGCGCCGAACGCGCCCCCGGTTGTCGCGACGCCCGTTCAACTCAGCATCACGCCCGAAGCTGCGGCGATGTTGATGGGCAAGGCCATCGACGGACTCGCCCCAGGCACGCTCGGCGGCAACGTCACTGCCAAGCTCGACTTTCAGGAGACGCCGCGCCCGCAATGGGGCCGCAATGTCATCGCCGTCGTTCGCGGCAGTGACCCGAATCTTCGCGGTCAGTACGTCGCCATGGGAGCGCACAACGATCACGTCGGCTTTCTGCCCACTCCGGTTGACCACGACTCGCTGCGCGCCGTCACGACCACTGCGCTCAAGATGACCATCGTCGGCAAGGACTCGATCAAGGCACTGCCGCAGGACGTTCGCCGGGGCATGACAGCGAATATCGACAGCCTGCGAAAGATCCGTCCCGCGCGACTCGACTCGATCCGCAACGGCGCTGATGACGACGGCTCCGGCTCCATGGCCTTGCTCGAAATCGCCGAGCAGATCTCGAAGATGAGTCCGAAGCCGAAGCGCTCTGTGATCTTCGTGTGGCACACGGGCGAGGAAGCCGGACTACTCGGCGCGCGGTTCTTCACGACCAACCCGACCGTACCGAAGGACTCGATCGTGGCGCAGATCAACGTCGACATGATCGGACGTGGACGCGCTGACGATCTCCCGGGCGGTTCACCGGACTTCCTTGGCGTCGTTGGCTCGGGCTTCATCTCCAACGACCTCGGCGAGGCCGTCCGCACCGCGAACACCAAACAAGCCAAGCCACTCGAGCTGGATTACCGCTTTGACGCGGACGTCTCCGGCACCCTCGGCCCGGCGTACAACAATATCTATCGGCGCAGCGATCACTTCATGTACGCGCAGATCGGTATTCCGATCGCGTTCTTCTTCACCGGCCTGCACGCCGACTACCACCAGGTGACGGACGAGCCGCAGTACATCGACTATCCGCACTATGCGCGCATCACAAAGTACCTGAACGACCTGGCGCTCGAGATCGCCAATCGGGAAAAGCGGCCGGCCATCACGAAGCCCACACCGTAGCGGCGATGCCGGCGGGCAAGGACCGCTCGCGCGCGATCGCCAAGGTCGTACTCTTCGCGACCGTCGTGCGGGTGGTCGCGTGGTTCGTAACGTCGCCGGACGCACGTGCTCCGGAAGACCAGCTCTTCGCGTCCACATTCCTGCTCTTGGCGAGCGGGGCGCTGTACTTCTTCAGCACTGCGATCCTCGCGGCAAAACGCAGCGTGCCGTATTTCGGTGTTCAGCTGACGCTGGCGCTGGCGATCGGAATGTTCGCGGTGTCCCTGTGGTTGACGTTGGCGCTGATCGCGGCCCTCGGTTCGCAACTCGTCGCGCAGATTGCCGCGCTCTTCCGGCGCCGGCGCCGCAGAGCGTGATCGCCTTTCCTCGCATTCAGACGCCGGACGCTACCTTCCCTGAGGCGCATTAACGCTCCTACACACAAGGAATCCGGTGCCGAAAAAGCCCAACTATGATTTTGAGAAGCGCAGAAAGGAGCAGCAACGCGCTGCCAAGAAGGAGGCCAAGCTCGAGGAGAAGATGCGGCGTCGCGAAGCCGAGCGCGCTGAACAACAGCAGCAGCCCGAAGGCACGGAGCCGCCGCTCGCGTAGCAGGACATTGTGATGCGGGGCGGCCGCACATGAGGCCGTTTCGACGCCGGGCGAACGCGCCCGAATCGTGGTATGAGCCACGCCGCCACGACTTCTCCACCGCGCTCGCGGTCATTTCCGGCGTAGTCGGCGCGTTCTACGCTGGTGCCACGCAGTGGACCCTGCTGAGTGACCCGGACTACAGCTTCGCATGGAGCTTCGCGAAGTATCAAGGCGTGGTGGCGTTGGGTGCCGTGATCTTCGCACTCGCCGGGGGGTCCATTGGGTGGGCCGCGGGCGCCGTGTGGGAGCGCTGGCACCGTGGCCGCCGCGCGTTACGCGAGGCCGCTCGAGGAGCCGGGGAAAGCCAGATCCCAGCAGCTGAAAGCCAAGCACGGCCCTCCGCACGCAGCGCAGTTCAGACGTCCGCATCCTACGATGCGATCCCGCGCTTCGGCGAACTCTACGACGCCATTCCGGCATACCTCGCCCGCACGGACATCGACTTCTACGTTGACACTGCCAAGCGCACCGGCGGACCCGTGCTGGAGCTCGGCTGCGGAACCGGCCGAGTGCTGCTCCCGATCGCGCGCGCAGGAATCCGCATTGATGGCGTGGACGGGTCACAGCTCATGCTCGACCGCTGCCGAGAGAAGCTCGCCAAGGAACCGGCCGACGTGCGCGAGCGCGTTTCGCTTCAGCTGCGCGACGGCGCCGAATTCTCCTCGCCCACGAAGTACCCCCTGGTGATCGCTCCCTTTCGCGTGTTCCAGCAACTCGTGACCGTGGAGCATCAGCTGGCGTTCCTCGCAGCGGCCGCGCGCCACCTCGCGCCCGGCGGCTGGTTCGTGTTCGACGTCTTCAATCCGAGCTTTCGCGCGCTGTCCATGGACCGCAGCGGCGAGTCGGTGGACACTCCGGAGTTCACGCTCGCGGACGGCCGCACGCTGAAGCGCACGGCCCGAGTGCCCAACGTGCGCTGGCTGGATCAGGTCTCCGAAATCGAGCTGATCTACTACGTCACAGAGCCCGGCAAGGTGACCAAGCGGTATGTGCAGGGGTTGGAACTGCGATGGTACACCCGAGCGGAACTCGATCACTTGCTGGCGCGCACGGGGCTTCGCGCCACGGCGGTGTACGGCAACTTCGACCGCTCCGCGCCCACCGACGTGTCACCCGAGTTCGTCATTCGCGCAGAGCAAGTGCCTAGCCCGAGCGAATCGGGCGCCGGTTCAGCAACTTCTTCCTGAAGGACGGCGTGCTGACGATTGACTGTGGCCCGCAACTTGGGCTCGAGGAGTTCCCGCGGATCACGTTCATCTTCCAGCGGCCATAGATGACGCAGTAAGTTGGACTCTTCCCCAACCACCCCCATGCGCAAAACCATCTCACTCGCACTCATGCTGGCCGCATTCGCGGCACCTATCGCGGCGCAGGACGGCAAGACTGTCGTCAACCTCCCGGGCCGCACCCCGAGTGCCAACCTCTCGGCCGGCATCCGGGTCGGCAACATGTTCTACGCCTCCGGACAGCTTGGAGGGCGCGACTCCACGATCGAGGGTCAGACCAAGGGCGCCCTCGACGCCACCAAGGCCGTCATGGAAGCCGCCGGCACCACCATGGAGAACGTGGTACGCTGCACGGTGTTCCTCACCCGCGCGGCCGACTTTCAGGCCATGAACGGCGTGTACCGCCAGTACTTCCCCGCCAATCCACCCGCACGCAGCACGGTCGTAGTCGCCGCCCTTGTTGTGCCGTCCGCGCTCGTGGAGATCGAGTGTATGGCGGTGATGCCGGCGAAGTAGCTGTCATCCCGAGCGAAGCGAGGGATCTGCACGTCTTGAACTGCAGATTCCTCGCTTCGCTCGGAATGACACCGGTCAGCAGCGCGGGTATGAAGGATCGGGACCGGCGATGGCGGGCCGGTCCTTTCGCATGGCAATGGCCATCATCACGTCGTGGATGAACCGCGCAACACGCGCGGAATGCTCGTACTCCACGTAGCGCGGTTCGTCCGAGGCCTGGTGGTAGTCCGGTGAGTAGCCCGTTGAGAAGTACGTGACCGGAACGTCTTTCCGGACGTAGTTCACCTGGTCGCTGCGACAGAAGCGGTTCATGGGATTGGCGGTCACGTCCCACGTTTTGTCGATCGCCATGACTTCCGAGCGAACGGCGTTCACCGAGTCGATGATGTCGCCGAATTCGCGCGACAAACGACGCGAACCAAGCGTCTGCAGCGAGGCCGGGCCGCCAAACTTCACGTACTCCGGCCGGCCCTTGCCGAGCATGTCCATGTTGTGCGCCGCGACCACCTGATTCAGCGGCACCGTCGGGTTGTCGGCAAACCAGCGCGAGCCGAGCAAACCGCCTTCCTCTGCCTGATGTGAAACGAAGATGATGGAGCGCGCTGGCTTCTCCTTGGCGAACTGCTCCGCGATCTCAAGGAGAACTACCGTGCCGGAGCCGTCGTCATCCGCGCCATTCATGATGGAGTCGCGGCGCGGCGCGCGAATGCTGCGGGCGCGCGCAATCATCGAATCGATCCGGCGCTGTTGATCCGCAGTCGGCCGACACACCGGATCGTTGGCACCCTGCGGGCGCGTCACCCAGTTCACCGCACGAACCGAGTCGTGGTCGATGGCGCTGTTGTTGGTGCCGACGTGATCGTTGTGAGCGCCCACCAGCACGTACTCACCGGCGCGCGCCGGATCGGAACCCGGCAGGATCGCGATGACGTTGCGCGCGGCCCACTGTGCCGGCCTCCAGCTGAAGCTCCAGCTGGCCGTAATCGGCTTTCCGGCGGTGCCTGGTTGCAAGAGTGACACGGGCTGGCCGAACATCTGGTCCGCAGCACGCAGTGAAACTGAAGCTGCCGGCAGCGCGCCCGGCGCCTGCGTCGGCCGCATCGCGTTCCCGGTCGCCAGCACGTTATTGAGCGCTCCCGGTGACGCGCCGTCGAGCGAAACCAGAATCACACCGCGTGCCCCGGCGCGCTGAGCGCGCGCAACCACGTCGGTTGCCGTCAGCGCTGGCGGACGCGGCGGAGCAAAGCGTCCGCGGCCCGCGAGACTGTCCTCGCGCCGGACCGTCGCGTCGGTCTCAGCGGCCGCACGGGCGCCGAATCGGTTGGGAACCTCGTCACAGCTGAGCGGACCGCGGCCGCCAGCACCGCCGCCACCACCACCGCCACCAAGGGCCGGCAGGCCGAAGCCCGGGACCGCCGCGAGCACGACAACCTTGCCTCCGTAGACCGCGGGATCGAGTGGCGCCGTTTCATCTGCGCGGCCACCGAACACCGTTGGGGCGTCCACGAAGTCCGCCATGAAGCCGAGTCCGTTGGCAGCTGTCGGCCGCAACGGCACCCAATCGGTACGCGTCGCAAGCAGAGTGCCGCCAGCGCTCAACCGGAGCGATGCAGAGTCGAATCCGACCGGACCGAACGGAAGCGTCTGGAAGTACGTGCCGCTGTCTCCCGCCGGCTTCAACCCCAGGCGCTTGAACTCGCTCGCGATGTAGTCGGTCCCTTTGTAGTTGCCGAGTTCGCCGACGCGGCGGCCCATCATGGAATCGTCCGCGAACTGGTACAGTCGGGTGCGCAGGTCGTTGGCCGTGATCGCCGGGACTGTCTTGCGCTCAGTCCACGTTGCGGGTCCTTCGTCCGGCCACACACGCTTCTCAGTAGCGCGCACCATCGGTGCGGCCTTCTTGGTGTCAGTGCCGGGCTTGGCCTGCGCCGAAATCGGCGCAGCAATTACGACAGCGAGAAAGATCGTGGCGACGAGACGGGTCACGACGGAGCTCCGTGGGAGAAAGTCTGTGCTTTGACTACGCGAATAATGGGGCCGGCGCTGGGCTCCCGTAAACCGCAAGCGCGGTGCGTCAGCTGCCGTTCGATATCCGCTCCGGCCACTTATACTCGACGAACGCCCACAGTGCGTAGTACGCGGAAACGAACACTAGCGCTCGGCCGTGCTTGAGACGCTCCCACAAGGAACTGCCCTCCCGTGTGAAGCGCTGCTGCCAAGGGGTGAGCCCATCATCGCTCATCGAGATGCCTGCGACCAACAGCATCATGGGCATGCTCATAAGGAAGTTCTTGACAACCTCAGAACGCATAACATCGGCGTCCGGCTCGCCGAGCGAGAAGAACTGAACGCCCCGCACCGCGATGATGAGATAGAACCCTGCCAGCGCGCGCGAACTCCGATGGAACGACCACGCGCCGATCGCCATCGCGGCGTAGAACGCGGCCAGCACCCAGAAGATCGCGCCGAATGGCTCGCCTGACTTGTCCTCTGCGTTGACCAGCACGAACGCGCCCAACATCGTCGCGGCATGCACGGACAGGAACTCCGTGAGTCCGAGCCGGTTCATCGAGACCCACGACAGCAAGCCACTCCGGAGACCGCCCGTCGGATTTACCAGTACGCTGGCGTAAAACAGCGCGCTGACGAGATACCCGCCGACGACGAACGTCTGAAGCATCGGCGGGACGCCTTGCAGAACTTGTTGCGACTACGGAATCGGCCGCGGAGCCGGCGTCTCCTTCACGTCCTTCATCAGGAACGGCACGCCGTCCGTCATCCACTTGGGCGCAGGCGTTCCCATGAGGTAATGGTCGAAGAACTGGAAGTAGCGCGTTGTGAGATCCTTCCGGTTCGCCAGGCCGCGCAATCCGTGGCCTTCATTCGGATACGCCAGCAGAATTGCCTCCTTCTTGTTGTAGCGGAGCGCCTGGTAAAAGCTCAAGCCTTCCTGGAACGACACCGTCGGGTCCGCCGTGCCGTGCATGATGAGGAACGGCTGGTTCGCCTGCGGCGCGTGCATCAGCGCCGACTCGAAGTTGTAGACCTCGGGCTTGTCCCACGGTGAGAAGCCCCAGCGCCCCTGCCCTTCCATATAGTAGCCGATGCCGTTCTGGCCACTGCCGGAATTCACCTGATAGCTCCAGCCCCAACTCTGCGAGAAGTCGGAGTACAGATCGGTGACGCCGGCACCCATGCCCACGGCCGCAAACAGCTTCGAGCGCACGCCGATGAACGCCGCGCCCTCACCGCCGTAGCTGTGGCCGTGCACGGCGATCTTCTTGGGATCGACGTAGCCCAACTCGATCACCTTCTTCGTCGCGGCTTCCACGGCTTCGAGCATGTCGCTGTGTGACTGGCCGGTGCGGAAGTACACGTCGGGCATCATGGTGAGGTAGCCCTTGCTGATGGCTTCCGCCGGAATGCCGCCCATGCCGGTCACGTAATTCGGCGTGTTGTAGCGATGCATGTTCTGTGAGTTCTTTTCGTAGAACGTCACGATCATCGGCCGCTTCTCGCCCTGCTTGTAGTCGTCCGGAATCGCGAGAATGCCCTGCGCGCGCTTGCCGTCGTTCAGGTTGTAATCGAACAGCATGCGCCGGCCCCACTTGAACTCGGCTTGCTGCGGATTCACATCGGTGACCTTCTTGGACGACGTGAGCGCGGCGCCGGAAAGCCGCAGGTCGGGATATTCGCTGAACGTCTGACGCGTGAAGAGATACTGGTCCGCCTTGAGCGCGCGCTGCGGCGTATTGAAAATCGCGTCCTCATACATGATCGGCTTGAGATTCGCGCCACTCAGTTCATAGTAGCCGCTTTTCTTCGTCCACTCGCCGTATGCGGCGAGTGTGACCGGCTTGGTGAGGTCGATGACGCGACTATCGCGATCGACGCGCGGCGCCATCGGATCCACGGGCACCAGGCGCGCGTAGCGCAGCTGGATGGAATCCTTCGTGCCAGCACCGTTGGTGATGTTCCTGGCCGGACCGCCACCATATGGAAGCAGCCAAAGGTCGAAGCGGCCGTTTACGATGACGCCCTTGCCGTCCTTGCTGAAGCCCGCGACGCCGTACGACGGCTTGGGGCCGGGATAATCGAACTCCGTGTTGATGAAGCTCGGCGCATTGGCTCCCCCGAGTGGTGATTCGGCGCCGGTGTCCAGATTGTAGTCCAGGAACTTCCCGTCCTTGAACGTGATGTAGTGCTTCGAGTCGGCTGAGACTCCGAGCGCGAACTGGCCAACCATGCCCCCCTTGTGGATGAGCGTGCGCTCACCGGTCATTGTGTTGACGCGATAGACGTCCGCCTTGTCGACGCCATAGTCAATGACGTAACCGCGCACATCGCGTCCGATGGCCCACTTGCCGTCCGGCGCAGCCGTCAGCTCGCGCATCGTGCTGTCGGCAAGCGGAATGAACTTGCCGGACGAGACGTCGAACGCCGAGCGGAACGCGAAGTTGCGATCCTGTTCGGCGCGGATCATCTGGAGCGACTGGATGCGTTCGTCCTGCGTGCGCCACACGTCTACGTCGGGCACGGAGTCCGTGCTACGGCGACGGCCCGTGTCTGGCGCGGCGGTTTGCTTCGTGATGCCGAACAACACGCGCTTGTTGTCACTGCTCCAGTCGAGTGCGGCGCGATCCGAGACGACCCAGCCCTTCGCGAAGCCCGAGGTGACAGCGGCGTCGAGCGCGACCGGGGTTGCCACGCCGGCGACAGCCGACGCGATATTCGGGAAGACCACGAGCTTGTTGTCTTTCTCCCGCATGCGGGGCACTTCCTTGCCCTTGAGCACGGCGATGGACGTGCCTTCGTCGTTCCAGGCCATGCGTGTGTACGTCAGCGCTTCGTTGTCGATCGGTATGGTGCGTCCGCCGGTGATGTCGATGACGAACAGGCCGTTGCCGTCCTTCACCGTGGCGTCGACCGTGTACGCGAGCATCGTGCCGGTGCGATTGAACTCAGCGCCGTTCACGCTGCCCATGAACTGGCTCTTGGACGTTGCCAGCGAGACGAGCAACGCATCGGTGGGGCGAGGAGCGCCTGCGCCAGCACCACCGCCGCCGGGACCACCGCCGCCCGGACCGCCGCCAGCAGCGCCGGCTCCACCAGCGGCCGTGGGAGGACGGCGCCGCAGCAGCAGATGCGTGGCGGTTGGCGAGAACGTCGCGGTCGCGATGTCCTGCCACGACTGCACCTTGCCCGTCGCGAGTTCGCGGAGCTCGGTCTTGCGCGTCGGCTGACCGGCCGGACCAGCCGCACGCGGACGGTTGGCGCTGGTGTCAGCGGCTGTGTCGGCGCCTGTCGGGCGCGCGCCGTTGCGGGCGGGCGGCTGAATCTCGATCTGATAGACGATCCACTTGGAGTCTGACGAGAACTGTGCGTTGGTCGCGTCCGCCACGGTCACATCAACCCCTGTGGCCGCGTTATAGATGTGAAGCACCGGCTTGGCGTCCGGAGTTACGACGTTGGTGTTCCGTGTCCCGTACGCGACCCACTTTCCGTCCGCCGAGAGTTGCGGCGCGTCGATCGACTTCCACTTGGGATAGTCATCGCTCGTCAGGATTTTCTTGTCCCCGCGTGCTGCAGTGGCTGCCGGTGCAGCGTTCGGCTGGGACCGGTCCTGGGCGACGATGTCCACGGACGCCAGCGTGAGGATGGCAAGCGCGACAACAGTGCGGAGCGACAAAGCGCGATTCGACACAGAGGACTCCATCGGTGGTCTAGGTGGGATGATACGGTCACGGAATCTGCGTCTGGCGTACTCGCGAATCCATACCGCCAGCGCTGAGGATTGGCGCCATTCGCATGGCGGGAGGCGCTGTCCCGAAGATGCGGTGTTTGTTCTGGGCCGCAACACCTTCAAGCGCATAGCAGTTCAGCGATTGCCGGGTGTTGGGCGTATTTTTCATAGTTGCCCGCCACAAGAGGCGGACCGTCCAAAAGCCCGCTCTCCCGGATCCGATTGCGATCGACTGTAATACTCGCCGCGCTGGCGGCGCTTGCGATATCATCTGCACCGCAAAGCCTGTCCGCACAAAACGGCGGCGACAAAGACAGAATCGGCGTTCTCACCCCACGCTCCGCGCACGCCATGGCGCCCGTGGTGGAGGCTGTGCGCACGGCCGCCGCGATCGCCATTGATGGCAAGCTGACCGAAGCCGCTTGGGCGAGCGCCACCGCCGCCACCGACTTCACGCAGATGGACCCGACGGAAGGCGAGCCGGCCAGCGAGGAAACGCGCGTTCGCATCTTGTACGACGAACGGTACATCTACGTGGGTGCGCGCCTGTCGGACAAGGGCGTCATCAATGCACGTCTGGGCCGGCGCGATTCCGACCTGCCCGACTCGGACTGGTTCGCCATTTCCCTGGACGCGTACCATGACCACCAGACCTCGGCGCGTTTCGCCGTGAACCCGGCCGGCGTGGTCGGCGATCGCATCGTCGTCGGCAGCCTGGGCTTTGGTGGCGACGCCTCGTGGGATCCCGTGTGGGAGGTGGAGACGGTGGTGGACTCGGGCGGCTGGACCGTGGAGATGCGGATCCCCCTTTCGCAGCTCCGCTTCGGCCGAGACGATGTGCAAACGTGGGGCATCCAGATTGACCGGCGCATCGGCCGAAAGAACGAGTTCGTCGTGCTCGCGTACACACCGAGAAACGAGCGGCCGGGCGTAGCACGCTACGCCCATCTGGAGGGCATTTCAGGCGTCAGACCGCCCCGGCAGCAGATCGAGTTTCTTCCCTATGGATTGGGCAAGGCGGACTACACGGCCGCCAGGCAGAACGCGTCCGCCGGTTTCGCCAATCCGTACCGTGATGGCTCGCTCAATACCGGCGGCGTGGGCATGGACATCAAGTACCGCCCCACGTCCAATGTGACGATTGATGCCGCGGTGAACCCAGACTTTGGCCAGGTTGAAGTCGACCCGGCCGTCATCAACCTGTCGGCATTCGAGACGCGGTTCCAGGAAAAACGACCCTTCTTCGTGGAAGGCTCTGAGTTGTTCCGGTTTGGCGGCGGGGGCGGGGGGCGACGGTGGCGGCGGTGGCGGTGGTGGCGGCGGTGGCGGCGGTGGCCCCGGTGGCGGCCAGACGTCCACACTGTATTCACGACGCGTGGGTCGCAGCCCGCAGGTCTCGGTGCCCGGAGACGCCGTTTATTCCGACGTGCCGACCGCAGCGACGATTCTCGGCGCCGCCAAACTCACCATGCGCACGGCAAACGGCTGGTCGGTGGGCATGATCGAGGCCGTGACACAGCGCGAGTTCGCGACGGTGATGGACACCGCGCGCACGGAGCGCCGCGTGGAAGTTGAGCCGCTGACCAATTATTTCGCCGCACGGGTGCGCCGGGACTTCCGGTCCGGCCAGTCGGCGATCGGCGTGATCGGCACATCCGTGAACCGCGACCTTGGTGATTCCGTGACCGCACTCCGGCTCCGGTCCGGAGCGTTGGCCGGCGGACTGGATTTCCGGCACGAGTGGAACGAGCGGGCGTGGTCCATGAATGGGAACGTGTCGGGTAGCTACATCCGCGGAGCACCCAGCGTGATGATTGCGACCCAGCGCTCGTCGTCGCGCTATTTCCAGCGGCCGGACGCGGACTATGTGGATGTGGACAGCCAGGCCACGACCATGTCGGGCTACGCGGGACGCTTTGATATCGGCAAGCGCGCCGGCACGTGGCGCGGCAATGTCGCCGTCTCATCGACCAGTCCGGCGTACGAGATCAACGACCTCGGTTTTCAGACGTCCGCCGATCGCTTGTCGCTCGACGTCAATCTCAACTATGAGCAGAACAAGCCGAGCAAGGCCTTGCGGCGGTGGTCGCTACGCGTCGGGCCCGACGCCAGCTGGAACTATGGCGGCGACGCGATGGGCAGGTCCGTGGGAGCCGGCGGCATGCTCACCTTCAACAACTTTTGGAATCTCAGCTACAACTACACGCGCGATTTCGGTTCGCTGGACGACCGGCTGACCCGCGGGGGCATGGTGGCCGCAAATGCGGCCGGCTACGGCGGGTCCATCAATCTCAACACCGATTCGCGGCGCTCGTACACCGGACGGCTGTCGTTCAACGGCGGCAGGTCCAGGGAGCAGGATTGGCGCGGCTCTACCAACGTCAGCGTGAGCATGCGGCCAGGCGCCAACATCGAATTCCAGGTGGGGCCCAACTATTCGCGAAGCCGCTCCACGGCGCAGTACCTGACCTCGGTGTCGGATGCTCTTGCGACGTCGACCTACGGGCGGCGCTATGTGTTTGGCGATCTGGTGCAGACGTCGCTCGGCATCGAGACGCGACTGAACGTGACCTTCCGCCCGAACCTTTCGCTGGAGATGTACGCGCAGCCGCTGCTGTCGAGCGGCGACTATGGCGCGATCAAAGAGCTGCAGGCGCCCCGTTCCCTGAATTTCGATACCTACGGCGAAACTGCCGGCACCATCGTGGATTCCAGCGGCGTGTTCACGATTGACCCGGACGGCGCAGGTGCCGCGTCTGCATTCACGCTCAGGAACCCGGACTTCGACTTCCACTCGTTGCGCGGCAGCTCCGTATTGCGCTGGGAATGGCGGCCCGGTTCCACGATCTACTTCGTGTGGCAGCAGAACCGGTCGCAGCAGATCACGCCGACCACCGGCTCCGGTGTGGGCGCGTTCGATCTGGGCGACGATGCGCGCCACGTGCTGGGCCTGCGCCCGGACAATGTGTTCATGGTGAAGGCATCGTTCTGGGTCAGTCCGTAAGTCCGGCGGCGTCATACGGGAGCGAGGTCCCGGACTGGCCAAGACCGGGCTGACGCTGCACCTTCGCGGCCATGCAAATGACAGCCAAGGACTACCTGTTCGTCGCGCTGGCCTTCTTCACGGCCTACCTCGCCTGGAACGTCTGGCTGGGTGTGAAACACCACCTCGCCGACGGCAAGTCAAAGCCAACACTCGCCATGATCGCGACGGGTGGAGTCACCGCGTTCTTTGACACGCTCGGCATCGGCTCGTTCGCGACGACCACGTCCATCGTCAAGCAGTGGAATTTGGTGGACATCGGCGTGTTGCCCGGGACGCTCAACGTTGGCCACGCGCTCGGCACCATCGCGCAGGCCTACATCTATACCAAGCTCGTTCCCGTGGACGCGACGACGCTGATTTCGATGATTGCGGCGTCGGTCGTGGGCGCGTGGCTTGGCGCCGGCATCGTCGGCAGCTGGCCCAAGCAGCGCATCCAGCTCGGCATGGGCATCCTGTTGCTCGGAGCAGCCAGCATCTTTCTCGCCGGTGTGATGGGCTGGCTCCCCGCCGGCGGTGACGCCACCGGACTCACCGGCATCAAGCTCATCGCAGGCCTCGTCGGCAATTTCGCGCTTGGCGCGCTGATGACGCTCGGTATCGGGCTCTACGGGCCCTGCATGATCCTTGTGAGCCTGCTGGGCATGAACTCCACGACCGCGTTCCCGATCATGATGGGCTCGTGCGCATTCCTGATGCCGATCGCGAGTGCGCGGTTCATCAAACTCGACAAGTTTGACCCGGGCGCGGCGCTCTCGATCATGATCGGCGGCCTGCCGGCGACGCTGATCGCAGCGTTTCTCGTCGTCTCGATGCCGCTGACGTACGTGAAGTGGCTGGTGATTGTGGTGGTGACGTACACGGCGATCAACCTTCTGCGGTCAGCGCGCGCCAGCAACTAGTCGTCATCCCGAGCGAAGCGAGGGATCTGCAGTCATCCTGCAGATCCCTCGGTCACTTCGTTCCCTCGGGATGACAACGACTACGGCTTTCTCTTCCCCCAAGTCGGCGGCGTCGGCTCGGTCATCATCCGGTCGCCGGGATTGGCCCTGAGCAGCCGCAACGCTTCGGCAACTGCGCGTTCCAATTGAGGGTCACGTCCGGCGATCACGTCCTTCGGGAAGTTCTCAACCTGAATGTCCGCGGCGACACCGGTGTTCTCCACCGCGAAGTTGCCCGCGCGATCGATGAAGCCGAAGCGCGGCGCGATCATGGAACCGCCATCCACAAACGGTGGCGTGTCGCTGGTCGCGACCAGTCCGCCCCACGTCCGCTCGCCCACCAGCGGCCCGATCTTGCGCGCCTTGAACATGAACGGCATCAAGTCGCCGCCCGAGCCTGCCATTTCATTGATGATCATGACTTTCGGGCCCCAGATGCCTGACGCCGGGCTCGTGAACGGGACGCGCTGGCCCGCGGGGTTGTTGAAGTATCCGTCGTACGTGCGGCCGAGGACGTCGACGATGTAGTCGGCTGCGGAACCACCACCGTTGTAGCGCTCGTCGATCACCGCGCCCTTCTTGTGCTGCTGCGCGAAGTAGTAGCGGTTGAAGCTCGTGTAGCCCGGCTGGCCCGTATTCGGGATGTAGACGTACGCGAGTTGGCCGTTGGAGAGCGAGTCCACAACCCTGCGGTTGTGCTCCACCCACGCGCGCGTGCGCAATCCCTGCTCATTCGCGACCGGCACCACAGTGACGTTGCGAGCGCCCTCCATGGAGGGACGCGAGTTTACGGCGATCACCGTCTGGCGATTCGCCGTGCCGTCCAGGAGGCGATAGATGTTGTCCGGCGCACGGAGCTCCGTGCCGTTGATGGCCACGATGTACTCGCCCACCGCGACGTTGACGCCAGGAGTCGCCAGCGGCGCGCGCAACTCGGGGTTCCACGTCTCGGTGTCGTAGATCTTCGTGATCTTGTAGCGGCCCTGGTCAATCGCGAAGTCGGCGCCCAACAAGCCGCCCGGGACGTCAACCGTCGCGGCATCAGGCATCTCGCCGCCACGGACGTACGAGTGACCGATGGCGAGTTCCGCGCCCATCATGTCCATCACGTAGTTGAGTTCGGCGCGGTGCATGGCCCACGGGAGCAGCGGCTCGTACATCCGCTTCATCGCCGGCCAGTCCGAGCCGTGCAGGTTGCGCACGTAGAAATTGTTGCGCTGGTTGCGCCAGCCTTCATTGAAGATCTGCTTGAATTCCGCCTTGGGATCGATGTAGGCGCGGAGCTGGACGGTGAGTCGGCCTGCGCCCGCCGCCGGAGCAGCACGATCGGCGTCGACGAGGAAGATCGCCGGCGCCGCCGGGGCGCCACCGCCGCCGCCACCGCCACCACCACCACCACCACCCGTGCGATACAAAATCTTCCGGCCGTCGGCGCTGATCGTGTACTGCGCCACGCCCGTCACGAATGCCTGCGCGCGACGCGTGCTCAGTTGGTAGCGCTGCAGCGTGCTGCCGGCGCCGGGGCCCGCGCCGGGTTCGATGTAGAACACCGAGCCGGAGACGCCGGACTTGAGCTGCGAGTAGTCACGCACCGGAATGCCGGGCACCGCGATGACGCGGTCCTGGAGCCCGTCGAAGTCAATGCGCACCGTGACCGCGCGCGCCGGACGCGGCGCGGCATCACCGGTGGTGTCGTTACCAGCGCGCGCGGCCGGCGCAGCAGTGCGGGCACTGTCGCCTGCGGCCACACGACGCGCGGCCTCCTCGTCGCTCTCCGGCAGCAGCGGCGACGCTTCGCCCTTGGCCAATACCGCGAGGTACAGGCCGCGTGTGTTCTCGCGCTCGTACGCGGACATGTCCAGCACGGATGAATTGAGGCCGTAGTCCGTGGACGCGAAGAACCAGAGATACTTGCCGTTGGCGTCCCACGTGGGCGACGCGACGTCGGCAAGACCGTCGGTTACCTGCGTCACTTTGCCCGACTCAACGTCCATGATGTGGAGCGCGCGGAAGAGCGACGGCAGGTGCTTGGGATACGCGATGTACCTCGAGTCCGGACTCCACACCGGCGTGATGGTGCGGTCGCCGTGATAGAACGGATCGGCGTCAACGGTCTTTGCCGAGCCAGCGACGACGTCCACGATCCAGAGTTTGAAGTTGGAATCGTGGAAGCCGATCTTGCGGCCGTCTGGCGACCACGTGGGCGTGTAGAAGAAGCTCGGTTCCGGAATCGTGATTTCGCGCGGCGCCGTGATGCCGTCCTGCTGCGCGATGTTGAGCTTGTACTCGCCGGACTTGTCGCTGAAGTACGCAAGCGAGCGGCCGTCAGGCGACCACAGCGGCAGGCGTTCCGCCGAGCCGCTGGAGTTCGACATGTTGCGGACGTCGCCCTTCTCTGCCGGGATCGTGAAGATCTCGCCGCGCGCTTCCACCGCCGCGCGCTTGCCGGTCGCGGACAGCGCCATGTTCACAACGCGTGCGCTGACGTCCTTCCACTGCGCCATCATCCACGGGAAGTCACCGGTCGCGGTGATGTTCACGATCTTCGAGCGGCCCGTGGCCGGGTCGAGTTCGTGGATGTAGCCGGCCTGCTCGAATACCAGCGCGTTGGCGCCGCCGTCGAGCGCTTTGACGTCGAAGTCAGTGAACTTCGTGAGCTGACGAATGGCCTTGGTCGCCGGATCGAAGCCGAACACGTTGGCGACGCCGTCGCGATCCGAAATCCAATACACGTTCGTGCCGACCCATACCGGGTCGATTTCCTTGGTCAGGTCCTTCCACGGCGTCTGGACCACGTCGTACGACTTGAGATCCATGATCCAGATGGCCTTGTTCTGTCCGCCGCGATAATTGCGGCGTTCTTCGTCCCACGAACTCGGCATGCGATACGCGACGAAGCGACCGTCGGGCGAGATCTTGCCCTGGAACGCGCGCGGCATGGGCATCGGTTCCTCGACGCCGCCGGCAACCGGCACCGTCCAGAAGCGCGGCGCGCCCGAGGGCGCGTGCGTGGCGCGGCTCGACGCGAACACAATGCTGCGTCCGTCCGGCATCCAGCCCTGCACCTGGTCGCTGCCCGGGTGCCAGGTCAGGCGCCTGGGTTCACCGCCGCGCGACGACACCACGTAGACGTCGTTGTTGCCGGAGTACTGCGCGTTGAACGCGACCAGGCTGCCGTCGGGCGAGAGCTGCGGATTGGACGCTTCGGCCGCGAAGCTGGTGAGGCGGCGGGCATCTCCGCCGGCGCGCTCCACGATCCAGATGTTGCCCGCGTACGCGAACGCGATGTGCGTGGCGCTGACTGTCGGCGTACGCAGGAGGCGCGTGCTGTTTGCCGGGTCCTCGTTGGCGCGTCGCGTGATGATGGCGCCGTTGACGGGGACCGCGGTGGCTTGGGCAGCCGCGGTGAGAGCGAGAGTTGCACTCAATAGTGTTGAGGCGCCGAAGAGCGAGCGGAGGGTACGCATGATGTTTCCGGGGGAAACGGGTTGAGATCCTATCTTGGTGTTTCTGATACGTTGCCGCCAGCCGTCCCGCTGGCTCAGGCACAGGGAATCGCCTACCATAGAGTCCATGCTCCGCCCCGAGATCCGCGCTGTCGCGGTGATCACCCTGATCCTCGCGCCGCGACTCGGGGCCCAGTGCGCCGACGGTTCCGCTCCGCCCTGTCGCGGAGCGGCTGCTTCCAGCGCGGCCGCGCGCGCCGTCCCGATCGACGCGAACCGGATTGCTGTGCTGCCCTTGCGGGTGACGACAGCTGACTCGCTCCTTGGCGAAGGTTTCGCGGAATTGCTCGCACCCGAGTTCACCGGCGACGGCAGCCCTCGCGCTGTAGACATGTCGACGACGCTCGCGGCATGGCGACGCGCCGGCGGCGGACATCGCAGCCCATTGTCGTTGGAGAACGCCGCGCGTCTCGCCCGATCGCTCGGCGCCGGTAAGTTCGTGCAGGGAAGCGTGGTTGGCTCGGGCACACGCCTCACCGTTGTGGCTTCTGTATACTACGCGACTTCCGCGTCCACAGCGGGAGCGCCGGCGCGCGCCAGCAATGTCGCAGACAGTCTCGACGCGCTGGTCATGCAGGTCGCGTCCGCGCTGCTTGGCAACAACCTTGAACGGCGCGTACGCGAGGCCGCCCACCTGACGCGCGTCCCCGCTGCGCTGCGTTCGTACATCGAGGGGCTGGCGCTGATGCGTCGGGGGAACTTCGACGCGGCAAGCGCTGCGTTCGAGGCCAGCATCGCCGCTGACTCTACCTTCGCGTCGCCCGCGTATCAGCGCTGGATGATCGCGAGTGAACTGATGCAGCCCTCGAACTGGGGGGCGCGGGTTGCCGCACTCAAGTCCCGGCTGCCGCAACGGGAGCGAAGCATCTTCGAGGCGCAGCGTCCCGATACCTCGAGGCGGCGAACGGCGCGCCAAGCCCTCGACGAGCGTCGGCGTCTCGCCGAGTCGCTCAATGATTCACCGGAGATGTGGTACCTCTACGGCGATCAGGTCTTCCACAGTTTACGCGATGTCATTCCCGCCGACAGCATTCAACCGCTCGCGGCCGAGGCGTTCGCGCGGGCGATAGCGCTGGACACTGCGGTGTTGTTTCTTCACCACAACCTGACGGTGGCTCTCGCTTTGTACGACACCGCCTCCGCGCACCGGATGGCACGAACGTACGCCGCCTCAGGCGCACCGGGAACGTGGGCGCTGGCATGGATCGGCGCGTCGGCCGTCAACGACGCTCAGATGCTCGGTCGACTGCGGAGGCCGACCGCTCCCATGGTTTTCACCGCCGATCTTTCACCGGGGTCCATTCTTGCGCTGAACATCCCGGCGCCCGTGGCAGTGCTGGACGAGGGGTTTCGTCTCATCGATGCATCAGCCGAGGGAAGCGCAAGAGATGCGATCGCCGTGTTCCGTTGGATGTTTCATCGGGCTCGAGGGCGACCGAACGCCGCAGAACAGTCTGTGAAGGGAAACTCGCCTCCCTTTTGGCGCGCCCCGTTGTTCACGTGGTACTGGGCCACTGGTGATACTGCGGACGACGAAATCATGTTGCGTGTGCACGGCGCCGATCCGCTGGCCGACTCGGTCAGCGACACGCGCCGCCTGTGCCTCAAGGCTCGGCTGCTCGCGGCACGCGGCCAGTTCGATTCCGTGCACACCGAGTCCCTTCGGCGACCGGAAGGCGCGCGCTGTGCCCAAGTGCTCGAGGTTTGGCGGGAGTTCAAGAACAACACGCTCACGAACGCGCGGCTCGCGGCCTTGGACACCGTCGTCGCCAGAGGTGACTGGAGCAATTTCCTGGGGTTTGAGCACCGGCTGCTCGCATCCATCTATGAGGCGCGCCGCGACACGGCGCGCGCGTTGTGGGCGCTGCGTCTGTACCCTCGGGATTTCAGCGGCGCGTGGTTGGCGCCAACGTATCGTGAGGAAGGCCGACTCTATCTGCTGAACCGCGACACCACGCGCGCGGTCGCTTCGTACCGGCGCTATCTCGAACTGCGAGCCGAGGCCGAGCCACTGCATGTGGCGGAGCGCGATAGCATCAGCGCGTTGGTCAGCCGCATCGCGCGTCGCCGCTGATGAGAATTCGCACCGTGGTGCTTCCTATGTTGCGTGGCGCAGTCGCGGTGATCGCACTCCTCGCCACGTCACGCCTCCATGCGCAGTGCTCTGACGGCGCTCCGCCGCCGTGCCGACAAGCCGTAGCCCCGCGGACGGTGCCCGTGGACGCCAATCGTGTGGCGGTGATTCCCTTCCGCGTCACTGCGGCCGACTCATTGCTTGGCGAAGGATTCGCAGAGTTGCTCGCGCAGGAATTCACCGGTGTTGGTGGTCCGCGCTCAATCGACATGTCCACGACGTTGAGCGCGTGGCGGCGCGCGGGCGGCGGACTGCGCGCCCCGCTGCCGCTCGACTCGGCGATGCTGTTGGCGCGGCGCGTGGGTGCCGGCATCCTCCTCCAGGGCAGCATTACCGGACTGGCCGGCCGCCTGAGCATCACCGCCGCCATGGTGAATTCGGCGACGGCCGCGCCGATTGGCGAGCCGGCGCGTACCGCGGGTTCCGTCGATAGCGTCGAGTCCCTGCTGCGGCAGGTTGCGGCATCCCTGCTCGGCGTTGGCGCGAGCGAGCGCGTACTCAAGTCCGCGCGACTCTCGAAGTCACCGGCGGCGCTGAGGTCGTACCTGGAGGGACTCGCGCAGTGGCGTCGCGGACACATCATCGAGGCGGCGCGCTCGTTCGAGGCAAGCGTGGCTGCGGACGCCACGTTTGGGTCCGCGTTGTACCAACGCTGGTTGATGGGCCAGGCCTACTCAGGCGGCGGGCTCTTGTCCGAGGGCTGGCGACCGCGAGTCCGCGCTCGCGTTGACCTACTCACTCCGCGAGAGCGACGGGTGTTCGAAGCATTCGACGGAGGCGGCCAGCCACGCCCCCGGATGCAGGCCTTCAGCGAGCGGCGACGCGCGGCTGAAGAGCTGGGCGACTCGCCCGACGCGTGGTTCCTCGTTGGCGACTATGTCTTTCACTTCGGGAACGCGGTCGTGGGCCCGGACAGCGTCGTTCCATTGGCCCGTCAGTTCTTCTCACTTGCGGTCGCGCTTGATACGCAACCGGTGTTCCTGTTCCACCTGAGCGAACTCGCGATCAATGCGCGTGATACCGCCCTGATGCGACACCTCATCGGAGCGTATAGCGGCATTGAGGGCGAGGAGCGCTGGATTCACCGTTGGGTCCTGGCTGCTGCGCTCAAAGACGACCCGATGATGGAAAGTCTCCGGCGCGCGGGTCCGCCAAGGACATGGACCAATACCACGTTGTTTGCGCTCGGAGCGGCGTTGGACACGCGCATCCCTATCGCAGCGTATGAGGAGGCCGGGAAGCTGCTGTCCGACTATGGCCCAAAGCGGGCGCTCACTGGCCTCATCAGAAATGCGCAGGTCGCGCGCGGCAGGATGACCGCAGCTGGTTCACTGCGCTTGCCAACAACGATCGACAACGTGATGGACGCTGCCGCGTTTGCCGTGACCGGCGACGCGATCGACACGCTCCTGATCAATGCGCTCGGTGCCAACGCTTTGCCCGACACCTCGATCGAAGCTGGCCGACAGTGCCTGCGCGCCAGGCTTGCGATCGAGCGAAGAGTCGCCGTTGCGAACCTTGAAACGATTCGACTCGAGCCACGTTGTCGGAGCGCATTGCGCGCACTCGACGCGTTCAACCGCGGCACACTCACCGACTCGGCGCTGGCACGCCTGGACACGCTGGTCACGATTGGCAACGTCAACATCTTCATGGGATTCGAGCACAGAGTGCTCTCCCGCATCTACGAGGCGCGCGGCGATACAGCGCGGGCAGTTCGCGCCATCCAGTACTATCCGCGTGATTATGGTGGTGCCTGGAGCGCTCCGACACAGCGCGAAGCTGGCCGGCTCTTCCTCATGGCAAAGGACACCGCGCGCGCGATTGCCGCGTATGAGCGCTATCTGGAGCTGCGTACCGAAGCGCAACCACCGATCATCGCCGAGCGCGACAGCATCAGGGCGCTCGTGGGTCGACTCACCCGGCGAGTCGTACCCTAAGTCAGCGGGCCGGTCACCAAGTCCAGCAACCGTTCAGGGGTTGGTCGCCGACCCGAATCCCTTGGTTTCGTACCCGCCGCTGGTGTACGTCGTTCCGAAGCAGTACGTCGATCCGGGGCCAAGCGGAACGCAGAGCGATGAACCCAGCAGCCCGAGGTCTAACTTGACCAGCGGTTCCGTCGTGGCGGCCAGCTCGTGCCCTTCACCGCTGGCGTCCCAGAACGTTGCGACCATGCGAACGGTCGCACCCGGGTCAAACCCGAGCGTATTCCCGCCGAAGTAGTTGGTGGTGCTGTTGTTCGTGTAGGTGTTGCACAAGCCCATGTCGCAGTACGTGTTCTGCGCAAAGTACGTGACTGAGCCGGACGCGACCTGCGCCTCATAGTACGTGCTCGCCGGCTGTGCGCCGTAGTAGTCGTTGCTGCAGACCGTCGCCCATTGTCCGTCCATCTGGAATTGCGAGCATGAGTACTTCACGCTGACGCCATCGTCATCGCTGTTGGTGTTGGCGACGCTCACCGACGTCGAGAGCGTGGTGACGCCATTCACGATGATCTTCATGTCGACAGCGAGGATCGGCCCCGGTACCCAGAAGTCGTCGAAGCCGTACACCTTGGCGGTCGAGTAGTTGTACTCGTTGGTCGTGGAGGTCTCTTCCGTCGTCGTCGGAGTTGTGGTGGTCGACCACTCGGTTTTGGCGTAGCGCAGTTCGTTTGTTTCCACCCACGAGCGCGACACCGGCGACGCATCACCAACGACCCGCACTGACGTCGAGGCGTTGTTATTGGCGGTGTCCCAGTCGGCGGGTGCGACGCCTGAGGCAGTCACGCGCACATCATACGTGCCGGGTAGGTCGAACGAATACGAAAACATGCAGGACACGGTCCCGGCGGCGTCCACCCAAATACCGGTCGCCTGGTCGACGTCCACGCCGTTGATCGAGAGCACGCAGTTCGCGCGTGCGCCTACGTCACCGTTCAGTTCCGAGACGACGCCGGTGATCATGACCGGCGCATGCGGCGGCACGTTGGCTGCCGCGGTGACGGACCGAACGGCGACGTCCGGACGACGCGCGACGATGGCGGTGGCGGTGGCATGGGACTGTCGCTTCCGATCAGCAGCACGGACGTTCGCCTGCACCTGAACGCTCTGACCACTCACCAGCCCCGGAATGACCTCGCTCCAATAGCCGGTGTTGACGAGGTGGTTGAAGTTCCTCGTGCCGGTCGGCGTCTTGAGCTGCACCTTGGTGATCGCACCGTTGGTCGTGCCGGCTTCGAGGCTGCCCGTGCTGGCTTCGACCACGGCGTTGCCGTCCCGGTCGATCATCGCCTGCACTTCGAGCGTCGCCCATCCGCCTTTGTGCTTGCCGGGTTTCCTTCCCGAATCGCGGTACTTTTTCGAGTTCGGAATTCCGGACTTCTTCTTGGACGCGTTGCTGGTCCAAGAGCCCTGCACCCGTGACAGCTGCGCGGGAGAAGTCGGGGTCTGAATGTCAGCGGTACAGGCGCCCAAGACGGCGACCGCGACCAGTGGAATAAGCGTGCTATAGCGCATGCCCGGCACAGAACTCCGAAGACTGAATTTTGGGTGTGGCGATGGCGGAAAAACTCGCTCCCGCCCACCTAAAAATCTCTTAAGAAGTCGCCGTTCCCGCAACGCCACCGATCATTACGATCCCGCAATTACACCGGCGAAAAGGCCAGCCAGCACTGCCCCCACCAGGACCATGGACAACCCCCAGACCAGGAGCTTCCTGAACAGCTCCCGAGCCTCAACCCGGTCGGCCACGGTGGCGACACAAAGGGCGCCAAGCGTCGACAGCGGCGACACATCCACGAGTGCGGATCCCACGTTGATGGAGAGCGCCACCGCCAGAGGGTCGCCACCGCCTACCTGTCGTACGAGGCCCGGCACAATGGGCAGGAACGCCGGAAGCACGACGCCCGACGTGCTGCTGTA
>JANNRQ010000162.1:0-2674 GCA_031401495.1 Gemmatimonadota bacterium
CGAAAATTCGGCAGGCGCTCGCGATGGCGGTCGATCGCGAAGTGCTGACGCGGCAGGTGCTGGGCGACGGCGAACGCCCGGCTTATGGCTGGGTGCCGCCTGGCATCGCCGGTTACGAGCCGCAACAATTCGAGTGGGCGATGCTCGAACCCGCTGCACGCATCCAGGAGGCGCAGCGCTTGTACAAGGAGGCGGGGTATTCGGCACAGCGCCCACTCCGCGTCGAGCTTCGCACCAGCAAGAGCCCTATTCACGATCGCATCGCGCTCGCCGTCACCGCGATGTGGAAGGAAGATCTTGGCGCGGAGGTCAGCCTGCGCTCTGAGGACTTCCGCGTGCTGAAGGCCGCAATCGACGCGCGCGAGGCGCCGCTCTTCCGCGCGAGCTGGATCAGCGACTACAACGACGCCTATTCATTCCTCCAGATCCTGAAGGGAGGCTTCGGCATCAACCTTCCGCGCTACTCGAGCCCCGCCTACGACGCAGCACTCTCTGCTGCCTCGACGACAGGCGGCGACGAACGCATTGCCCATCTCGCCACCGCTGAACGCCAGCTACTCCAAGACGTTCCATTGATCCCGCTCTACTTCTACGTCTCGAAACACCTCGTCGCACCGCGCGTCTCCGGCTGGTACGACAACGTCATGAACGTCACCTACTCCAAAGACTTGTCGCTCGCCCCCTAGCCTTCGGCGCGCAACGGCGAGCGTCCGGGACCCCGGCTCGCTTGCTCAGCCGGAACTTAATTCGCGCGCTCGCCGGGTCCCGTCCACTCGCCATGCGCTCCGTGGGCGTCCGGCGAGTGTCCGGTCGCTGTCCGCGGACACCGCCGGACAAAAACATTGCCGAAAAAGTCGTGCTAAAACACAGCGTTGTGAGAAATTCTGACTTGGCACGGCGCATGCAATATCTAAGACGTGAGTTTACGTCCATGAAAATCACAAACTTGAGACCACTGTCAGCCGGCGGGCGGGATACGACGCCCGCCGGCGACTCTTCCATCCGGGGCACCGAGTCCCAGGACATCGCTGTCGAGGCGAAGCCTGACCGCAGGCGCTTCAAGTTGATCGGCATGGCCGTGGGCGCGCTCCTCCTCATTCTCGTGTTCGGCCTGCTGATACGCGGCTGGAGCTCGACCGAGAACACGATTTCCGGCGAGCGGCTTCGCATCGCAACGGTGACCGAGGGTCCCTTCGTGCGCGACGTGTCGGCGCAGGGCACGGTGGTCGCGGCCGTGAGCCCGACGCTCTTTGCCGTCGCGCCGGGCAACATCAGCTACCAGGTTCGCGCGGGCGACACCGTCCAGGTGGGCCAGGTGCTCGCCACACTCGTGAGCCCGACACTCGAGAACGAATTCCAGCGCGAGCGGGCGACGCTCGAAAGCCTCGACACCGCGCTCCAGCGCCAGGTGATCGAGATCCGTCGCCAGAAACTGCGTGCCCAGGAAGAGGCCGATCTCGCGAACGTACAGATCCGCGCCGCCGAGCGCGAAATGCAGCGCGCGCAGGCCGCCTGGGACAAGGGCGCGATCGCCGAGCGCGATCTCCGTCGCGCGGAGGACGAACGCGAGTCCGCGAAGCTTTCCTACGAGCATGCCCGTGACACGGGAGGCCTCGAGAAGGAGAGTCTCGACCTCGACCTGCGCGCCAAGCGTCAAGAGCGCGAACGCCAGGGTTACGTGGTCGCGAACCTCAAGCGCCGCGTCGACGAATTGTCCGTGCGCTCGCCCGTCAACGGCATGGTCGCGAACCTTGCGGCGGCGGAGAAGGCGAGCGTCGCGGAGAACGCGCCACTGCTCACCGTCGTCGACCTCACGGCTTTCGAGGTCGAGTTCCAGGTCGCCGACGTTTATGCGCGCGACATCAAGTCGGGCATGGAAGCGGAAATCTCGCTCGACGGCCAGCAGCACAAGGGTGTCGTCACGGCGATTTCACCGGAAGTCCGTTCGGGGCAGGTCACGGGCCGTGTGAAATTCGCGGGTGACCAGCCGCCGGGCATGCGCCAGAGCCAGCGCGGCTCGGTGCGCATCGTGATCGAGCAGCGCGCCAAGGCGCTGAAGTTCGAGCGCAGCTCCGACATCGGGCCGATGACAAAAGCCGTGTACGTCGTCTCGGACGACACCGCGGTGCTCACGCCCGTCGAACTTGGCGCCGCGTCGGTCGGCGAGATCGAAGTGATCCGCGGCCTCAGGCCGGGTGACCAGGTGGTCATCTCCGGCTTCGGCGACCAGAAAGCGCCCGAATTCCATATCGGCGGATGACCGCCGGAACCCATTAACGACCCTGGAGCGACACCCAATGCTCGAAATGCAAGGCATCAGCAAGATCTACCGCACGGACCTCATCGAGACGCACGCGCTGCGCGATTTCTCGCTGAAGGTCGGCGACGGCGAGTTCGTCGCGGTCACGGGCCCGTCCGGTTCGGGCAAGACGACGTTCATGAATGTCGCGGGCCTGCTCGAGACCTTCGACACGGGCGTCTATAAGCTCGACGGCGAGGATGTGAGCCGTCTCTCCGATGAGGCGCGCTCCAGGCTCCGCAACGAGAAGATCGGCTTCATCTTCCAGAGCTTCAACCTGATCCCGGACCTCGACATCTTCGACAACGTCGATGTGCCTTTGCGTTACCGTCGCCTGGCGAAGAAAGACCGCGAGCAGCGTATCAAGAGCGCGCT
>JANNRQ010000163.1:0-11971 GCA_031401495.1 Gemmatimonadota bacterium
GAACCGTTCTTCCCAATGGACTGACCGTACTCTCGGAGCACATGCCGGGAGTACGGTCGGTTGCATTCGGGGCGTGGGTGCGTGCCGCGTCGCTGCATGAGCCGCGCGACCGCATGGGCGTGTCGCACCTCCTGGAGCACATGGTCTTCAAGGGGACCGCGAAGCGCAGCGCCAAGGAGATCGCGCTGGCGCTCGAGTCATTGGGCGGTTCGCTGGATGCGTACACGTCGCGTGAACACACCGTGTATCAGGCGCGCGTGCTGGATGAGCATCTCGAAATCGCAGCGGATGTCATCGGTGACATGGTGTTTGCGCCGTCACTGCGGCAGTCCGATCTCGACCTCGAGAGAAACGTCGTGCTCGAAGAGATCGGGATGGTGGACGACACACCCGACGATCTCGTTTTCGAAATGCACAACGAGTCTGTATGGGGGAAGCATCCCCTCGGCTACTCGATTCTCGGTACGCGTGATACGGTGTCGAAGCTCGGTGTCGCCGAGCTGAAGGAGTTGCACCGACGCACGTATCGTCCGGCGCACCTCATCGTTGCCGCGTCTGGCAACGTGGACCACGACGAGCTGCTCGAGATTCTCGAGCGTACCGGTTGGACCGACCGCCCGGGCGGGAAGGGCGCGGAGATTTCCGTCGGCACGCCGAAGCAGCAGGCCACCACGCGCCGTCATGTCGAGAGAGAGGGCAGCCAGACGCACATCGTGATTGGATCGCCGACCATCGGCTACCACGACAAGCGGCGTCACGCGATGGTGTTGCTGGGCGTCCTGCTCGGCGGCGGGATGAGCTCGAGACTGTTCCAGCGGGTGCGGGAGGAGCTGGGGCTGGCCTATTCGGTCTACACGTTCCAGAGCTTCTACGCCGATGTTGGCGTCCACGGGGTCTACGTGGGGACGGCGCCGAACACGGCCGAGGCGGCGCTGGCAGCCATTGAGAAAGAACTGGCGCTTGTGGCCTCCAAAGGCATGCCAGCAGAGGAGTTGGCGCTTGGGAAGGGTCACCTCAAAGGGCAGATAACCCTGTCGCTGGAGAGCCCGAGCGCCCGGATGTACAGGGCCGCGGCCGTCGAATTGTATGGCGAACCGTACCGTTCGCTGGACGAGATGCTGGCCTTGGTCGATGACATCAAGGCGTCCACCGTCCGCGAACTGGCCGCCGAGTTTTTCGTGCCGGACCGGCAAACCGTGCTGAGTCTCGGACCCACCGGAACCAAGGCGAAGAAGGGCGAGAAACGCGCACCGGCGAAGCCCCGCAAGCGCCCGTGAAATAGCAGCTTAGGAGAGGTATGTTTACCAACTTCCACCCCAATCACGAGTATCGAGCCACGCGATGAAGATCGGCGTTCCCAAAGAGATCAAGACCAACGAAAACAGAATCGCGCTCGTTCCCGCAGGCGCTGAGGCAATGATCGGAGCAGGGCACAGTGTTCTCGTCGAAACCGGCGCCGGAATTGGCAGCGGGTTCTCCGACGAGATGTACAAAGCGGTTGGTGCAAAGATCGCGCCCGATGCTGCGACGACGTGGAAAGACAGCGACATGATCATGAAGGTGAAGGAGCCGATCGAGCGCGAATGGCCGTACATGCGCAAGGGTCAGCTAATCTTCACGTACTTCCATTTCGCTGCCGATGAACCGCTGACGCGCGCGCACATGAAGAGCGGTGCAACGTGCGTCGCATACGAGACGGTCGAGCTTCCGACGCGTGAGTTGCCCCTGCTGACGCCGATGTCCGAAGTCGCTGGACGCATGGCGGTGCAGGAAGGCGCCAAGTACCTCGAAAAACTGTACGGTGGACGCGGCGTTCTCCTCGGCGGCGTCCCCGGCGTGGCTCCTGCCAAGGTTGTGATCCTCGGCGGCGGCATCGTTGGCATCAACGCGGCGAAGATGGCGGCGGGCATGGGCGCCAAAGTCGAGATTCTCGACATCTCGCTCGAGCGGCTCCGCTATTTGTCGGACGTGATGCCGGCCAACGTGCAGCTCGTGTTCTCGAACCGGCACAACATTCTCGAGGCGATCAAGACGGCCGATCTCGTGATCGGTGGTGTCTTGATTCCTGGCGCCAAGGCGCCGCGCCTCGTGCGCAAGGAAGATCTCAAGACGATGCAGCAGGGCTCGGTGATCGTGGACGTTGCGATTGACCAGGGCGGTTGCGTCGAGACAATTCATGCGACCACGCACGAGAATCCGACGTACGTCGTTGACGGCGTGATCCACTACGGCGTCGCGAACATGCCGGGTGGCGTGCCACGCACGTCGACGCTGGCGTTGACGAACGCGACGCTGCCGTACGCGATTCAGCTCGCCAACAAGGGCTGGAAGAAGGCGTTGAAAGAGAACGCCGCGCTGCTGAAGGGTCTCAATATTTCGGATGGGAAGGTCACGTATCCGGGCGTCGCCGAAGCGTTCGGTCTTGAACTCACGGATCCCGCAACGCTTCTGTCGTGAACCAGCCGCCGACGCTGCTCTCGTGGCTTCAAGAGCGACTGCCTTTCCTTGGGAAGGGGTCGCTTTTTCCCGCGAATGCCATCGGCGTGGACCTCGGCACAGCCAACACGCTCATCTATGTAAAGGGCGAGGGCATCGTCCTGAATGAGCCGTCGGTCGTCGCCATTGATCGCGAGACCAAGCAGATCAAAGGCGTCGGGCTCGAAGCCAAGCGCATGCTGGGCCGGACACCCGAGGGCATCATCGCCGTGCGTCCGATGAAGGACGGCGTAATCGCGGACTTTGACGTGACCGAGAAGATGCTCCGGTATTTTCTCAAGCTCATCATCGACAATCACGTCTTCAAAGTGAAGCCGCGCGTCATCGTGTGCGTGCCTTCGGGCATCACCGAGGTAGAGAAGCGCGCCGTGCGTGACTCCGCGCTTGGCGCGGGCGCCAAAGAAGTGTTCATGGTCGCCGAGCCGATGGCCGCCGCCATCGGCGTCGGTTTGCCCGTGGAAACGCCGACGGGCAACATGGTGATCGACATCGGCGGCGGCACCACGGAGATTGCCGTTATTGCCCTGAGCGGCATCGTCAGTGACACGTCTATCCGCACCGGCGGCGACGAGTTGGATATCGCCATCGTGCAGTTCCTTCGCAAGAACTACAACCTGCTCATCGGCGAACCGACTGCGGAGCAGGTGAAGATCCAGATCGGCTCGGCCGCGCCGGTGGGCGACGAGCGGGAAATGGAAGTGAAGGGCCGCGACTTGGTGTCCGGCATCCCAAAGACCGTACGCGTGCATTCGAGCGAGATTCGCGAGGCGATTCAGGAACCCATCCAGCAGATCGTCGACGCTGTCCGTCGCGCGCTGGAAATCACGCCGCCGGAACTCGCCAGCGATATCGTGGACCGCGGCATCGTCATGACGGGCGGCGGCGCGCTCATTCGCGGCCTCGACCTCCTGCTGAGTCAGGAGACGGGCCTGCCAATTCACGTGGACGAAGACCCGCTCACGTGCGTGGTCCGGGGAACGGGACGCATCCTGGACGACGAGGAGAAGTACTGGTCAGTCCTGAGTAGCTGAGCGCGCGATGGCACGGGCTGCACAACTGGGCGGCCGGTTTGACACGGTCGTGTTCGCCGCCTGCGTTCTGGTGGCACTCGTGTTCGGCGGGCTGCCGGAGGAGATGCGAGATCCGGTTGCGTCCGCGCTGCGTCGCACGATCGTCGCGCCGCTGATTGGCATGCAGCGCGGCGCGGAGCGCTGGCGCACCGCGTGGATCGAGTCCGAGCGCCAAACACTGCAGCTCGACTCGGCCGGCATGTTCCGCACCAAGGCCAAGTCACTCGAGATGGAGAACGATCGCCTCCGTCGGCTGCTGGGCCTGGGCGCCCGGCTGGACTGGGGCTTCGTACCGGCGGAGGCGCTGCACACGGAGGGGCGAACCGAGGACGTCATCACGTCGCTCACGCTCACTGCGGGATCCAGCAGAGGCGTGTCGCAGTACAGCCCCGTCGTCACGGTAGAAGGCGTGGTGGGCCTCATCCAGACGGTTGATCCCAAGCTCAGCATCGCGATCCTGTACTCGCACCCCGACTTTCGGGTGAGCGCGATGTCGGCGGACGGCGGCGCGTTCGGCATCGTGTACCCGCATCTCGACGTGTCGGCCTCGCGCATGTCGGAGCGCTACTTGCTCGAATTACGCAACGTGCCTTTCCGCAGCTCGCTGGCCGTCGGAACGCCGATATACAGCTCGGGCATTGGCGGCGCGTGGCCACGCGGCGTGCTCATCGGAACGGTGGTTGATTCGATCGTCGAGACGGAACGGTGGTCGCGCACCTACCTGGTGCGGCCGGCGGTGAACCCGGCGCACGTGACGTCCGTCATGATCCTGACGACCCAGCGCGTGGGGCAGGGCGTTGGCAACATCTGGACCAACACACCACCCGCGGACACGCAGCGGAGGCCGGCAGCGGACTCAGCGGCGGCGGTCGCCGCAGATTCGGCGCTGCAAGTAGCTGCGCGTCGTGACTCCGTGCGACGGTCCATCGCGCGGCGCGATTCCATCAGGCGCGACTCGATCCGGCGGGACAGCGCGCGCCGCGACAGCCTGCGCGACACAACGAGGCCGCCGCCGCCCTGATGCGATCATCCCTCGTCGCGCGCACCGCGATCATGTGCGCATTGCTGATCGTCATGCACTACACCGTCCGACCGGTGCTGGCGTGGCGCACGTCGATCGACTTCCTGCTCATCGCGCTTGTATTCGGCTCTGTACGCATGCGGCCGGCAGCGGCAGCGGTGTTCGGATTGATACTCGGCCTGGCTACGGACTCGCTGGCCCTGGGCGCATTCGGTGCCGGGGCGCTGGCGGCGACGATCGTGGGATTTGCGTCGTCGTGGCTCAAGGCCGTGTTCTTCGCGGACAACTTCGCGCTGAACGCGATGTTTCTCGTCGCCGGAAAGTGGATCTTCGACCTGGTGTACGTCTTGATGTCGCGGCGAATGCACGGGTTGGAAATGATGTCGCAGTTGCTTCTCTGGTCGCCGCTCGCCGCGCTCGTGACGGCCGTGGCGGGAGTCACGGTGATCACGATGCTGCGCCCGTTGCACCAGGAGAAGGCAGCGTGAACTTCCACCCCAATGATGTCGTCCGCCGGGCGCAGGTCACGGTGTACGTCGGCACCGGGCTGGTCCTCGTGCTGCTGATCGCGTTCTTTCGCGCGCAGATCATGGGGTACCGCGAGTGGGTGCTCAAGTCGGAGACGAACCGTCTGCGCGAGGTGCCGGTCGCGGCGCCGCGCGGAACGATCTTCGACCGCAACGGCAAAATCATCGCCGAGAATGTCGTCGGCTACACCGTGTCTGTGCTGGCGCAATCCGAGGACTCGCTGCGCAGCACCCTGGCCCGCGTTGGCGCCAAAGTGCCGCTGTCGCAGACGCAGCTGAACCAGTCCGTGCGGCGATACCGCAGCGCACCGAACAGGCCGACGCAGATCTTCGGCGACGCGTCCTTCGAGGTGGTGTCGGTGCTCGAGGAGCATCGCGTGGACTTTCCCAGTCTCATCATCCAGTCCGGACCGAAACGCCATTACCCGAACGGCCCGGCGGTTGCGCCGTTCGTCGGCTATACGGGAGACGTGACCGAGGGCGAGCTGGCAGAGGCGCGGTATGCGCAGTACCGCGCCGGCCAAATCGTGGGCAAGGTGGGCCTCGAGAAGGAGTACGAGGACCGGCTGCATGGTCGCGAAGGCAGTCGATTTGTCGAAGTGGACGCCCGCGGCCGCGTGGTTCGTGAGGAGGGCGCACAAGAGCGGAAGGCGCTGCAGGCCGACTCGCTCCTGACCAACATCGACCTCGACCTCCAGCTCCACACGGCGAAGCTGTTCGGCGACTCGCTCGTGGGCGGCGCCGTCGCGATGGACCCCAATACCGGCGCGGTGCTCGCCCTGTATAGCGCGCCGAGCTACGACCCCAATGAGTTCATCGGCGGCGTGTCGTTTTCGTACTTCGAGGGTCTGCGCAACAATCCCAAGCGCCCACTCTACAACAAGGCGGTGCAGGGCGCGTACCCGCCGGGCTCAACGTGGAAGCTGGCGACGGCCATTCTTGCGCTTCAGGAGGAGGTCATCACCACCGAATCGAAGATGCCCCAGGAGTGCACCGGCTTCTACTACTACGGCGACCGCGCGTGGCAGTGCTGGGAAAAGGCGGGGCACGGCAAATTGACTCTCCTGGGCGCGATCGCGAAGTCGTGCAACGTCTACTTCTACCAGCTCGGACTGAAGTTGGGATTATCCCGCCTCGTGGCCGGCGGAGTGCAGCTCGGTTTTTCGAAGACAACCGACATCGATTTGCCCGAAGAGACCCGTTCGCGCTTTCCGGATCGGCTGGCCTACTTCAATGAGCGGTACGGCCCGCGCGGTTGGACACAGGGCGCGGCGGCGCTCAACATGGCGATCGGCCAGGGCGACAACGCGCAGACCGTGGTCAACATGGCGCGATTCTACTCAGCGCTGGCGACGGACGGCACAGCGGCTCGGCCAACGATCGTGCACCGCCGGCCGGAGCGCACCCGGATCATGAACCTGACTTCCGATCAGATGCGCGACCTGCGCGCTGCGATGGCTGGCGTCACGGCTGAAGGGGGGACGGCCGCCAGCGCCGCGCTCACGGGGGTCGTGCTCGCCGGCAAGACCGGCACTGCACAGACATCGGCATTGGTGCCCGGCAAAAAGGCGTGCGACGACGCGTGGTTTGTCGGGTTCGCGCCTGCGGACAACCCGAAGATCGTCGTGTCGGTCGTGCTCGAGTGTGGTGGTCACGGCTACCTGGCTGCCCGCGTCGCATCCGAAATGATCGGCAAGTTTCTCGGCGTCAAACCGGTCTTGCGCATTCTCACCGAAGGCGACGACAACTGATGCGTAGGCGCGGCGCCGTCAGTGTCGACTGGATGCTGGTTGCCGCCGCGCTGCTGCTCTCGATGTATGGCGTCGCGATCGTCTACTCGGCGGGGCAGACGGACATTCCGACGTTCGTCACGCGCATTTGGCGGCAGCAGGTATTGTGGTTCGGCCTGGGGCTTGTGGGCGCGTTCGCGGTCAGCCGCGCGTCCATTCGACTATTGGAGTGGGTGGCTATTCCGCTCTATGTCGGCACACTGCTCGTCCTCTCGTATCTGCTGTTCTTCGGCGGCGGGTCCGGCACTGCGGAGGGCACCAAGAGCTGGATCGTCATCGGCGGCATGAAATTGGGCCAGCCGTCCGAACTCGCGAAGATCACGGTCATCCTGATGCTGGGTAAGGTGCTGGCGGCGAGCAAAAGTCCGCCGAAGTCGCTGCTGGATTTGTGGAAGCCCGCGTTAGTCGTGGGCATCCCATGGATGCTGATCATCGGCCAGCCGGACCTCGGCACTGGCATCGTCTTCCTCGGGATCTTCTTCGCGATGCTGTTCTGGTCCGGCATCTCCTGGCGCCTGTTGCTGCTGCTCGCCAGTCCGATCGTTTCGCTGATCCTGGGCGGCGTCACCCAGCTGTGGGGATCGTGGTTCCTGTTGATGCTGGCGCTGGTGATTTGGTACAAGCCGTATCCGTGGGAAGGCGCCGTGTTCGTCGTAGCGAACGTGTTCACCGGCGTGGTGGCTCAGCTGATCTGGGACCGTTTGCGTCCGTACCAACGGGCGCGGCTCTTGACGTTTCTTGATCCGTCGGCGGACCCACGTCGCGCCGGTTACCAGGTCATCCAGTCGCAGGTGGCCATCGGGTCGGGCGGTTGGTTCGGCAAGGGGTACACGGACGGCACACAAAAACGATTATCGTTTCTCCCCGCTCAACACACCGATTTCATCTTTTCGGTCGTGGGGGAGGAACTCGGATTCCTCGGCGTCACGGTGGCGCTGGCCCTGTTCGTCGTGTTCTTCTTGCGGGTGGTTCGCGTCGCGGAACGCGCCAGCGACAGCTTCAGTAGTCTCGTCGCGTTCGGTCTGCTGTCGTGCTGGTTCACGCACGTCGTGGTCAACGTCGGCATGACCTTGAACTTGACGCCCATCACCGGCATTCCGCTGCCGTTCTTCAGCTACGGCGGGTCGTTCATGCTGTCGACGTGGATCGGCATCGGCATAATCATTCGCATCGCGCACGAAGGCCGCGGCGGGCGGCACGCCTCGGGAATGGTGTAAAGCCGTAGCCGTAGCCGATTCGTCCGCAGCCTTCCTCAACACGCCCCGCCGGAACACATTTCCTTCAATGGCCGCCTGGTTCCGTAAGGAAAAGAAGCCGCGTGAGTCCCGAGCGAAGCGCCTCGAGATTCCGCCGGACGCATGGGAAAAGTGTGAGGCGTGCGACCACACGGATATCCGCGAGAAGTTCTTGCGGAACCTCAACGTGTGCCCGAGCTGCGACTACCATCGCCGCATTCGCGCCAACGAGTACGCCAACATCCTGATCGACGACGGGACACAGGAAGAACTCGAGGTGGACCTCCGCTCCACAGATCCCCTGGGCTTCCCGGACTACCCGGCGCGCCTCAAGAAGGCCCTCGCGAACGCCGGGGACTCCGACGCCCTCTACGCTACCGGCGGCATGCTCGATGGCCTTCCGGTGAGCCTTGGCGTCATGGACTTCGCGTTCATGGGCGGCTCCATGGGCAGCGTGGTGGGCGAGAAGATTGCGCGATTGGGCGTCCGCTCTCTGGAGCGGAAGTACCCGTTGATCGTGATCTCCGCCTCTGGCGGCGCGCGCATGCAGGAAGGCGTGCTGTCGCTGATGCAAATGGCGAAGGTGGCGGCGGTGCTGGCGCAGCTGGCTGAGCGCCGTATTCCATATATCTCGATCCTGACCAATCCGACGACCGGAGGCGTCAGCGCGAGCTATGCCATGCTCGGAGACGCAATCATCGCCGAGCCCGGCGCGGTCATCGGCTTTGCCGGTCCGCGCGTTATCAAGCAGACGTTAGGACAGGACCTGCCACAAGGTTTCCAGACAAGCGAGTTCCTGCTGGACCACGGGATGCTCGACATGGTCTGTCACCGCAAGCAGCTCAAGGGAACCGTGGGCGCGCTGCTCCGACACATGTCGGGCCGGCCCGCGGCGGCGGGGTGGGCGGCCGTCTGACCGCGCTGGAGGAGGCGCTCGAGTTCCTCTTCGCGCGCACCACCAGCGGATTCAAGTTCGGGCTGGAACGCACCGAGGCGCTGCTCAACGCCCTCGAGAATCCCCACCGCGCGTATCCTGTACTGCACGTCGCCGGCACCAACGGAAAGGGAAGTTCACTGGCGACCGCGGAAGCGCTGCTGTTGGGACGCGGGCTGCGCGTGGGCAAGTACACGTCGCCGCATCTGGTGGATTTTCGCGAGCGGATTCTCGTGGACGGCGCCCCCATCGACGGCGCGGACGTCCTGGCGTTCGTCACGCAATGGACGCCGCTCGTGGAGCAACTGGGCGCAACGTTCTTTGAGGCGACGACCGCGTTGGCGTTCGACCACTTCGCGCGTGCCCATGTCGATATCGCGCTCATCGAAACCGGACTTGGGGGGCGCCTCGACTCCACGAATGTCGTGGATCCCGTCGCTGCCGGTGTGACAGCGATTGGCTGGGACCACATGGAGTACTTGGGACACTCGCTCGACGCCATCGCGCTGGAGAAGGCCGGGATCTTCAAGCCCGGACGGCCGGCGGTGATCGGCGAGGCCAGCCCGGAGTTGCGTGATACGCTGCGACTGCGAGCCGCGGAAATTGGCGCCGAGCCGGTCGTCGTCGCCGATATCGTGAAGATCGATGATATCGCGGTGGGAGCGACGGGAACGACGGTCTCGTTGCGCATGCGCAACGAAACGCAGACGCTGCGCACGCCGCTGATCGGCAGGCATCAGGCGCACAATCTGGCTTTTACCTTGGCGTTGCTCGATGCCGCAGGCGAGCCCTACTCCCGCAGCTTGGCGGAGAGTGCCGGGATGCTCCAGAGCGTCTCGATCCCCGGACGGTTTCAGCGGTCGGGAAGGTTCATCTTCGACGTGGCCCACAATGCCGACGGCGCCCGCGTGCTGGCAGAGACGCTCCGGGCCATCGCACCGCAGCGGCCGATGAAGGCGATCTTCTGCGCGCTTCGCGACAAGGAGTGGCGCGAGATGCTGCTGGCGCTGAGCGGCGTGGTGGATGAACTCGTCCTGACCAATGCGCCCACAGCGCCGGCCAGTCGGGCGTGGAGCCTCGAGGACGGCGGGGAGTTCATGCGCCGGTCCGGCCTTCGTGGCACAATCGCCCCGACGTTGGATCAGGCGTTGGCGAGCGTCGAGGATGCGGAGACCGTGGTGGTGACGGGATCGTTCCACACCGTCGGCGATACCATGGCAAAGTTGCAGCTCTCTCCGCTGACGGCCTAAGTTCCGCCAATGGCAAAAGGCGCGAGTTCGCTCCCGGGGTTCCGGGATTTCTACCCTGAGGAATTCGCCGCCCGCGCCTACATCCTGAACACGTGGCGGGACGTAGCGCGCCGGTTCGGATTCGAGGAATACGACGGGCCGCCGCTCGAACCGCTGGACCTGTATACGAAGAAGAGCGGGGACGAGATCGTCGGCCAACTCTACAACTTCAAGGACAAGGGCGACCGCGACGTCGCGCTGCGTCCGGAGATGACGCCAACGTTCGCCCGCATGGTGGGCGCGCGGGTCCAATCACTGCGCAAGCCGGTGCGGTGGTTTTCGATCCCGCAACTGTTCCGCTACGAGCGCCAGCAGAAGGGCAGGTTGCGCGAGCACTTCCAGCTCAACGTCGACATTGTCGGCGAGACGGACGTCGCCGCCGACGCGGAACTCATTGCCGTAGCGGTCGAGTGCATGCGGGCCCTGGGGCTTGGCCCCGTCGACGTCATCGCGCGCGTCTCGGACCGCCGATTGCTTCACGCCATCCTGCGCGCGCTGATGGTGCCGGACGCAAAGACCGCCGACGTGTTTGGCGTCGTGGACAAGCTGGATCGCCAGCCGCGCGAGGTGTCGCTCGAGAAGCTTGCGGCGGCCGGCATTCCCGCCGCCGCGGCCGCGCGCCTCGTTTCCCTCAAGGCGCTGGATTCCGTTGAGGCGATCCGAACGGCGTTTCCGGACAAAGGAGTTGGAGAGTGTCTCGATACCGTGGCGGCGTGCCTCGCCCACGCTGAGGCGCTCGGTATTCGCGAATGGGTGTCGCTCGACCTGACCATCGTTCGCGGCCTCGCGTATTACACCGGCATCGTCTTCGAGTTGTTCGACGCGAAGGGTGAGTTTCGCGCCATTTGCGGCGGCGGTCGCTACGACACACTGCTTGCCAGCTTGGGCGGCGCCGATGCGCCCGCCTTGGGCTTCGGCATGGGCGACGTGGTTCTGGGAGAACTGCTCAAGGCGCGTGGCAAGATGCCGTCGCTTGCGTCCGCCATCGACTATTGGGTTGCGTTCGATGAGGAGGGTCAGCGGGCCAAAGCCATGGAGATTGCGACGAGGCTTCGGCGCAGTGGCAAGTCGGTCGAATACGCCCTGCGCCCGATGCCGCTCGGCAAACAGATGGAGGCCGCCTCCAAGGCCGGCGCCGCGCATGCGGTCATTCTCAAGGCTGATGGCGGCCCAATCGAGCGCGATCTGGCTTCGAAAGTCGAGAAACCATTTACGTTTGTAGATGGCTGACGAGAAGAAGCTGACCACACGCGCCGCGGATTTCAGCGCGTGGTACAACGAAGTGGTGCTGCGCGCGGAAATGGCGGATTACTCGCCGGTGCGCGGCTGCATGGTCATCCGGCCAAACGGCTACGGCATCTGGGAGCGGATGCAACGCGCCCTGGACGACATGTTCAAGGCCAGTGGGCACCAGAACGCGTATTTCCCGCTTCTCATTCCGGAGAGCTATCTCCAGAAAGAGAAGGACCATGTCGAGGGCTTCAAGCACGAGTTCGCGGTGGTCACCCACGGCGGTGGCAAGAAGCTCGAGGAGAACCTGATTCTCCGGCCCACCTCCGAGACGATCATCTACTCGATGTTCGCCAAGTGGGTGCAGAGCCATCGCGAC
>JANNRQ010000164.1:0-19159 GCA_031401495.1 Gemmatimonadota bacterium
GCCATGAGCTGGGCGCGCTCGCGCGCTTTCGGCGCGACGGCGACTGCGTCACCGGACTCAGCGAGATAACCCGGACGGTCCACCTTCTTGCCGTTGACGCGAATGTTGCCGTGCGACACGAGCTGGCGCGCGCCGGGAATCGTGGGCGCGAAGCCGAGCCGGAAGACGATGTTGTCGAGGCGACGCTCGAGAACGCCGAGCAGGTTGTCGCCGGTGCGGCCCGGCATTTTGCGCGCGAGGCCGAGGTAGCGACGCAGCTGGGTCTCGGTCACGCCGTAGTTGAAGCGCACCTTCTGCTTCTCTTCGAGCAGGCGACGAAACTCGCTGGTCTTCCTGCGGCCGGTCTTTGACTGACCGTGCTGGCCGGGCGGGTAGGGCTTCTTGTCAGCCGACTTGCGGGTGAGTCCGGGAAGCTGAACGCCGAAACGGCGGATGATTTTGAGGCGGGGACGGCTCTTTGGCATTGATGATTTACAGGGTCAAACGGGTTGCTTTGGAGCCTAGAAAGATAGGCTGCCGCAGCGATTTATGGGAACCCGGACCCTACCCTCGACCCTCACGAAACAGGGTATAGGGTATGGGGTTAGGGTGTGGGGTGCAGGGCAAGACTCCCCGATACCGGGAGGAAGATTTCGACGGCAGCCCACCCCCTCGCGTCGTCCCCCATGTAGCGGGCGTCGGCGATCCGGACGGTGGTCCCGCGCCGGTCTCGCACCACTCTATAGAAGGGGAAGCGTGCCCAATGGAGGAACCGCTGTGCCTGGGCAGTCTCCCTGGCGGCGCCCACCGCTGGGTCGTTGTCGCCCTTGGCGATGGTCAGGTCTGATAGGCGGGCCTCGCCGAACGCGGTGTACGTGCCGAACCGGTAGGCCATGCGCTCCTCGACCAGGATGCCGCGCTTCCACGGGATCCCGGGGGTGGGCTGGACCATGAACTTCCGGGGCCCAACCTGTTGGAGGACTTTGGAGCGGCCCATGGTGGTGATGCACAGCATGACTATGACGTACGTGCCGGCGGTAGCGAGTGCGGCACGCGCGATGTCCACATTCTTGAGCCGACGCGCAAAGAAGACGCCGGCCGCCAGCATCAGCGTGAACCACGGGTCGATGATGAACATGCCGTCGGCATAGAACCACTTGTCCACGAACGGCATGAGCCAGCGCATGCCGTAGGTGTTCATGAAGTCGAGCGTGGGGTGCGTGGCAATAGCCACCGCGGAGAGGATCGCGAGCTGGCGATAGTCCGCGGGCGGCAGCGACGGGTTTCGTCGGCGCCGGACCTGCGTGTCCCACAGCCACATGATGCCTGCGAGCACGAACGGCAGGATGATCAATGCCGGGAACCCGTGCGTGATGCCGCGTCGGCCCTCAAAATTCTTCCCGACGAATGCGGAGACGATGTCGATGTCGGGGAAGTTCGCCCCAATCATGAGCGTGATGCCGCCGAGTGCCGTGCGCTTCTTGAGGCCAGCTTCGGCGAGCGCGGCGCCGACCAGCGTATGGGTGATGTTGTCCACTGAAGGGACTAGTTACTCAAAGACGATTTCCTGCGCGCCTTCGTAGAGGACCTTTTTCCCCATATCCTGAAGTCGATCGTTGCCTTCGACGATGGTGAGGAAATGGTTGCCGGCGAGCTGGCCCATCTTGCTCGCGAAGCTCACCGGGCCGTAGGCGAAGATGAGTTCGGTCTCGCTGTACCCGCCGGGGTACCAGAGGATCTGGCCCGGCGCTGGGTAACTCGTGTGGTTCTCGAAGCCGACATCGAGCTTGAATTCGCCGAGCGGGATCCAGCAGCCCTCACCGCTCCAACGGCAGTGGACTATGCGCTGCTTGTACGGCATGAGCTTCTTGAAGGCCGCGACGGTTTGCGGCGCGTTCTTGTCTTCAAACACCGCGGTGAACTTGAGGTCCTTGCCGACCGTAATCCTGACTTTGCTCATGTCTGATTGTTGGGGTCTGAAAAGCTACTGAGCGCTGCGGTCTATGTCTGCCATGCGCTGCTCAGCGACGCGCCAGTCGATGTCGGGCGCAACTTCCTCATCCGCGAGTGCCAGCGATTCGAGCGCACGCTCGACGACCGGCGCGCCGATATCGGCCGGGAGCGCCTGACCGAACTCGAGCTCGGCGCGCCGGCAGAGGCGCTCTTCCCGTGCAGCGTCGCGATCGCGGTTCCCGGTCATGCGGGCAACGCGGGCGTGCAGCCCTTCGTGCACGATTGTCGATGCCACGGTCGCCGCCCCGATGTCACGCCGAGCCAGAAACGTCAGCTCCACCATGCAGGCGCGGTGCTCCGGGAAGTACGCGCCGCGACACGGCCAGCGCACGATGCGGAAATGGTCCAGGTCGCGGCGCAGGTGCGCTAGCCGCCACGGTTGGTATTGTTCGATGAGCGCCAGGGACTCATCCAGCCGCGCGACGACGTCCGCGGTCGCGATGTCGTGCCGGGTATTGTCCACGACCACGCGAAATCCGCGCAATTCGTGCAGGACTCCCAGCTTTCCCCCAAGCGCGTTCGCGAGCCGATCCAGAAGCCCCATCCTTATATAGTAGTGACTGGTAACTCGTAACTCGTAATTCGTGACCCGAAGCCTGTTGACGCGTAACCTTGCTCTCGCTGCGATGCTCCTCGCCGGGCGCGCGATGGCACAAGGCGCCATTGCCGGGACGGTCGTGGGCGCAGACGGCCGCCCGCTTCCGTCCGCTGCCGTTGACGCGACCCGGTCCGATCGAGCACTTGCATTCCATGCAACCGCCGACGAAAGCGGTGCGTTCCGGATCTCAGGCCTGGAAGCCGGCATCTGGCTGGTCACCGTGCGGCGCGTGGGGTACCGCAGCGCGGAGCTGCCAGGTGTGCGCGTAGCGGACGGCCAAACGCGCACGCTGAGCGTGACGCTGACGCAAGCGCCGGCGCAGCTCTCGACGATCTACGTCGTGACATCGCCGACATCGGTCAACGCGGGCACGCCCGAAATGGCGACCCGGCTCGACCGGACGTTCACAGCGCTCCTGCCTGGCGCGCGCGACGCAGCGAGCCTCATCGCGCTGGTGCCGGGCGCCCGCAAGGACCAGTTGTGGGGCGGAGCGCCTGGCGTTTCGAATAGTTACCAGCTCGACGGCGTCGCGGTGAACCACCCCGGAGTCGGCGGCGACTTCCTCGGGCTCAGTGTCGACTGGATCGAATCGCTCGAGATTCGCGGACTCGGCGCTGGTGCGCAACACGGCAACTTCCAGGGTGGCGTCATCAACGCCGTCACCAAGTCGGGCACCAACGAGCGGCGCTTCGCCATCCGGTCCAACTACGAGGCGGCCGCACTCACGGCGTCGAACTTCAACCTCGCGGAGCTGGGCGTCGAGCAAGCCGGGCGGCGCGAGGTGGGCGGCGAAGCGGGCGGGCCCCTGCTGCCGGGCAGAGTGTTCTACTTCCTGGGCGGGCAATACGTCAGTCGCGATCTTCGGTCGCCGGATCTCACAACCACAGCCCCTGGAGATTTCCAGCGCACGCAGGAGCAACAGACCGACGCGCGGGCCATCGCCAAGCTCACCTGGCTGCCGGCCCTGGGTCAGCGCGTGGAATTGCTCGGCGGGTACTCCGGTCTCGCCATCGCGCACGCGGGTATCAACGGCCTGGACGATCCCTCGGCGACCGCGCGCGTCTCGCGCCCCACGTCGTACGCCGCCCTGTCCTGGAAGAACACGGGCAATGCGCTCAATCAGGTGGAGTTGCGTGTCGCCGGGTTTGCGTCGCGTGAGTCACGTACCGGCTATGCCGGGCCCGGCGTGCCCGGCGTGCAGCTCCTCCAGCCCGGGTCCAAGCCGGCGCAACAGAATGCCGCGTTCGACGAGCGGCATGATCCGTCCAGCGTCACGGCTACTGCGGAGTGGCGCACGAGGCAACGCGTGTTCGGCGAGCACCAACTGCTGTTCGGTGGGGAGGTGTCACGCGGGCGCTGGCGCGACGAGCGCATTCGCAATGGCGGCCTCACGTGGCGGCCGTACACGACAGGCAGCGTTCCGTTTGATCCGGACGACGTCACCACCTGGCAGGCGATCGGCAGTGACTGGGGCGGCGAGCGCCGGCTCGACAGCGATGTGGCCAGCCAAGCGCTGTACGTGCAGGACCAGCTCAATATCGGGACCCGAATCGCCGTTACGCCCGGCATCCGGTACGGGCATTGGTCCGGGTTCGTCCGGCCGGACTGCGCCGTCGCGGCGCCGTGCTACCGATTCGAGGCGGTGCACGCCGAGGGACTCGACCCGCGCCTCGGCATCGCGTGGGACGTGACCGGGCGAAACACATTCGCGTTCAAGGCGCACTGGGGACGGTACCACCAGGGGATGTATTCGTTGTTCTTCGATCGGGCCGCGGGCGCGGACGTCTACTCGAACCGCCGATTCTATTATTCGGCGCCGACGCTCACCGACCCGCGCACCACGTTTACGCCAACGCAGCGGGACACGGCGGGCTCGGCATTCCTGACCTACGGTTTCGACGAATCCATTCTCAATGCGTCCGGACGAGTGGACAGATTCCGGCAGCCGTACGTGGACCAGACGGTGTTCGCGGTCGAGAAGAGTTTTGGCGCCGCGTGGAAGGTCGAAGCGCTGTACACGCATCGCGCCAATGGCGATATCGTCGGGCTCGCCGACCGCAACATCGCGACCAACTACACGCCGATCCACGGGGTGTTCGTGGACAACGCGTACGTGCGCGGCATTGTACTCGACGCGAATCGTCGACCGCTGGTCCTGCCGGACGTCTACGTCAGCAATGCGGCGCTGCAAGCCTACCTGGCCGAGCAGAACGCGCTGCGGCGATTCCCGGCGACTGTTTTCGGGTACGACACCGGGTACGTCCGGGCGCTCACGTGGAATCCGGACATCCGGCTTGGCGCCGTTCCCGGCGCGCGCCGCCGGTACGAACAACTGACCCTGACTGTGCGCACGGTGCAGCCGGCGTGGCGCGCCGAGGCGTCGGTCACCGGCGCGCAGCTCAAGGGCAACGTGCCGGGCGTCGCAGGCTACGGCACGACGGGGACCACGTTCAGCGCGGGGCCGTTCGTGAATCCGAACGAGGCGATCAACAGCCGCGGCTACTTGCCGGACGCGCTCCAGATGGAGGGGAAGCTGTGGGTGACGGCACGGCTGCCGCGCCGCTTTCAGGCTGGCGTGTTGTACACCCACACGCTGGGTGAGCGCTTCGGGCCGTCGTTCACGATCGAAGGCCGATATGCATACTCGGACAGCGCGCTCAGGCGGATTCCAGCGCAGCTCTTTCGTGAGTCGTTCGGGCAGTCCGTGTTCGTGGAGCAGCGCGGCTCGCGTCACTACGAAAGCCGTGGCATAGTAGACCTGCATCTGGAATGGCGCTCGCCGAGGCGAGCTTCCGTGATGATGGACCTGTTCAACGCGTTCGGCCGCAACGCGATCACGTTGGTGAATACGAACATTGGCGAACGCTCTGCGTCGGACCCCACGTCGTTCTTTGGCGCCACCCGGTTGCGGACCCCGCCGCGCACGCTGCGGGTTGGATTGCGCGTGGATTGAGGAGACGCAGCCAATGTCACCGACGATGACACAGGTCACATCTGAAGGGCCTGCGCATCGTCAAATTGGGTGACCTCCAACCACACATGAGACGCCGACCGAATCCTCGTAGCATCATGTCCGCCATTTCGGTGGCGGCCTTCGTGTTGTCGTGCAGCGAGACCTACACGGGACCATTCCGTGATCCGAACGCCAAGGTGATCCCGTCGTTCGCGGACAGCGCTTTCGGCACCGGCGGCACGCAGTGGTTTGTGACGCGCACATTCGATTCGGTCATGGCAGCGCACCTGGATGCTCAGTCGATTTACACCGTTGAAGCCAAGGGCGTGACACTCTCGCTCGTTGCGATGAGCATCTCCAACGGCGCCCATCGCTGGACCCGCACTGTGCCGTTTCTGTCATACAAGATTGTCAACGTCGGGAGCGCCGTCGCGGCGGTGGGGCAGGGCGTCGTGGCGTTCAACGCGACCTCGGGCGACTCGGTGTTTCGCTATGCGCCCGTGACCGCCCGACGGGTGACGAGCAATGCCGCTACTGACGGCACAAGCATCATCGTTGGCAACGCTGCGGGTGAGATCGTGGGCTTGAATCCGGCGACCGGCGCGGAAACCTGGACCGTACCGCTCGACACCGCGTCGGTGCAGGGAGTGACCGTTGCCGGGGGTGTGGTGTTGGCCGGCGGCAACGGGTTCGTGGCCGCTGTGACGATTGCCACCGGGGCTCAAGTGTGGAAGCACGTGACGACGGAGAGCCCGCGACCATCCGTGGATCGCGCGCCCGCTGTGGACAGCGGTCGCGTTACGGTCAGGACGTACTCGGCGCCGACGTACGGCATCGCCAACTACGCCGTGTCCACCGGAGCGCTGGGTTGGCCGGCGTCGAACACGTACCTGCCGCCACCGCTGGAGGCCTCCGGCTCACCGGCGTGCAGCAGTGTCGTCGCGACGTACACGGCCACGTCACTGGATGCGCGAGCCGCGGCGAGCGGCGTCGTCGCATGGAGCAGGGGCCTCAGCGCCTATGATGAGCTCTCCGTGGGCTGCTCGAACGGAACGTTCATTGTGAATTCGCGTCACGGTCCCGTGGGCGCATGGTACAACGACGTGCTGGTTCTCAACGCGTCCAACGCGGCTGTGCTCGCACAGTACCCCAAGGCATCCGGGCAGCAACTCCGCGTGCACCGCGTGGCGCGCAACGCCGGCCAGATCTATTTCATCACCAACACCGGCATCGCGGCTATCACGGCGCCTTAGGGAAGCTCTGAACAATTGTCATGCCGAGTCGCGAAGCGACGAGGAATCTGGAGTTGACCCCTCAAGACTGCAGATCCCTCGCTTCGCGCGGGATGACAGCGCAATTGTTCAGAGCTTCCTTAGCGCTTCAGCGTCCTGGTGCGGTGCCCGGTCGTGGCGGCACGCTTCGAGCGCATCTTCTTGACAATGTGTTCGTGCGCGTCAGCGACGACGTCCTTCACGAGCTTCCAGCTGACGCGCTTGTCGAGATAGACGCCCACCCAGCCGGACGGCCCGACGTACGGGGGCTTGAAGAAGCGCTCGGGCTTGTCGTTGATCATGAGCATCTGGTTCGTTGCGTCGTTGGCGAGCCACACGGACTCTCGTCCGTCGTCTCGGCTGGGGTCGGCGGCGGAATACATCGCGAAAATCCGGCCGCGAACGCGGAACGTTGGTGCGCCCCACGCCTTCACCTCCGTTGTCTCCGGAAGCGCGAGGCACAGCTTGCGGACGCGCTGGAGCGTGGCGGCGGGCACACCGGAGATTACTTCGTCGACGCCTCTCTGCCAGTGATTTCCGTCGGGTCCACGCGGAAAACAAAGCGGCGGTCAGGGGTCGGGTCGCTTTCCGTAAACGCACCAGGGATGAGTGCTCGAATCGCGGTCACCGCCCGGTGGAACTGTTCACGTTGGACATCCGTCCCTCCATGCGACCGAAGCAACGAGACCGAGCCGCGAATGACGACGCTGCGCCAGTCAAAGAGGCCGGTGGTCTCCTCGACTTCGACGACCACTTCGTTTGCGACGAGCCAGCTGAGGTACTTCCGGCCGAGCGAGATGCGACCAATCACCGCGCCGTCCAGCATGACGTAGTGCACCGGCATGAGCTCGATGCGCCCGTCGCGCTGAAACGCAATGCGGGCCACGGAATTCCGCTCCAGGACGAATCCGATTTGGCGGTCGTTCAGCACCCGAAGTCTCGGGCGCTTGATCGCCGGTGCCGCGGCCATGATCGGTGGCATCTCAACTCCTTACAGGTGCATTGGTTGGCGGAACTATCGTGAATCGCGACGACTTGCGCGCTGAGGGTTGGCCTGAACTGCGTCAGGGTATTGCCGCAAAAACTTCAGGTTTTCCTGTATGTCTCGAACGATGCAGTCGTGACACATTGCTTATGCACTCTCGGGACGGGTACTCTCGAGGGTGGGGTCCTCTCGCAGAGCGTTGCCGGAGGACGGCTCGGACGGAGTTCGATAACGGCCGGGCGGGTTGTGAGGTCGCTGGACACAACTGAAGCCTCTCGGCCGAGAGGCACCTGAGTCGGACCCGTCCGACGAGGGCAAGGCGGTGAGCAGGGCCGTGGAACATCGAGGTGAGCACTCGGGGTAACACGGTGTCGAACCAAAAGCTCACAATCGCCAGCGGGCTCCGAACCCCGCACTCGGTAGCGATACCCGGTGCGGGGTTCGACCGTTCAGGCGGCACCGGCTTCCGGGAGCGCCTGTGCGCGTGATGGTCTCCACCGCGCATCAGGGAAGTCCCCAATTGCGCCCTACGAACCCCTACACGGGGTAGCGAAAACGCCTGATGACCCGAGGGAGCCGACCTCCGTAGCGTGTTCCCTGACCGGTCGGCGCTGTTGGGGCCGGATGCGGAAGATCACGGTGCGCTCGCACCCACAAAGTCCCGAGGAAACAATGAACAATCGAATTGGCGGCAAGGCGTTCGCGATCATCTTTGTCATCACCGCCGCGGTCTTATATGCGTGTTCTGGGCGCGGTGGGTCGTCGAACATCGTAACCGGCGACGCAGCGCAGAGGACGTACGTCGCGCCGGGCCAGCACGACGAGTTCTACGCGTTCTTGTCCGGCGGTTTCAACGGACAGGTCAGCGTGTACGGTCTGCCCTCGGGCCGGCTGCTCAAGAACATCCCAGTCTTCTCGCAGAATCCCGAGAACGGGTACGGCTACAGCGAAGAGACCAAGGGCATGCTGATGACGTCGTACGGTCTGGTGCCTTGGGACGACACGCATCACCCGAAGCTGTCGCAGACCGACGGTGTTCCGGATGGCCGCTGGCTGTTCATCAACGGCAACAACACGCCGCGCATCGCGCGCGTGGATCTCACGACGTTTGAAACCAGCGAGATCATCGAGATCCCGAACGCCGGCGGCGGCCATGCCTCGCCGTTCCCGACGCCAAGCAACAAGTACGTGGTGAGCGCCACGCGGTTCAGCGTGCCGGTGCCGAACACGGACGTCCCGATTGACTCGTACAAGAAGAACTTCAAGGGCACCATCTCGTTCATCAAAGCCAACGAGCCCGGGAAGTTCGAGGTCGCGTTCCAGATCCTGATGCCCGGCTACAACTACGACCTTGGTCATGCGGGCAAGGGTCCGTCCGACGGCTGGCTCTTCTTCACGTCGTACAACTCGGAGCAAGCCAACACCAAGCTCGAGGAGAACGCCAGCAAGAACGACAAGGACTTCATCGCCGCCGTGCATTACGTGCGCGCGGAAGAGTGCGTCGCGCAGGGCAAGGCGCGCAGATCGCCGGCCAGCTACCGCCACAACTTCATGGACGAGAAGTCGCGCGTTGGCGTGTCGGAGACTATGACCAGCGTCAACATCCTGGATCCCAAGAACTGCGCCGGCGTTGTGTACTACCTGCCCACGCCCAAGTCGCCGCACGGCGTGGACGTCGATCCCACCGGCCAGTACATCGTCGCGGGCGGCAAGCTCGCCAGCCTGATTCCGGTGCATTCGTTCGACAAACTCCAAAAGGCCATCGCGGACAAGGCGTTCGAGACCGAGATCGACGGGATTCCGGTGCTCAAGTACGAGGCGGTGCTGGCGGGCGAAGTGAAGAAGCCCGGCCTGGGCCCGTTGCACACGGAGTTTGACGGCAAGGGCTTCGGATACACGTCGATGTTCATTTCCAGCGAAGTCGTGAAGTGGAAGCTGGGGACGTGGGAAGTCGTGGACCGCATCCCGACTTACTACGCGATCGGCCACCTGATGGTCCCGGGCGGCGACAGCCGCAAGCCGTGGGGCAAGTACCTGGTAGCGATGAACAAGATCACCAAGGACCGCTACCTGCCGACCGGACCGGAAATGGCGCAGTCGGCGCAACTGATTGACATCAGCGGCGACAAGATGCGCATGCTGCTGGACTTCCCGACGTTTGGCGAGCCGCACTACGCGCAGGCGATACCGGCTGACCTGATCAAGGCGAACAGCAAGAAGTTCTTCAGCCTTGCCGAGAACACCAACCCGTGGGTGGCCAAGTCACAGAAGGAGACCGGCATTACCCGTAACGGCAAGCGGGTCGAGGTGAAGATGATCGCCATCCGCAGTCACTTTGCGCCGGACAATCTCGAAGGCGTCCGGATGGGTGACACGGTGTACTTCCACATCACCAACATCGAGCAGGACTGGGACATCTTGCACGGCTTCGCCGTCATGGGTGCCACCAACGCGGAGTTGATCCTCCAACCGGGTGAAACGCGGACGCTCAAGTGGGTGCCGTCACGCGCCGGCATCTATCCGTTCTACTGCACGGACTTCTGCTCGGCGCTGCATCAGGAAATGCAGGGGTATATCCGGGTGTCCGCGGCCAACTCCACCGTGGCGTTGACCGGTACGATCAGCAAGAAGTCGCAGGCGGAGCAGAAGTAGCGTGCCGAAGCTTTCTCGCTGGTTGCTGGTAGTCGCTTCACTGTTGCTGTTCGCGATGTATGCCACGCCCCTCTGGCGCATTGACCTGGAGGCTCCGCAGTACCCGGAGGGGCTGGGCATGCTGATCCGGCTCAACACAGTGACCGGTCTGAAAGAGCACGACTTGAGGAACATCAATTCCTTGAATCACTACATCGGCATGAAGCCCATCGACGCGAATGCCATTCCGGAGATGCGCTACATGCCGTGGATCGTCGCTGCGCTGGCGCTCGGTGGCCTCACGGCTGCCGCCGCCGGCCGCCGGCGCGGTATCACACTGTGGTTGGCAGTGTTCGGCATGGTGGGAGTGGCTGGATTGGCGGATATGTGGCGCTGGGGATACGACTACGGCCACAATCTCTCGCCGGATGCGATCATCCAGGTGCCAGACATGACGTACCAGCCGCCACTGATCGGCTCCAAACAGCTCTTGAACTTCAGGGCGACGTCGTGGCCCGCGTCCGGTGGCATCATTGCCGGCGTGTCGTTCCTCATGGGACTGGCCGCGCTGCTTTCGTGGCGCCCCGTTCGGCCGACCGTTACGACCCAATCGGGTGTCCGGGCGTTGGCGGCTGCGGCGATCGCTTTCCTTCTCGGATGCGGTTCACCGCATGCGGGCCCGTTCGACCATTCGGCGCATGGGGCGCCTTCTGGTGCGGCAACGGAACAACCAGTGACTTTCGACTCGCGACGACTGCACAACCCGGACGTCGTCAATCGAGGGTCGAGAGTTGCCGCAATCGTGGAAGTCCGCGCTGACGGCCCGGTCCGTTCGCTGGCACAGGCGCTTACGCTCGTCTCGTCCGGTGGAACCATTCGCGTCCAGCCTGGCACCTATCGCGAGCCCACGATCAGAATCACCAAGCCGGTCACGATCGAGGGCGTGGACTATCCGACGCTCGTCGGTGGCGGGCCGCACTCCATTCTCGTGATCGCGGCCGACGATGTCACCGTGCGTGGACTGCGGTTCGACAGCGTCTCGGCGAGCATGATGGAGGACCCGTCCGCCATCCGCGTGGTGGACGCGTCCGGGTGCCGCATCGAGGACAACCGAGTGGATGATGCGTACTTCGGCATCTACCTCGCGCGCGCGACGAACTGCCGGATCATCGGCAATACGGTGCGCGGCAACCGGGCACCTGAGAGCGTCAACGGCAACGGCATCCATCTCTGGTCCAGCCGCGGCGTCACCATCGGGAACAACCGCGTGACAGGTCACCGTGACGGGATCTACTTCGAGTTCGTGCACGACACGCGCATCACCGGCAACCGAAGCGAAGCCAACATCCGCTACGGATTGCACTTCATGTACTCCGACGACTGTTTGTACGAGGGCAACCAGTTCATCGGCAACGGCTCCGGCGTGGCCGTGATGTACACCAAGCGCGTCACCATGATCGGCAATCGCTTCGAGGACAATTGGGGCCCGGCGGCGTACGGCCTGCTGCTCAAGGAAATCGGGGCGAGCCGGCTGGAACGCAACGTCTTCACGCACAACACCACGGGACTCCTGGCCGACGGCGCGGACCGCCTGGTCGCCGAGGGCAACACTTTTCGCGACAATGGCTGGGCCGTGAAGCTCGAGGCCAGCACCAGCGAGGCGTTCTTCGCGAAGAACGAATTTCTGGGCAACTCGTTCGACGTCGCCACCAACTCCCGTGAGCACTCCACGCGGATCGAGGGGAACTACTGGGACGACTACCGTGGCTACGATTTGAATCGCGACGGCGTGGGCGACGTGCCGTTCCATCCCGTGCGCCTCTTTTCGATGGTGGTCGAGCGTCACGAGCCGGCCATGATCCTGATGCGCAGTCTTTTTACCGGTATGCTGGACGCTGCGGAACGCGTGCTCCCGGCGCTTACACCTGAAACGCTGGTGGATGCCCGGCCCTTGATGCGCAGGCCGTCGTGATTGACGTCCGCGGTGTGTCCAAGTCGTTCGGTGGTGTTCGCGTCCTGAGCGACGTGACCGCGTCGTTCCGGAGCGGCCGAGTGACGGCGCTCGTCGGCCCAAACGCGGCCGGCAAAACGACGCTCATCAAGACGATCCTCGGCCTGGTACGGGCGGACGCTGGCGAAATCCGCGTCAACGGTGATCCGATTGACGCGGATGGAGCGTACAGAGCGAGCATTGGCTACATGCCCCAGATCGCCCGGTATCCGGAGAACCTCACTGGCGCAGAGCTGGTGGAGTTCCTCACGGCTCTGCGCGGCGGCGTGGGGCACGTGGCGTTGGATGAAACGCTCATGGATCGTCTGCGCATCCGCGAGTTTCTCGACAAACCGCTGCGGACGCTGTCCGGCGGCTCGCGTCAGAAGATCAATGCCGCGGCCGCGTTCCTGTTCCGGCCAACAATCCTGATCCTGGATGAGCCCACCGCGGGGCTCGATCCGCTGTCGAGCAGCCTGCTCAAGGATGCGATCGCCGAGCGTGACGTGGGCCGCACGGTGCTGGTGACGAGCCACGTGATGAGTGAACTGGAGCAGGTCGCGGACGATGTCGTGTTCCTCCTGGAAGGGCGGGTGCAGTTCGCGGGCCCGATGGCGGTGCTCATGACCGAGACGCAGCAGCCCACGCTGGAGCGGGCGGTGGCCCACATGATGATTCGCCAGGCGGGGGCGGCCGCATGACCACCATGGGCCGGATCGCCATGCGTCAGGCCGGCGACATCGTGCGCAGCCGTTGGGTGATGGCCTACGCGTTGTTCTTCGCAGCGGCGACGGAAGGGTTGCTACGGTTCGCCGGCGGCGACGTTCGCGCGCTGTTGAGTCTGGCCAACGCGATGCTGTTCGTGACCCCGCTGGTCACGATCGTATTCGGCACGGTATACCTGTACAACGCGCGGGAGTTCATCGAATTGCTGCTGGCGCAGCCGGTACGCCGTCGCGATCTGTTCGGCGGCCTGTATACGGGCCTTACGGCGACGCTGGTGGCGGCGTGGCTCGTGGGCGTGAGCGTACCCTTCCTGCTGCACGGGACATTGTTCGCGGCGGGCGCATCGCGGACGTTGATAGTGCTGCTGGCCACCGGTGCCGTGCTCACGGCGACCTTCACCGCGCTGGCGACGCTGATCGTCGTTCGCGTCGATGACCGACTGAAGGGACTTGGGCTCGCCATCGCGACCTGGTTCGTCCTCGCGTTGCTGTACGACGGCGTCGTGCTGCTCATCGTGTCGCTGTCGGGCGATCGCGCCATCGAGCCGCTGATGTTGGCGCTGATGGCGCTCAACCCGGTGGACCTGGCCCGCGTGCTGGTCCTGCTGCAACTCGACGTCGCAGCGCTGCTCGGCTACACGGGCGCCGTGTTCACGCGCGCCTTTGCCGGACCCGCCGGAGCCGTGCTTGCGGTGCTGGCGCTCTCACTCTGGGTTGCGGCGCCGCTCGCGCTCGCCGCCCGGACGTTTCGCAGGAAAGACTTCTAACTCACGAGGAACCAGAACGACAATGGTGAATTCGATGCAGCGCCTGTGGCTCGCAGGCACCGCATGCCTTCTCTTGGCAGCGTGTGGCGGCGAGAAGTCCGAAAAGGCTCAGGAGGCCGCTGAACGCGCGGAGTCGAGCGAGGAAATCAAGCCTGCGCCCGACGGTAAAGTGATCGAGGTGGAGATGTACTCGGACGAGAAGGGGAACTATTTCAAGCCGAACGTGATCGAGGCGCGGAAGGGTGACGTGATCGAATTCGAGCTCAAGACCGGGGTGCACAATGTCAACTTCCTCGCGGACTCGAACCCCGGGAAATCCGGGCTGCCCAAGGCATCGGACATGCTCCAACTGCCGGGACAGGAATACAAGATCTACGTGGACTTCGCGCCCGGGAAATACTTCTTCCAGTGCGACCCCCACGCACTGCTTGGAATGGTCGGGTGGGTGACGGTCAAATAGCGGCGGCGCTGCAGCGCTCAGCGACCATCCCTCTCCCCTCTGGATTCGTTCCCCTGGGGCGCTGAGCCTGCAATCTCCGTGTGCCGGATCTGGCCGCCCAGGTTGGCGGTCACGCCCATCAAGCCGCTCACGATGAGCGTCATTGTGAACGCGACGGCCATCGCCAATCGCGGGATTTCACGCTTCAGGTAGCCGACGAAGGCAAACAAGGCCAGCACGCCGAGTGTGAGCGTTGCGACCAGCGCTGCTTCGGCGAGCTCCTCGTGTTCGTGGATCGAGTCCTCGGTGACCCCCGCGAGCTTCTCGACCGCTTCTTCCGCCGGCTCGCCAGTGAGAAACACGACGCCGGTGACGCAGGCCACCAGGATGAGACCAGCAAAGGCCGCGCGTGCGACTTCAGAGTTTCGGCGAACCAACGCCCAGAGAAACAATCCAAGGACAGCGAGCAGGCCAACGACCGGCACGTGAGTCAGGGCGAGATGCAAGTGTACGAGTGACATTTGTGTATCTCCGGTTACTGACTGGTTCGAAGTGCATTGAGAATGACGGCTACATCGATTCCTTCCTGCAGTAGCGCGCCGAACGTCGGCGTGATTGTGCCAGCGGCGGCGAATCCCATGGCCACCAGGCTCAGCCCAAGGCCGATGCCAATACTCTGTCGCGCCACTCGCATGGTCTTCCTCCCGATCTCCACGGCGTCGGCCACGCCGGCGATGTCATCCTCGAGCAAGATGACATCGGCGCTCTCACTGGCGATGCCGCGCCCATGCGACGCCAAAGCGATGCCGACGTCGGCAAGGCTCAACGCCGGCGCATCGTTCACGCCGTCGCCGACCATGAGAACGACCTCGCCCGAGCGCTTGAGTTGCGCCACAACGGCCACTTTGTCCGCCGGCAGCAGGTTGCCGCGCGCGTCGGCGATCCCGACCGCATCGGCCACCGTGCGCACATACGACGCGTGATCTCCGGAGAGAAGGACGGCCCGGTTGACGCCGGCGGCGCGCAACCGACGCAAGGTCTCACCAACGCTCGGCCGGATTGCGTCGGCAAACTCGATGGCGCCCGCCGGCGCGCCGTCCACCATCACGAAGGCGCGCAGGAACGAGTCGCCGTTCTCCAGGGCGCGCAGTCTCGTTTCGTCGGGCGCGAATCGCTCAATCACGAACGCCCGCGCGCCCACCGCCACCTGATGACCGCCAACCTCGCCGACCACGCCGCGGCCGGGCGTCTCCACGACCCCGACGGCCGTCAGCGCCCCCGAGGTCGAACTCGGCGCGGCCGCGACGATGGAGCGCGCCAACAAATGGCCCGACCCATGCTCAACTGCGGCGGCCAGCCGCAGCACGTCGTCCCTTTGCCAAGACGGCGAGGTCACTACTCGGCTCACCGAGGGGTGGCCCACAGTGAGGGTGCCGGTCTTGTCGAACACGCTCACCGTGACGCGGCCCAGTGACTCCAGTGCGCCGCCGTGCCGCACGATGACGCCGTGCCGCGCGGCATGACTGATGCCTCCGACAATCGCGACCGGCGTCGCGAGAATGAGCGGGCAGGGCGTGGCCACCACCAGAACGGCGAGCACCAGCGTCCAGTCGCGCGAGTACGCGAACGTCGCCGCGCAGGCCGCCAGCGTCAGCGGCGTGAACCAGACGGCGTAACGATCGGCCAGGCGCTGGAGCGGGGCCTTGCTACTTTGGGCAGACCGAACCAACTGCACGATGCGCGCATACTGGCTTTCCGCCGCAACCGCCGTGGCCCGCATCGTGAGCGGGCGATCGCCATTGACGCTGCCGCTCATGAGTGCGGATCCGAGCGCGACATCCACTGGAACCGATTCGCCTGTGAGTCGCGAGGCATCAATCCACGACGTGCCCGACGCGACCACGCCGTCCGTCGGGACCAGTTCGCCCGCCCGAATGAGCAGTACGTCGTCGACGCGGATTTTCTCGACGGAAATATCCTCGGTGCGATTGCCGGTCACGCGATGCGCGGAGCGTGGCGACGCATCCTCCAGCGCCTGAATCGCGCGTGTGGCCCGGCGCGCGGCGTATCGCTCGAGCCACTCGCCGCCACGCTGCATCAACACGATCACCAGACCCGGGACCGGTTGCTGCAGCACCGCGGCTGTCACGATGGAGAGAGTCGCGACGATGTCAGTGTCGAAATGGCCGCGCACCATGCCGCGCACAGTGCGCCACACCAGCGGTGCGCCGCTGGCGATCAGGGCGATCATGCCAGCGGCATGCAACGTCATCGGGAGTTCCTTCGGCGCGTCAAGCTACTGGCGCTCGACCGTCACGAGTGTCTGCCCCCGTCCGTGGGCGATTCGAAGCATCAAGTCGTTGCCGTCGCGGTCGTGCAACATTTGCACCGCGGTGGCTCCGCGAACCGTGCGCGTCAGGTGCCGGCCCTCGAGCGTCGGATCACCCAGCATTACATGGATGCTGGCATCGCGTGAATCGTAGTCCACGCCCAACAGCGGCAGGTTGCGATTCTCGATCTGGGCGCCCAGGTCCGGATCGATCACCTCCATGGTGATCAGGCGGCCGGCGTTTCGACGGGTGAACTCCTCAAGGCGTTCCGCCCACTCGTACGCGGCAAAACGGGTGGTCGACGGCAGCTCGTCCGCATAGCTCGGCCCTTCCTCGGGTGGCGCTACAAGCACTGAACATTTCGCTCCCCGAACCAGCCGCTGCGACACGCTGCCGAGCCACAGTCGCGTGAGGAAGCCGAACCCGTGCGATCCGGCCGCGATCACATCCGCCTGACTCCGGTGCGCGTACGTGAGCAGCGACTTGGCCGGGTCGCCGGCGAGGATTTCGCGCTCGACGGCGCCGCCATCCCGCAGGTGCGAGGTCACAAGATCGAACGCGGTGCCCATGGCGCCGTGGTATGCGGCGTTGGTGCGTGTGCACGTGGACGCGTCGATCTCGGCCGACATCACATGCGCCAGCGTGATGGTCGCATGCGGATGGGAGAGGGACTCGGCGAGCTTCACGGCGCGCACGCTGGACGGACTGAAGTCCGTGGCAGCCAGCACGTGCGTTGGCACACCCAGAAATCCGGGCGCGACGGCCAGGACTGGAGTAGTGCCAAGCCGGATGACTCGCAGTACCATCTCGTCACCCAGCAGCCGCTCGTACAACCCGTGCTCGCCGAGTCCCATGACTACGAGCGAAGCCCCAACGCGTTGCGCCGCCTTCGCGATTTGCGCCGCCGGCTGGCCGGACACCACGTCCAACTGCCTGGGCGTTCCGAGACCGGTGCGTTCCAACTGGGCCTCGACACGCGCCTGGAGGGCATCTCGTGCGTCCGGGTCGGAGGTCGGGCCCACGACGAACTGGGCATCCGGTGAGAGCACCGGCATCGGTTCGTGAACCGCGATCATCTCGATGCGCTGGCCAGTTCGGCGGGCAATCGCACTTGCGGCGCGCAATGCGTCATCTGACGACTCCGTGCCGTCCGTGGCGACCAAGAGCGGGGCGACTTTGGCGGGCGTTGACTCGGTGGCGTCGGAAGGGGCGGCCTGCTGCTTCGCGCGCGAGTCCCGGGTGGTGGTGGACATAGGGGTCTCCAGAGGGTCGTACGGGTCCTTCTCGAGGTGCAAACTGCTCAGCCACAACGACTTCAGGGGTAGGGGAAACCCCGATTAGGGGTGGGTGATTCGCCGAAAAAGAATCCGGCAATGTCGGGCATGCACCGAGAGGCTCCCCGACACTGGTGTCCGCCGTCCAGTCGTAGAATCAGGCCACAACGAGCGATACGTGCTCACCCAACGCTCTGGAGACAGTATGACCCGCACGAAGCTGATGACTCTCACCGCGATGACCTTGGTAATTGGCGCCTCAACGGCAGCCGCGCAGGGTCTTTCCATGATGATGAAGCCAGACAGCAAGTTGAGCATCGCCGGCTCGTCCAACGTGCACGGCTGGTCCTGCGGCTCCACCGCGTTCGTAGCACAGGTGGAAGTCGACAGCGGTTTCGCGATGCGTCCCTTCAATCAGATCGCGCGTCCGATCGGCAAGGTCGCGGTGACCATCCCGGTCAAGACGCTCAAGTGCGGCAAGGCGAAGATGGACGACAACATGTACAAGGCGCTGAATGAGCCGCAGTACCCGGACATCCGGTACATGCTCCAGTCCTACACGATCGACCTCGCCTCGGTGACGGCCGCGTCGTTCATCGCCAACACGGTTGGCGACCTGACCGTCGCGGGCAAGACCATCAAAGTCGCGATTCCGGTCAAGACGGAACGTCAGCTCGGTGGCGGGGCGCGCGGTGAGGGGACGGTCGACCTCAAGATGACCGACTTCGGTATCAAGCCGCCCGTCGCACTGCTTGGAACACTCCGGACGAGGGACGCGATCACGATCTCGTTCACCGTCCAGCTGGATAGAAACGCAGTCGTTGCACTCTCGGGCTACCAGCCATGACGCGCAATCCGAGACCCTTCACAACCGTTTACACACCCTCCGAGGCCTATATGAGACACACCATCCGCATCGCCGCCCTCGCACTAGCGGTCCCGTTCATACTCGGCGCACAGCAGCAGGTCGCGTCCGCGCAAGTCGCGAAGACTGACCCGACGGCCGACAAGGACACCGCCGCCGCCGTAGCCAAGGTTTCAACCTTGAAGCCGATTCTCATGCAGAACTTCCGGCCACAGGACACGCGTGGTCTGTTCGTTTTCGAGGCGCCGAAGGATGCAGGTGTTGCATACACCGGCTTCAAGATGGACTGGGGCGCAGGGTTCAGGCAGGAGTTCCAGGGCCTGACGCACTCCAACACGG